>JADDQD010000285.1 GCA_016781555.1 Pseudomonadota bacterium | reverse complement strand
CAGCGGCAGCTGGCGCTGCGACCGGCTCACGCGCGTTCATAGCGCACGCCGACGACGCAAGAAGGCAAAGAACAAGAGCATGGCGCATCGATCCAAAACTTTCGCTGCAGGAGATAATCCCGTCATTTAGTAGCGGCCGGCAGCTTTTTCAAAGCCGCTGATCCGCGCCTGCCCTTCGCGCGTGCGCGGGCCGCCAACAGCTTCATCTCCGCACCGGTTGATGAACAAGAAAAGGGCCCCCGAATGGAGGCCCTCCCTTTGTTTCATGCCACTTGGTCGAAGTTTCACTTGAGCCAAGAGCCCTCATGCTGCTTCGTCGAATTCCTCACCGACTTGCACCGGCCCGGAATCCTGGCCTTTGGCCGCGAAGTCGCGATCGACCAGCTCGATGATGGCAATGGGCGCGGCGTCCGAAGCACGAAGCCCCGCTTTGATGACGCGGGTGTAGCCGCCGTTCCGGTCCGCATAACGCGGCGCGAGCGTGTCGAAGAGCTTGATCAGCTGGGTATCGTCGAGAAGCCGCGCATGTGCGAGGCGGCGGTTCGAGAGCCCGCCCTTCTTTGCCAGCGTAATGAGCTTTTCGACATAAGGGCGAAGCTCCTTCGCCTTGGGCACCGTGGTGGTGATCTGCTCGTGCTTGATGAGCGCGGCGGCCATGTTGCGGAACAGGGCCGCCCGATGGCTCGAAGTACGCTGCAGCTTCCTGCCGCCGACGCGATGGCGCATGGTGTATTCCCTTCACGTTCGTTC
Source organism: Pseudomonadota bacterium (assembly GCA_016781555.1). Lineage (GTDB taxonomy): Bacteria > Pseudomonadota > Alphaproteobacteria > Sphingomonadales > Sphingomonadaceae > Allosphingosinicella. Next base: position 6,512 of record JADDQD010000285.1, on the reverse strand, counting down.
GGAAGCCGTGTCACGGAACTTCCGACCAGGCGGAACTTGGAGGGGCCCGCCCTTACCCTTTTTTGCTCCAGTGAGGCTTTGAAAAGCCGGAGCGGAAGATTTGATGGGCGAGAGTCCCGGGTCAAAGTGCCACTTCGACCCGGTGCTTTACCCCATCATTTCCTGTTCGAGCTTCTTGGCCATCTCTTCGATGTTCTCCGGCGGCCAGCCGGGGATATCCATGCCGAGCCGCAGCCCCATCGAGGAGAGAACTTCCTTGATTTCGTTCAACGACTTCCGGCCGAAGTTCGGCGTACGGAGCATCTCGGCTTCGGTCTTCTGAACGAGATCGCCGATGTAGATGATGTTGTCGTTCTTCAAGCAATTGGCGCTCCGCACCGAGAGCTCGAGTTCGTCGACCTTCTTGAGGAGGTAGCGGTTGAGCTGGTTGGCGTCCGCCTCCGTTTCGTTCGCCATCGTCGGGACGCCCGTGGGCACCGTCGTGTGGTGGACGGCGATGCCGTCGTCGAAGTGCACGAACAGCTGCAGCTGATCCTGCAGGATCCGGGCCGCATAGGCTACGGCATCGTCAGGTGTCAGCGTGCCGTCGGTTTCAACCGTGAGCGTCAGCTTGTCGTAATCCAGCTCCTGCCCAACGCGAGTGTTCTCCACCTTGTAGCTGACTTGGCGTACCGGTGAATAAAGCGCGTCGACCGGGATAAGGCCGATCGGCGCATCGGCTGGGCGGTTCGAGGCCGCAGGGACATAGCCTTTGCCGGTTTCGGCGGTAAGCTCCATGTTCAGCGTGGCGCCCTCGTCGAGATGGCAAATGACGAGGTCTGGATTCATCACCTGGATGTCGCCCGTCGTTGCGACCTGCCCGGCCGTAACTTCGCCAGGGCCTGTCGCGGAAAGCTGAAGCCGTCGCGGCTGGTCGCCCTCCATACGAAGCGCAACCTGCTTCACGTTGAGCACTATGTCGGTCACGTCCTCGCGGACACCCGCAAGCGACGAGAATTCATGCAGAACACCTTCAATGCGCATGGAGGTGACGGCGGCGCCCTGCAGGGACGAAAGGAGCACGCGGCGCAGTGAGTTTCCGAGCGTCAGGCCAAAACCACGCTCAAGCGGCTCGGCGACAAAGGTCGCCTTGCGGCGGGCGTCGCCTGCCGAGCGCTTCTCAAGCGCGTTGGGCTTCTTCATTTCCTGCCAGTTCTTAGCGTTGACGGCCATGATCTTCCCTTGGTTATTCGGAAGCGATCCCAAAACCTCTTCCGATTAGATACTTTTCTTGTCAGCAGGCCAAAGGCCGCTGATGAAGCTTTAAACGCGACGGCGCTTTGACGGCCGAACGCCATTGTGCGGGATCGGTGTCACGTCCCGGATGGAGGTGATCTGGAAGCCAACCGCCTGGAGCGCGCGAAGAGCAGATTCGCGGCCGGACCCCGGGCCCTTCACTTCCACCTCAATCGTACGCACACCATGCTCGGCTGCCTTGCGTCCGGCGTCTTCGGCCGCAACTTGGGCGGCATAAGGAGTCGACTTCCGGGAGCCTTTGAAGCCCATCATCCCTGCGGACGACCAGGCGATCGCATTTCCTTGCGCGTCGGTGATCGTGATCATCGTGTTATTGAAGCTGGCGTTCACATGAGCGACGCCCGCCGTGATGTTCTTGCGCTCGCGCCGCTTGATGCGCTGAGGTTCGCGTGCCATTTGCTATCCCTACCTTGTGTCTAGCGTGCCGCCCGTCGCGGCTTGTGGAGATCTGTCCCCACCGAAGTAACCGTCTGCGGACGACTTACTTCTTCTTGCCGGCGATCGGCTTGGCCTTGCCCTTGCGGGTGCGCGCATTGGTATGCGTCCGCTGGCCACGAACCGGAAGCCCTTTGCGGTGCCGAAGGCCCCGATAGGACGCGAGGTCCATCAGCCGCTTGATGTTCATGGCAACTTCGCGCCGAAGATCCCCTTCCACGGTGTAGTCGCTGTCGATCGCCTCGCGGATCTGAAGCACTTCCTGGTCGGTCAGATCCTGGACCCGGCGCTCGCGCGCGATACCCAGCTTCGTCGTGATTTCCGTCGCCTTGGTGCGGCCGATTCCATGGATGTAAGTAAGCGCGATCTCCACGCGCTTGTTGGTCGGGATGTTGACACCCGCAATACGTGCCATCTGTTACTTCTCCTGCTCCACAGGGGGATGGCTTCCCCCCATCTCAGCGCTTCGTAAAGCCCCATCGAAACGGACATAGCCGGCGCGCGCACGCTAAGTGCGCCGCCGGGCGGCCGGTCGATCGGGATGGCCGGCAGATAGGCTGGGCCGCCGCCCTTGTCAACGGCTGCGCGGGAGCATTTCGGGTCAGTCAAACTTATGGGTGGAGGCGCAAGCGCCCCCTCCAAAGCACTTATTGCCGCGGTGTCTCCCGGATCGCGGCGATCACCGCATCGCTCGCCGTGTGGTGAACCATGTGGCCGGCGCCCTTCAGCTCGACATACCGGCTCTGCGGAAGCGCCTGGTGAAAAAGCTGCGGCTGAGAGGCAGTCGCAACGATCGCGTCCCCTTCGCCAGCGACGATCGTCACCGGCAGGGTCAACTCGCCGTGGCGGGCAGCGAGCCCGGCTGCCGCTGGAATCATCATCGCCGCCTCGGCCGCTTCGGCGCGAATCTGCGACGGGCGAAGGGCCATCTCCATTGGAAATTCGCGGGTCCAATGCTCCGGCACCTGCGCCGGGCTGAATATCTTGGCATTGATCCGTGGGGCCAAAGCTGATCCCAAGAGCGGCGAAATGGTATGCCGCATCACATCCCCGATCCCTGGCACTGCCGGCTGGGCTACCAAGAGCACGTCGCCTCGGACGGAAGGATAATAATAGCCGCCAATGAGGACGATTCCGGAGACGGCCTGGGGGTGGTGAATCGCCAGCGCCAGCGCAACGACGGCGCCAAAGCTGTGGCCGACGACCAGCGGTTTTTCGAGGCCGAGTTCGGCGAACGCTTCGGCCAGGAGTTCCGCTTGCGCAGTGGGCGTCCAGATCCGCGACCGCGGCCGTTCACTGTGTCCGAAGCCCGGCCGGTCGAACGCCACGACCCGGTGCGTCTTGGCAAGCTCATCAAGAACCCCGGAGATGATCCAATCCTCGATCATGGTACCGTTGCCGTGCAACAGCACCAGCGGCTCGCCCTCCCCACGCTCCACATAATGAAGACGGGTGCCACGGATGCTGAGGAAGCTCCCTAGCGGCGGGTTGTTTCGCTCCGCTCGCTTGGCGCGGCTACGATTGAACAAAGCCGTTCCCCCGAGCACTGCTCCGGCAGCGGCGCCTGCCGCTCCCCACTTCCAGAGCGGCGCTGCACCATTGTTCGATCGCGACGCGCGCTGCTTTGCCTTTGAAGGCGCCTTGGCCTCGTTCATGATCTTGTCCTACAGTTGGAGGGCGGTCCGGATCCGGGCCGCGGTCGGCAGTGAACGTTGTGCAGTGCAATAGGTTTCGCCGAGTGTTCCAGAACACCCAACCTTCTGCACGAGCATCGGCTTCCCGCATCCAATCAAATGAACTAACCGGCGGCCATGGCTAGCGCCGGTACTTACGATGCGATCGTCCTCGGCGCGGGCGGCGCCGGCCTGATGTGCGCTGCGGTGGCGGGCCAAAGGGGCCGGCGGGTGCTGCTCGTCGATCATGCCGACGCCCCAGGCAAGAAGATCCTCATTTCGGGCGGCGGCCGGTGCAACTTCACCAACCTTCACGCTGGTCCGGAACGTTACCTTTCGGCCAACCCGCACTTCGCCAAATCGGCCCTGGGCCGATATCGGCCAGAAGACTTCATCGCTCTGGTCGACCGGCACGGAATTGCATGGCATGAAAAAACGCTCGGACAGCTCTTCTGCGATGGGTCGGCAAGACAGATCGTCGCAATGCTGCTGGCCGAGTGCGAACGGGGGGCTGTCGAGCTTCGGCTGGGGCAGCGGCTGAGCGACATCAGCCATTCCGACGGGCAATATCGCGTTACCATTGGCACCGAAACGGCAGCAGCGCCTGCGCTTGTGATCGCGACCGGCGGCCCGTCGATACCGAAGATGGGCGCGACGGGCTTCGCCTACGATCTCGCCCGCCGCTTTGGCCTGAAAGTGGTGGAGCCTCGGCCTGCATTGGTGCCGCTGACGCTTGGCGGCGAGGAGATTCTGTTCCGCTCGCTTTCCGGAGTGGCCACCGACGTGATCGCGCGCTGCGGGAAGATTGAGTTTCGGGAGGCGGCGCTGTTTACGCACCGGGGTCTCTCGGGGCCTGCCATTCTCCAGATTTCTTCTTACTGGCGGCATGGTCAGCAGGTCGGGATCGACTTCCTGCCCGCGAGAAGGCGCGGTTGGCTGGTGGAAGTCAAGCGGGCGAAGCCCCGCTCGACCCTCCGCTCGGTCTTGGGGAGCGCACTTCCCGACCACCTTGCCGAAACATTGGCAGAGCGGATCGGGCTTTTGGGTGAACTCGCCAACCTTCCCGATCGCAAGCTCAGCGAGACGGAGGCGAGGATCGCCGATTGGCGGTTCAACCCTTCGGGGACCGAAGGCTTCGCCAAGGCCGAAGTGACTGCCGGCGGGATCAGCACGGACGGCCTTTCATCGCGCACCATGGAATCGAACAGGGTAGCTGGGCTTTATGCAATCGGCGAAGCAGTCGACGTGACGGGCTGGCTCGGCGGCTACAATTTCCAATGGGCGTGGGCGAGCGGGTGGGCGGCGGGACAGGTTCTCTAAAAATCAGCCCTTGCTCCTGAAGCCGGGCCACCCATCTCTTGGCGATGCCCTTCAGTTCCTTGCCGCCACTTCTTTCCGAAGCCCTTTCCGCTCGCGGCTATGCCGCTCCCACACCTGTCCAAGCTGCCGTTCTCGAGGCAGAGCCGGCTCGCGACCTCATCGTGTCCGCGCAGACGGGGTCGGGCAAGACCGTCGCCTTCGGTCTCGCCATGGCTGCGCAGTTGCTTGAGAATGGAAGTCTGCCCTTCGTTCGAGAGCCGCTGGCCCTGGTAATCGCCCCGACGCGCGAGCTTGCGCTGCAGGTCAGCCGGGAACTGGTTTGGCTTTACGAAAAGGCCGGAGCGCGGATCGCCACCTGCGTCGGTGGGATGGACCCGTCGAAAGAGCGCCGGAGCCTCTCGCAAGGAGCACACATCGTCGTGGGCACGCCGGGGCGTCTGCGTGATCATCTCGAACGCGGCGCGCTCGACCTCTCCGCGTTGCGGGCGGTGGTGCTCGATGAAGCAGACGAGATGCTCGACATGGGGTTTCGCGAAGATCTCGAAGAAATCCTCGATGCGACCTGGGCCGAACGCCGCACCTTGCTGTTCTCGGCAACCATGCCAAAGCCGATTGTGGCCCTCGCGAAGCGCTATCAGCGAGATGCATTGCGTATATCTACCGTCGGTGAAGATCGCGGCCACGGCGATATCAGCTACCAAGCCGTGACGGTGGCGCCCGCCGATATCGAAAATGCGGTGGTGAATCTCCTTCGCTATCATGATGCGGAATCGGCGATGCTGTTCTGCGCAACGCGCGATAATGTGCGGCGTCTTCATGCCAGCCTGCTCGAGCGCGGCTTTGATGCCGTGGCGCTGTCCGGTGAGCACAGCCAGAACGAGCGCAACCAGGCGATGCAGGCGCTGCGCGATCGGCGCGCGCGGCTCTGCGTCGCGACCGATGTGGCGGCGCGCGGAATTGATCTGCCCACTTTGTCGCTTGTGATCCACGTGGAGCTGCCGCGCGACGCTGAAACGCTCCAGCATCGTTCTGGACGAACGGGGCGCGCCGGCAAAAAGGGCACGGCCGTCCTGATCGTACCCTATCCGCGCAGGAAGCGGGTGGAGGCGATGCTGCGCGGGGCGCGAATCGCGGCCGAGTGGATCGGAGCCCCGACCCCGGAGGAGATCCGAAGCAAAGACCGTGAGCGGTTGCTGGAGGCGCTGCTCGAGCCGGTCGAAGCGGATGACGAGGATCGGGAATTGGGACGCCGGCTGCTAACCGAGCGCAGTCCGGAAGAGGTCGCCGCTGCGCTGGTGCGAGCGCATCGCGCGCGGATGCCGGCGCCTGAAGAACTGCTCGATCAGGGAAGTGGGCCCGCCCCCCGCCCGGATGGTCCCCGGGCGGGCTTTGAAGACACAGTCTGGTTTAGGATGGACATCGGGCGGCGGCACAATGCGGATCCGCGGTGGCTGCTTCCCCTCCTCTGCCGGCGCGGGCACATCACCAAGAACGACATTGGCGCGATCCGAATTGCCGCCAGCGAAACGCTGTTCGAAATCCCGCGCGCTGCGGCGGCGCGTTTTACGGCGGCGCTGAAGCGCACCGCGGGCGGCGACCCGGAGGGCGAAGGCGGCATCAGGATCGAGCCGGTCGAGGGCACCCCGCGTGAGGCAGCGCGGCAGAACCGACGGGCAGGGCCGCCGCCGCCACGGCACGGCGCCAAACCCGTTTATCGCGCCAAGGCGAACCGGCAGCGGTGACGCCGCGCATCCTTGTCGATGCGGATGCATGTCCGGTGAAGGAGGA
>JADDQD010000011.1 GCA_016781555.1 Pseudomonadota bacterium | reverse complement strand
TGTCGCTGGGCCAGCAGCAACGGATCGCGTTCGCCCGTCTCGTCCTGCATCGCCCGCTCTGGGTGTTCATGGACGAGGCGACGTCCGCTCTTGACGATGAGAGCCAAGCCGCCACGCTGTCGCTGTTCGATGACGAGCTCAGAGGTGCAACTGTTCTGTCAATCGGGCATCGACCCGGCTTGGAGGAGTTTCACACGCGGACCCTGCACATTCGCAAGACAGACGAAGGAGCGGTTCGACTGACATCACGGCTGCCGGTACCTTTGCGGTGGTTCAGACCACCGTCTCTATCTTCGTTTCGCCGGAAGGGCCAAACAGGGTAGGTGCAACTGAAACGAACAACCCCTGCTCGCGACGTCACTGCCTCACACGATGTAGGCCCTTGCTGAAATGAGGGCTCCAGATGGTTGCGATCGGCAGCACAGGTCAGCGCTCGCGAAGTGGACCTCATCGTCTGGGCCACGTAAGCCCGCAGGGGAGACGACCTGACCCTCTTCTTTGCATTGAACCTGTCTCACGAACCAGGACGGCTCATCTGGTTGGCAGGACGGATCAGGCTCTCCTCCGGGCGGAGGCGCGACAACCGAGACGCGAACGCGCTCATGAGCATTCAAAGACCTCTGGAACCGCAGCGTTCGGCAGACATTGCTCACGCAGTCGAGAGGAGGCTCTGCCATGCCCGACGAGAAGATCGATGAGAAACGGCCAGCTCACGCAGACAGTGAACTTCGCAAGATGCAGCAGCGTCTTGTGGATGACACCGTGGACGACAGCTTTCCAGCCAGTGACCCGCCGGCCTGGACAACCACCGGCTCAAAGAGTGTCGCTGCTAAGCTCGACGCCGATGATGCTGCAGCGCCCGTGGAGCCAATTCCTGACCAGCGCCAGCAGAGTGCAGGCGCGGTTCGGCGCGTCCTGAAGCAAGCCTCAGGACTTGCGCAGGGAGCCTACCGGCATAGCGGAGAGTACGTTGAGGAGGTCCGTCACCGTTTTTCCGACGCCGAGCGCTACTCTCGTCAAAGCGCCCAAGCTGTTGCCCGACCAGTCCAGCAGTATCCATTGCTTGCTCTTCTAACCGCTGCGGCTGTTGGGTACGGACTTGCTTGGCTCATTCATAGCCGAACAGCGCAGCTTGGTGCGACAAAGACCAGTCGGCAGGCGCGCTCCCCAACGAATGGCGACACCGCACATGACGGAAGCTTTGGTGCGATGGGGCCAGATGGATCGGGCGACAGTCCAAAGCCGCACGGCGACAAGTACGCGCGTGTGGTGCGGACGATCGCGGGCGAGCGGGGCGAATTTTGATCGTGGAATTGGAGCAATGGCGAAGCAATCGAGGGTGCAGGAGGAGACGGTGCATCGGGTGGTGCACGAGCTCAAGGAAGGCAAGCTCAAGATCCGCGGCACTGGTCCGAAGGTGAAGAACCCAAAACAGGCCATCGCGATTGCTCTGCATGAGGCCGGCGCCTCGAACCAGGAGAGCCCAGTCAAGAACCGCGAAAACCTGAGGAAAACCAAAGCCAAAGAGCAGAAGGGTGATACCGCCGCGAACGCGAGGAGCAAAAAAGCTCATCCGCCAGGAAGGTCGTCTCGAAGAAGTCGGGCTCGCCCCTTGAACGGCTTAGCAGTAAGGCCTCCAAATCCGGCCGGGCGATGACCCGAGCTGAACTCTATGCTGAAGCCAAGCGGCGGGACGTATCGGGACGCTCCCGCATGAGCAAGGCCGACCTCGAGAAGGCGCTTGGTCGCTGGCGACCCTGTGATAGCCCATGGTTGAGCGGGTGCAGCGTCAATCTTGGTGGGAGCTCTGTGATGAGCGCCGGAGCTGAGCATCGACCTGTGCTTGCGACCGATCAGCATGCTGAGTGGCGGATCAGGGACGGCGAGGTGATCGTGCTGCGGTACGACCGCCTAACTGGCGTGTGGACCGGCGAACGCGAGAGGCCTAATCCGCAGGAGGTCAGCTTGCACCGCAGACTCTCGCACCAGAAGAGGCGCAGGCGAATGCCCGTCGATACGATCTGCGCCTCCAGGATGGAGCGAAGTCACGATGAGGCGAGCGGAGCACCCGGCAAGGCGGGGCACCAGAGCAGCGGGACCACTGCTCTGATGTACTCATTTTGGTCTCAGCCGGGCTCGACCTGCGCCGTCTGCAGCCTCGATTGCGGCTACAGAGGTAATGGGATGTGCAAAGGTGCCCGGCCCTCCAACAGGGAGCCTTGCACACCTAAACCTGTGGAGTGAGGGTGCTGCGAATCCTAACCTATAATGTGCACCGCTGCCTTGGCATTGATGGTCGCTTGGCCCCGGAGCGCATTGCGGAGGTGATTGCCTCCTGCCGCCCTGATGTGGTCGCCCTCCAGGAGCTCGACGTCAGGCGCACACGGACCGGCGGGATTGATCAGGCGCATGCGATCGCTGAGGTGCTCGGCATGCAGATGCACTTCCATCCAGCGCTGCGGGTTCTCGAAGAGGAGTATGGAGACGCCATTCTCACGGCTCGCCCGTCGCGCCTCGTCAAGGCGGGGCCACTGCCAGGCCTAACAGGACGACCTGCGCTCGAGCCCCGCGGCGCTCTCTGGGCCTCGGTGCAGATCGGCGGGTTCGAGGTCCAGGTGATCAACACTCATCTCGGCCTCAGGCGGCACGAGCGCCTGGCCCAGGTCAATAAGCTCCTGGGCCCTGAATGGTTGTCCCATCCAGCCTGCCGCGCGCCTATGATGCTGGTTGGCGATCTCAATGCGCTTCCGCGTTCGCGCGCCTACCAGCGACTTGCCGCCCGGTTGTGCGACGCTCAGGTCGGGCCCCACATCCACCATTCTCCCCGGCCGACCTTCCCGTCTCGGTTGCCCCTGCTTCGCATCGACCATGTGTTCGTCAGCCGCTCCATTGACGTGCTCCGGGTCGAAGCTGTGCGGACGCCTCTTGCGCGAGTGGCCTCGGATCACCTGCCGCTCCTCGTCGAGTTCCAGATTGCGCCGGCCCGCGAGCACCGTCCTGTGAACCAAGAGGCGAGGCAATCCGCCCATTGACCTCCTCTGGGGGATCGCTCGGCTTAGCCACACGTTGCCTCAAAGGGGATCAATCGTGGGTGGGGCCGTACACGATGGGAGATCGCATCGGAGGCTATGATGATGCTCAGGGAGCGTCGGACAACGCGAAGGGGATGGGCCTCTCTCGCGTCTGGACCGTGCTCATCACGATCGCCGCCCTGGGTCTGGCAGGATTCCTGCTCTACCGCACCCTGAGCCGCTACAGCCTCGAACAGCTGATCGCCTCCGTGACAGCAATCCCCTTGGTCCGGCTCCTCTCCGCCGGTGGCTTCGCGGCGGGGAGCTATCTATGCCTCACTGGCTTCGATTATCTCGCCTTGCGCTACGCCGGGCAGCCGTTGCCTTACCCCAAGGCCGCGCTCGCCTCCTTCACCAGCTTGTCACTTGGCCACAACATCGGCTTCGCGTTCCTGAGCAGCGGTGCCGTCCGCTATCGCTTCTACACCCGGTGGGGCCTCACGGCCGGACAGGTCGCTAAGGTCATTCTGTTCTGCGGCCTGACGGTCGGGCTCGGCCTCACGATCCTCGGCGGCGCGGCGCTCTTGATCCGCTCCGATCTCGCGCAGGAGATCACCGGTCTCAGGCAACCGATCATCCTTGCACTTGGCGGGCTCTGCCTTGCCTTAGCAGGTGCATACTTGGCAGTCGTGGCGCTCGTCCGAAGGCCGGTCACCATCCGAAACTGGTCGCTGGAGGTGCCGACGATGCGCCTGGCGCTAGGCCAAGTCGTTGTCGGACCGCTGAATTTCGCCTGCGTTGCCGCTTGCCTGCATCAGGCACTCGCCGCGGTCGCGGACGTTGCCTATCTCGGCGTCGCCTCGGTCTACGTGATTGCCAACGCCACAGCCCTTATCAGTCACGTCCCAGGCGGGCTCGGCGTCATTGAGAGCGTGGTCATGTATCTCCTGCCGCAGGCGGACCTGATCGGATCGCTCCTGGTCTTTCGCTTCGTCTACTTTCTTGTGCCGCTGGTGCTGGGCAGCATGCTCCTTGCCGTTACCGAGGCCGTGCTCCGATGGCGGGGCAGCAAGATGAAGTCCGGCTGACGCTCAGCCCCTCCTCCGTCGCTTTCGGCGCAGGAACCAGAGCGGCTCGAAGGGGCCTTGTGGGTCGAGGAGGCGGGTGCCAAGGACGGGGCGGGACGGGCCGTGATCCGTCATCGCCTCGAACGGACGCAGGCCCCTCGCACCCCGATTGAGGCGCTCGACCGCGCGGATGAGTGAGCCGCCCTCGTCATGAATGGCCGCTGCGAGGTGCGCCGGATCGACGTCGAGGTGCTCGGTGATGAGACGGTCGCGCAGGTTCGCGATGGACCGGCGCTCAGTCCCGGTCTGGGCCTCGATCGCGAGGTCGCATTCCGTGTCGAGGCCGATGGAGCGGTTATTGAGGTTGGATGAGCCGACCCGCAGGAAGACGTCATCCACGATGATCAGCTTGGAATGGATCTTCACCTGCCGGTGACCACCGTCTGGGGCGGGAGCGCAGGGATACCAGACCCGCAACCTATCATGGCAGTCAGCTTGACGCAGCCGGCGGATGAGCCGGTCGCGGTTCTTGCCCATTACAACGCGCTCGGCCAGCCCACGTGACGCGTAGGTCATGAGCACGATGATCTCCGGTCCGTTCGCCTCCTGGAGGCGGCGCGCCAGGACGTCTCCGACAAACGGGGCTGTCATGTACTGGGCCTCGATGTAGATTGCCTGCCTTGCCGCCTGGAGCGCGTCGGCCGTCAGTGCGGCCGCCTCGGCGACGGTGGGATCTGCACCCCAGGCCGGCATGGTGCGGGCAATGGCGACGGCCGTGTCCGTAAAATCAGGGATAACATTGGCGGGCCAGGGATCCGCGTCGGGCTTAGCCACCGGTGCAAGTTCCTCGCCTGTCGCGACCTGCCAGCGGCGGCGAGCCAGCGCGGAGATGGACCGCGGCGCCTCTCCATCCACCACCATGGTAATGTCATGGACCGGCTCATACGGCTTTCCCTCCGGATCGAGCCTGTGCGGATCATCGATTGCATGCCGGCTCGTGTCCCAGCGCCGCACTGTGAGGTCCATCCCGCCCGCAAAGGCGACTTGGTCGTCGATGCAGACGATCTTCTGGTGATGGGCCGCGTAGATCGGGTGCTGTGTGTCGAGCTTCAGGCGTAGGCGAGGATGGTTCTGCCAATCCGCTCCAAACAGGAGCGGCCCTGGAGCGCCCGGAGCGTGCACCACCGCGGTGCTCCACACCAGGATGCGGATCTCGAGCTCAGATCGTGCTTCTACAAGGGAGCGTAGAAAGGGGCCGAGCGGGGGCGACTCCTCGGGGCCGACATCCTGGCGGAGTCGAATGCGTCCATCAAAGTCCCAGCCGATGATCAGGACCGAGTGGCGAGCCTGCCGCAGCGCCGCCTCGACAGCGGCGAAGTAGTCTGCGCCATCGATCAGCACGGCGGCCCGTCTGCACTGGGAGATCCGCCAGCAGTTGCGGCCGGGGTTCAGGATTGTCCAGCTGGATGCCCCTGCCGGGCCGATCCCCGGGGAGGGGGCAAGCCGTTCGCTGATCTGTTGCAAAGGGCGCACGTCTGGCATGGATGGCTGGCCCCGCTGGTTGCCAACTCAGCCGCAAGGCCACGGTTCCGCAGCGCGCCATCCTGGTAGAACGCGGCGGTTTCATCGTCAGCCGGTGGGGCTCACCCCCACCACAGTTGGGTTTCACAGGGCCACACCAGCGGGATTACACCATGGCGTCCATGCGCGAGCAAGCGCCACGTGGGCTCGTGGTGTGCCCTGGCGCATCGCGTTACCGCCATCAGGGCAGCGCCTCCGCATTCCAGCTTCGAGCGTCATTGAGCATTGGTCTGGGTAAAGTCGTCGTAGTGGTAGCCCACAGCATAGAATGGATCCGGCGTCATCAGGCAGACGACCTCGTCGGCTTGGCTCCGGAGTAGGTCTATCATATCCGCAGGAGCGACCGGTACGGCCAGAACCAGATAGTCTGGGCGGGCGCCGGCAAGCCCCTGCAGTGCTGCTCTGACGGTCCCACCTGTCGCGATGCCATCGTCAACGACGATCACCGTTCGGCCCGCGACATCGATGGGCTGCCGCCCGCTGAGATAGCGCTCGCGGCGGCGCTCAATCTCCTGAAGTTGGCGCCGGATCTCCTCATCGAGGTAGGCCTCGGGTACATCCAGCTGAGCCATGATCTCGTCGTTCAGCACGACCTGTGGATGCGCGCCATCGACCACGGCTCCGAGGCCAAACTCAGGGTGGCCCGGCGCGCCGATCTTGCGCACCAACGCGAGATCAAGCGGAGCCCGGAGAGCCCTGGCGACCTCGTAAGCGACGGGCACTCCGCCCCGAGGCAGGGCCAGGATGACGGGATCGCGGGTTCGGAATTGCGTCAGCCGAGTTGCCAGTTGACGGCCCGCCTCGGCGCGATCGCGAAAGCTTAAATCGCCGATGGCCATGATCATTCCTCCATGGGCCGCTATGAGTCGAGCCAGTTGCGGGCCAGTGTCACGATCCGATCGAGCACGCCCGATGCTCTTGCTAGCGGCGCCCCTACATACGGGAGCCGCCCATCTGCGAGTGCTCGCCGCCCGGCTGTGAAATGCCAGCGAGCGCCTCACCAGCAGGTTGACTGCCAGCCATCACGGCGAGGTCGCCGAGCGACAGAATGCCGACAAGCCGCTTCTCCCGGTTTACGACAGGAAGGCGCCGCACCTGCTGATCGGCCATGTTGCGGGCCACTTGGTCGGTATCCTCATTCTCAAAACAATACTTCACATCCGATGTCATCACCTCACGTACAAGAGTCTGCGGGCCCTGTCCCTCAGCCACCGCACGCACCACAATGTCGCGGTCTGTGATCATGCCGACGAGCCGATCGTTTTCGCCCACCGGCAGCACGCCCGCATCGATATCTGCCATCATCTTGGCCGCATCCTGAATCGTCTGATCAGGCCGGGCCACCCGTACATCGCGGGTCATCGCTTCAGACACACGCATCTGCTTCCTCCATCTTGAAG
>JADDQD010000006.1 GCA_016781555.1 Pseudomonadota bacterium | reverse complement strand
CGGATTGCTGCCGCTGCCGTCGACCGTGAAGCTGCCGGTCCGGAAGGGAACGTTCTGGCCTACGACGATCTCGCCAGGCTGATTGTCCAGGGTGGTGAGGCTCGGCGTCGACAGGAGATTGGCTTTGGTCGATTGGCCCAGCGCCTGAACGAAGATCCCGAAGTCGCCCCTGCTGCCGATGTTGAGCCCTGCTCCTTCCTGCGGGAGCGAGATGGCAGCCGGTGCGCCCAGGACCGCCAGGACGTTCCGGAGCGAGATGCCAGCATTGGAAAAAGAGGTGCCGCCGGCATTGGGCAGCGCCGCTGCAGACCCGAAGCCGAGCTGGATGCCGAGCTGTTCGGCGACATCGCCGGTGACCTCCACGATTGCAGCTTCGATGCGCACCTGCGGCCGCCGGACATCGAGCTCCGCAATCAGCGTGCCGAGCCCGGAGATCGCCGCCTGCGATCCGCGCACCACAATGGCATTCAGTTCTGGTGCCGGCTGGATCGCCAATTCGGGCGTCGAAAAGCCACTCGCACGCGCGCCACTCCGTTCCGCGCCGGCCGTGCGCGTCCTAGACGCGGGAAATGAAGCGGAGCCGCTCTGGCCTTCGAATCGGTTGACGTTTCCTGCACCCAGCGACCGTTGTGGCCCGCCACCTCCAAAGCCCCCGGCGCCTCCAAAGCCTCCAATGCCTCCGTCGGTCCCGGGGCCGGTGCCACCAAGACCGGCACCCCCGCCGAGGCCGCCCCGGTCGGCCAGGCTGCGCGCCACTGGGTTGGTGGCTGCGCTCTCGCCGCCCAGCAGACCGCGCAATACTTCGGTGACCGATTCGGCATCGCTGTAGCGAAGCCGGAACACCCGTGTGGCAACGGTGACGTTTCCCGGCGTGTCGAGCAGCGCGGCGATCCTGCGCGCTTCCGCAAGCGCGCTTGCGCTGCCGCGGACCAGAATCACGTTACTGCGCTCGTCGACGGCGACCCTCGGCCCTCCGGCTGCTTCCTCGCCCAAAATTCGCTGGATCGACTCCCCTACCTCCGCTGCATTGGCATGAGAGAGGGTGATCCTTTGAGACGTGGCAGCCCCGCCGCCGCTTTGGTCCAAGGAGCGGGCGAGCCGCTCGATGCGGCTAATGTTTTCGGCATAATCTGTGACGATCACGGCGTTCGGCCGCGTCGAGGCTTCGATGCTGCCGAAAGATGCAACAAGCGGCCGCAATATACGCACCGCTTCAGCTGAGGGCAAAGTCTGGAGCCGGATGAGACGGGTGACGACCTCTTGACCACGGGCGCTCCCGCGCGACACGCGGGTGCTGCCGCTCTGTACGGCCTGTGCCTGGGGTACGATCCGCCAGATATTGCCGCTGCGAATAGCCGCAAAGCCCTGCACGCGCAGCACCGATCTGAACAATTCCCAAGCCCCGGCCGGGCTGACCGGACCGGAAGAAACAACTGTCACTCGCCCGCCGACACTTGGATCGAGCACGATGGTTCGCCCGGTTATCCGGGAGATCTGCTCAGCAACCTGCTGCAATTCGACGTTACGCAGATTGACCACCACGCTTCGCACGGCCTGCGCGCCTGCGGGCGTGACCAGCGCATCCGTCGGCGCGAGCACGAGCATCATCGCGGTCAAACCGGTCATGCCCTTACGAGATATCGAACGCACGCCTTACTCCTCAGTGCGGGAGAACGGGCGAGCACGTCACCAAGTCAGCCGGCATCATCCGCCGCACCAATTCGGAGCGATAAAGCTGGGCCCACCCGCTATTGGCGAGGTGTAACAGTCGGCCCCGGCGTGTCAATTAAACCATTGCCGCTGGCTGCGTTTGGCGGCGGCGGCGGCGGCGGCGGGGAAGCGGGACGCGCCGCCTGGGGAGGGGCGACTGGGCGCCCAAGTACTGACGGCGGGAGAAGCGAGCGTATAGCCTCGACGCCATTTCCTCCCGGCGTCGAAGGGGGAGCGGCCTGGACCGGGCGAGGCGATGTTGGTGAAGCTTGTGCCGGCGCGCCCGGTTTTTGGGCGCGCTGGTCGCCAGGAAAGTACAAGGTTGCGTACTGATCGCCCCTGCGGAGGATGACATAGTCGACGGCCACCATGTCGACGACGGCGCCGTCCGGCAGGGCCTCCCCAATGCGGTAGGCGATTGGCGGCTTTCCGCCGACTGCGATCAGCACGGTTGAAGCCGTGGCAGGATTGGCCAGGAGTATCCCATTGAGCACGAGATTGGCGTCCGCGGCTACCGTGGCGGGTGCAAGCATCGCCTTTCCGAATGGCGGAAGGTTGATGAGCGCGCTGACGTCGGGCGCGGGCGCTGGAGGAACATAGGATCCTACAGCAGCGCCCAGCGGCGATGTGCCGCTGGCGTAACCGGCCAGCGTCCAAGTGAACGACGCCAATGCTGCCGCAACCGAAGCGATAACGATCGCGGTGAAGCCGTCGAGCCCGAAGCGTATTTCGCGCGGCGTCATTGACCGGCGCTTCGATCAAGGAAGAAGTCCATGGTAACCAGGGGCTCAGGCTGTTCCTCCGGCCCGACCGAGATCGTCATCGCGTGGAGGTCCGGATCGTCGCTTGCCCGTCGTGCAACTTGCACCCTCCAGTTCTCTCCCATCATTTCGACAAGGTCAAAGGCTTCGGGCGCGCGATCGGAGTTGACGGTCAGCTCCGTAACCCGGTTTTCCGCCACCCACTGAGCAACGGCGCGCGATTCCAGCGCCCGAATGGAATCCACGTGGGCCTCGGCGCCGCCGATCAAGCCTGCCGCCGCCACGCCGAGGATCACCAGGGCGACAAGCGCCTCCACCAGCGTGAAGCCTTCTTCGCCACGCATCTCCGGCATGGCTGCTGTCGCATGGGCCAGGAGAGGCTTTCCCGCCAGGCGGGGATCGTCTTGGCAGGGGCACTGCGTACCTGTCGATGCCCCATCGAAAGGACGCTTTCCTGTCTGACGGAAAGCGCTCAACCACTTGGCTCCGCTAGTGCGTTGAGACCGTCGAACCTCACGCGCCAGCTGCGCGAGCCGCCGGCCATGGTGAAGGCGATGGCGCCATCCGCGCTGCCTCCCCCGATCGTAACCGGCCGGCCCGGACTGTCACTGCTAAGACTTATGCGTTCAGGCAGTTCGTGCCGCGTGCCAAGGTCGGGGCGATCATGTGCCTGCCACTTCCGCCTTACCGGGTCCCACTCCACGAACCAATAAGCCTCCTCGTCGAAAGCCAGCGCCGCCGGCTGTTCGGCAAGCAGGGCTTCATCCGCAGCGACCTGAATCGAGGCGGCAAGTCGCTGCGCCTCGGCCTGCGTGCTCGACGATCGGTCGGCCCCGCCCAGCCCGAGCACCCCCACGCTTCCCATCACGCCGATGATGGCGAGGACGACCAGCATCTCCACCAGCGTGAGGCCAGCGTCATGGTCCGACGTCACCGGGCCGCTCTCGGGCTGATGTCGGCGTCCACGCCTTCTCCACCAGGCTTTCCGTCCCGTCCCAAGGAAAGAAGCTCGAAACTGCTGCTGCCTGGCGATTTCCGGTAGACGTAGGGCCGGTCCCATGGGTCGCGTGGGACTTCGGCCAGATAACCTTCTTCGGGCCAGGTCCTTGGGATGGGAGAAGCGGTCGGCCTGGTGGCAAGAGCGGCCAAGCCTTGCTCGGTCGTCGGATAGGCTCCATTGTCGAGCCGGTACATCTTGAGGGCCGCCGATATGGTACGAAGATCGGCTGCGGCGACCGTTGACCTCGCTTCATCGGGCCGGCCGATGACGTTCGGCACGATCAGCCCGGCGATCAGCGCGATGATTGCCAGAACTACGATCATCTCGATCAGCGTCAGGCCGGCCTCGGCATGCCTGACGGGGCCGGAAAACCGGCCCCAATCCTGCGAAGTGCGGCGTCGACGCCGGAAGTGCCTTGGAAAGACCGCCATGATTGCTACCATAGCCCGGCAGTGGCGAATTTCCACTGACAAGGCGAGGCAATTTACCGAATGCGGGAGCAAGTGCAGCGGTCCGATCCCGCAGAAGTCGGAGGTATCTGGTTTCTCGATGGTGATCGGCTGGAGAGCGTTGCGAGATCCGACCTTGGTTCCGCGACCGTGCTCGTGCCGAGTGAGCAGGTGCTGATACTGGCGGTGGACCTGCCACTGCCATCGCGCAGGCAGCGGCTTAGCGCGCTTCCCTTCGCAATCGAAGATCTCATCGCCGATCCGATCGGTGAAGTTCACGTTGCGCTGGGGATGGAGCTCGCCCCTCGCCGTCACCTTGCCGCGGTTGTGCGGCACGAGGTGATCGCCCCCTGGGTTGAGAAAGTCATGGCGGCCGGGCTGGTTCACGCCCGGATCGTGCCCGATGCGCTATCGCTTCCAGTGCCCGAGGAGGGCTCCTGGTCCGTTCAACTGTCAGGTGGGCGTGTTCTGGTCCGCACAGCCGAAGCTACCGGCTTTGCGACCTCGGTTGCACAGTTGCCGGTGCTCTGGGCTGCCGCCGGCAATCCGATCTGCATTTCTTATGGTGAAAAGTTGCCGGCGGACATCACGTCCGTGCCAGGTGCCATTGAGCTTGAGCCTTTGACAACGCGGCTGCTGGTTCCCGCGCTCGATCTGCGCCAAGGCGCTTACGCTAAACCACGACGCGCGTTGCCGTTCACCGCGCGCAAGGTCATGGCGATCATTGCCGCCGGCGCGGCTGCGCACGCGGCGATTGCAATGCTGGATACGCTGGCACTGCAGCAGATTGCCGATAATCGGCGGGCGGAGGCACAAGAATTGGTTCAGCAATATCTTCCAGGTATTTCCGTTGACGACGATTTCGCTGCGGAAGTGAATGAGCTTCTGACCGGCGGCGCTGGGCCGCCGCGGAGCAGCTTCTTGCCGCTCCTCATTCGAGCCTCTGCCGCTTTGGGAGGCGGCGCGCCGGGCGTCAGCTTGCGTTCACTCTCCTACAACGCAGGGGCAGGCGAGTTGAGCTTGCAGGTGGAACAAGCCGATATGAACGCACTGCAGCGAACTGAAGCGGCGCTTGCCAATGCCGGGCTGAGTCCGGTTATCGGCACACCCTATGTGCAAAACGGCGTTGCCGCGGCCAAGATCGTGGTGCGGGAAGTCGCACCGGGTGTGGCTCGCTGATATGCTTCAATTCCGCCGCTTGCTGCCCTTCGAGAGCCGCGCACCGCGCGTGTCGCCATCGCCTGCGCTCTGGCGCATGGGAATTGTTGCCTGGTTCGGGAAATTCCCCGTGCTGGAGCGGAGGCGAACAGAACTTGGCCTTTGGTGGGGCGCTCGGACGCCGCGGGAACGGCGGCTTTTGATCGCACTCGGTGGCGCAGCGGCGTTGGTCCTGCTGATTGTGGGCATATACCGGCCATTGAGCGACGTGCGCGCGCGTGCCGTGGCCGATATTCGTACCTACGAAGTACTTGCCGCGCAGTTGCGGATTGCCGGTCCGGACCTCGCTAGGCTGCGCGCCATCGACCGGGCCGGCTCGCAAGATGTCGTAACCAGGACTGCATCCACTTTCGGTCTCGCGGTCGGCTGGGTCGAGGCTGGCGAAGGGGCGATCCGAGTGTCGCTTCAGGATGCGGATTTCACCAGGATCGTTCAGTGGCTGGTCGATCTGGAAACCACCAGCACGCTCCGAGTCTCGGACATCAGGATCGATCGTCAGGCAACACCAGGGTTGGTCAATGCGCAGATCGGGCTCACGAGCTGATGGCGGAAATGCAGCTCATCACGCGGGAACAACAGCCGTCGGGACCAAAGCCGTTGCTGCCTTACGGCTTTGCCCGCAGGCGCGGCATCCTTGTCCGGTCCATTGCGGCTGGAGGACATGAATGTAGTCATCGCACTCCGATCGCGCTGGAGACCATCCTCGAGGTGCAACGCCTGTTCGGTCCCGGACTGATATGGAGGCCGGTCGACGACACGGAATTCGAGGCAGCTTTACAAGAACAATATCGGGACAGCGCGAGCGATGCGGCTGGGCTGGCAGATGCTGCCGACTCTGATCTGGCAAGCTTGGCCGACAGCGCCGCTGCTGTCGACGACCTTCTGGACCAGCGGGACGACTCACCCGTGATCCGCCTGATCAACGCATTGCTCCTGGAAGCGGTCAAGGAAGGCGCGTCCGACATTCACGTCGAAACTCAGGAACGGCGCGTGGTTGTTCGCTTCCGGGTGGATGGAGTGCTTCGCGACGTGATTGAGCCGCGTCGAGCGCTCGCGCCGCTGCTGGTCAGCCGAATCAAGGTCATGGCTCGCCTCGATATCGCCGAGAAGCGGATCCCACAGGATGGACGCGTAACCTTGCGCGTCGGTGGCCACGAAGTGGACGTGCGCGTTTCGACCATTCCATCACAGCATGGGGAACGCGTCGTGTTGCGTATCCTCGACCGGGAATCGGCGCGCCTCGATCTTGCCCAGCTCGGCATGAGCCAACGAGACATTGCGTTGTTCCAGCGCCTGCTTGATCGGCCGCACGGCATGCTGCTGGTGACGGGCCCCACGGGCTCCGGCAAAACCACCACGCTTTACGCCGCGCTCCACCGCTTGAACGATCGTAAGCGCAACATCATGACGGTTGAAGACCCGATCGAATATGAGCTGGAGGGAATCGGGCAGACCCAAGTCAATCCACGGACGGATCTTACCTTCGCCCGCGGCCTTCGCGCCATATTGCGGCAGGACCCCGACATCATCATGGTCGGCGAAATCCGCGACCAGGAAACCGCCGAGGTTGCGGTTCGATCGAGCATGACCGGGCATTTCGTGCTGTCCACCCTCCACACCAACAGTGCCGTTGGGAGCGTGATCCGGCTGATCGACATGGGAGTTGAGCGGTACCTGCTGGCGCCCATGTTGGTCGGGCTGGTGGCGCAGCGGCTGGTGCGCCGCCTGTGCGCGCTGTGCCGAAAGGAGGACCGGGCAACCGACGCAGACCAGGCGCTCCTGGCCGGCGCAATCATGGCGGGGGATCCCCTTTT
Source organism: Pseudomonadota bacterium (assembly GCA_016781555.1). GTDB lineage: Bacteria > Pseudomonadota > Alphaproteobacteria > Sphingomonadales > Sphingomonadaceae > Allosphingosinicella. The sequence continues at coordinate 12,140 of JADDQD010000006.1, read as the reverse complement.
TCGTGCGAATGGCTGCCCGAACTGCCATGGTGAAGGATATCGCGGCAGAACCGGACTTTACGAAATCGTTGCGGTTGATGAGCGGTTGGGCAAGCTGATCCACGACGGCGCATCCGAAGCGGCGCTGGTCGAAGCGGCGCGGGCAGCGGGGCCAAGCCTTTGGGACGACGCGGTCAGCAAAGTCGTTGCGGGCGTGACCTCGGTTGAGGAAATTGCACGCGTGCTTCGGGACGAAGGGTAAGCGGGTCGATGGCGGCGTTTGTGTTTCGCGCAGTGGATTCGACAGGCGCTCCCCAGCGCGGGGTGATCGAAGCTGCCAGCGAAACCGCGGCGCGGGGGCTGCTGCGGGATCAAAAGCTTCTGCCTCTGTCGGTTAAGGCGACGTCCGCTTCGGCTACGGCTTCGACGCCCTTATTGGCCTCGGTCGGACGCGGATTCAGCTTCGATCGTATCTTCAAGCCCAAAATGAATGCGCGGGCGCTCGCGACCGTGACTCGCCAGCTCGCCACCTTAATCGGCAGCGACGTTCGCATCGAAGAAGCCTTGCGGCTGGTGGCGCAGCAAAATACGGCTAACGCCGCCGGGCCTATGCTGCTCGATGTTCGTAGCGTGATCCTGGACGGGCGAAGCTTCGCCAGTGCCCTTTCAGAACACCCGGTTGTTTTCCCGGAATTTTATCGCGCCTCGATCGCTGCCGGGGAGCATTCGGGCCGGTTGCCGGAGGTGCTCGACCATCTCGCCGATTTCGTCGAAAGCAGGCAGCGCAATCAGCAGAAGATCCAGCTGGCTCTTCTTTACCCCACGCTGCTCGCTCTTCTGTCTGTGGCGCTGATGGTGTTGCTGCTGATCTACGTGGTGCCGAATATCGTCAAAGTGTTCGTGTCCCGGGGTGCTGAACTTCCGTTCCTCACCCGCGGGCTGATCGCGGTGAGTTCGCTTGTCCAGAATCACGGCTGGATCATTCTCCTGCTCGTCGTCGGCTTCGGCTGGCTTGTCAGGCGCTGGCTTCGCTCGGAAGAAAATCGACTGGCCCTCGACAGGTTCTTCGCGACCCGAAAGCCATTTTCCCGTTTCAGCCGGCAGATCAATGCGGCCCGCTTTTCAGGCAGCCTCGCGACCTTGGTGCAAAGCGACGTGGCTCTTCTTGATGCGGTCGCTGCTGCGGCTGCCGTCACTCCCAATCGCTACATTCGAAGCCGCGCGCTGCTGGTTGCGTCCCGGGTGCGCGAAGGCGCGAGTCTCAGCCAGGCAATGAGGGAAGCGGATGCCTTTCCCGAAATGCTCATTGCGATCGTTGCGAGCGGCGAAAGCAGTGGCCGGCTGGGCCGCTCGCTTCGAAAGGCCGCCGACGATCTCGAGCGGGAAGTGGAAGCGCTTGCGGCCACGCTCGTGGCCATGGTCGAACCCGCCGTCCTGCTTTTCATGGGCGGCGTCGTGCTATTGATGGTGCTGGCGATCCTGCTGCCGATCATGAGCCTGAATTCGCTCGCTCGTTTGTAAGGCAAACTCCCGCCAATTTGCCTTCAAATCTTTGTGATCACACGGCTTTCCCGAAACCCGGCTCTCGCCTTACGATGCGCTGGCTCATAAGCGAGACAGTGATTATCACTCGGGAAGAATGCGGATGGCCTGCGCGCCTGGAAAGAGTGCTGCTCCTGCAGGTGCCACGTCCACGGAAGTCGCCCCATTTGGCATCACCGTGAAGGAGACCAACTTGTCGGAACGGTTCGCTCGCGGTGCGACCCAGCCGTTGGAGCCTCCAACGTTCGTGGTAGCCACTGCCACCAGTGCTGGAACGAAGGACGAGGAAGCGACGCTGCTGCCGCGGCTGGTGCAATTGCCTGGTAACGTGGTGATCTCGCCGGCCACACCAGGTTGCTGGCCGCCAAAGGCAATCCGGTCTATTTCGACGCGCATGGGGAAACCGCAGACAAAGGGCAGCTTGGGCGCAAGTGCCGTGAGCAGCGATCCGGAGGCGTCTCCCCTGAGGTCGGTGATCACCATCGCGCCCGGCTTCCACGACGCCGATCCTTTGAGGTCCGTATCCGCGCCGATAACTTCGATGTTTGTTGTGAAGGCAAGGTTTGTCAGCGACCCGAGCGGAGACCAGTTCCAGCGCAACGCATGGCCTTGCGCCAAGGCGGCTTCACCCCGCCACACCGTTCCCGAAGCGGCAAGCCAGATGTCGGGGTCGCCGGATCGCTCCAGCAGAAGGCGCGCGGGGAGGGCCGCCGCCAGGGTGAGGCAATATACCAGTGCGCCGGTGAGGGCGAATAGGAGCACTCGGCGCCTCCGCACGGCACTTGGCGGAGCTATCTGATATGGAAATGGACCGTCGCCGGCTCCTCCATCTGCTGGGATCCGGAGTGCTTCTGTCGGGTCCGCCATCCAATGTCTCCGCAAGCAGCACCGCGCGTACGAACGCCCGCGGTGGGTTGGCGGCGCTGCTTGTGCCCGTCTCCGGAGCATCCGGCCAGCTTGGATTGGACATGCAGCGCGCCACCGGTTTGGCGCAAAGTGGAAGTGATGGAAAGGCGGTGGTGAAGCTCTTTGACACCGACGGGAGCGCCGAGGGAGCCGCGCGGGCCGCGGCGCTGGCGGAGCGCAGCGGCGCGGCTGCCATTCTCGGGCCGCTGTTCGGTCACCAAGTGCGATCGGTTGCTGCTGCCGTTGGCGACGCCGTGCCGATTATCGCGTTCAGCAACAATCTGACCGCGCGAGTTGGGCAGAGCTTCGAGTTCGGCATCACGCCCTCCCAATCGGTTTCTGCGGTCCTTCAATATGCACAAACCGGGGGCGCCCGCCGCGTCGCCCTGATCGGCGCAGGGACCGGATGGAGCGAGCAGGCACGAAAGGCAGCGCAGCGAATTGCGCCTGAGGTTGGCCTCCAGCTGGTTGATGTGTCCACGCCTGGAGACGGCGGCGGGCCAGATCTGGTACAGGCGGTTCGACGCGCGGCCGGCGGGGCGCCCGATGCGGCACTCCTCACGGGTGGAGGCCCTCGATTTGCAGCCCAGGCGCAAGCGTTGCAACGAAGCGGCGTGCAGGTTCTCGGCACATTGCAGGCGATGAATCAGTCTTCGCCAGCGCTGGCATCTCTCGAAGGCGTGTGGCTCTCCACGCCTGACCCAGCCCGTTTCGCCGAATTTGCCCAGCTATATCGCGCATCTGCCGGCAAGGAGCCCGGCGTGATTGCGGCGCTCGCCTTTGATGCGGCCCGGATCGTCGACACTCTCGCTCAAAAAGGCAGGTTGAACCGAGAAGGTCTTCTGAGTTCCACAGGCTTCCCCGCAACAACGGGCGCAGTTCGATTCCGAGATGACGGGAGATGCGTTCGGGAGCTCGCAATCGTGACCGTCTCATCCGGAAGGCTCCAGACGCTTGCCCGAAAAGCAGGTCTGTGACCGGTTCGTCGCAACAGGATGCCGGCTTCACATTGATCGAGGTCGTCATATCGCTCGCGCTTTTCGCCTTGATCTCGATCGGCGGGCTTGCGCTTATCGATGCCGTCATCCGAGTTGAAGAGCGCACGTCAGGCAGGATCGAGCGCCTCGGCCAGCTCCAGCGGGCTATGTTCATGCTGACGCGGGATCTGGAACAGATTGCCGGCGGCACTTTGGAACAAGCGGAAGCAGGCATTCGATTCGAGCGCCACTTCGGTTCCTCTGTGGAGGCGGGGAGGGCAATAAGCTACGCCTTGCGCGGCGACAGCCTGTTCAGGGAAGTTGGTGGAACCGCATCGGGCACTTCGCAGCTGCTCATGAGCGGGGTTTCCTCGGCAAAGTGGAGCTTTTTCTTCAGCGGCCGCGGTTGGCTGGACGAAATCCCGGCTGCGGAGGGCGGTCTCGTTCTGCAGCCGGTTGCCGTCGCCGTCGACATTCTGCTCGATGAAGGCAGGGCTCCGTCGGGCTCCCTCCGCCGGGTTGTGGAACTGCCAACGCCCGCTTCTCCCGAGCTGCCGCTGTGATACTTTTCAACATCGTTTCACTGGTGGCGCTTGCCAGCGCGATCCTGATGCTCATGCTTTCCCAAGGGGCGACTGGCCTCGATCGCAGCCTGCGATTCCGGGAGGCTTCGCAAGCGGCGGTTCTTGCGCGTGCCGGTGAAACTTCGGCGGCCGTTGCGCTCCGGCGCGATGCTGCCGAGGCGCCAGAAAGCGACCACTTGCGCGAGGCCTGGGCAAAGGTGATCGAGCGCCAGGCTGCAATCCAGGGGGGCACCTTCACGCTCGCGATTACCGACGCCCAGTCGCGGTTCAACCTCAACAATTTGGGCCAGGGAGAGGGCCTTGCCGCCACGGCGACAGCACCCATAGCGGCGGCGCTCCAGGTCGATCCCGCGCTTGCCGAAGGTATCAGCGCAGCGATTCGGGAAAGCGGGCCGCTGCGAAGTTTGTCACAGCTGCGTGATCTTGGGGTCGACGAACCGACGATCGCGCGGCTCGCTCCGCTCATCACGCTGCTGCCGCGAACGACGCCCGTGAACCTCAATACTGCGAGCGAGGATCTCATCGCCCTGCTGTTTGGCAATCCCGCGGCGGCGCGGATGCTCGTCGCCCAGCGGCAACGGACCGGGTACCTGACGGAAGCGGACCTGAGCTCGCTTGGCCTGTTCATGCCACCGGGAGCGGGCTTCACGTCCAGCTATTATTGGGTGCGAACGACGGTGACGATCGGCGAGACGCCACAGACGTTGACGAGCCTGCTAAGTCGCTCGGTGCGGCAGGGTCAGCCGCAAGTGACCACAATCAGCCGCTGGCGAGGCGCTAGGGCACCCGATCAAGCGCTTTCGCCTTGATCGGGTGCGTCCCGATCACATCCTGACGCGTACGCCCACCTTGACGCCGTGGATTTCGTAGCCGCCGAGGAAATGGCCGTGATAGTCGAGCATGACGCCGATCGGGCTATCGCCTGAGATCGTAAGACCTGCTCCAACCGCCAATTGGTCGTCGCCCATCGGGGTCGTCGTAGTGGTGAAAGGCGCGTTGATCCCGCCTCCATTGAACGAGGCGCTGATCAGCCGGGCTTCGTCATTCTCGAACTCGTGACGATATTCGCCGCGCACATAAGGCCGAATGGTGGCGCCGCCGAACTGCGATTTGGCGGCGACGTGCAAGCCGAGGATCGACTGAAGCGATTCCACGTCCTGCCGGCCGACGCTGAGGCTGGTCAGCCCGGGACCTTCGCTGAAAGCGTCAATCTTGACGTCCGCATAGCGGGCGCCTGCATATGGCTCCAGCTCGAAGCCAGCCATATCCAGGCTGAGGCCGGTAGTGGCCGCGATCGAGTAATAGCGTGCATCGCCCTCGGCACTGGCGTTGTTCGAGAAGTTCCCGAAGGCGACGTTCCGCCTGAGGCTGAGATCCGTCTCACCATAGCTGCCGGCGACGTCCACGAAAACGGGGCCGAGGCCAAAGGTGCCGTAGCCGCCGACATACCAAGTCTCGGCGCGGCTGTTGGGCGTGAAGCGGGTGAGGCGGACGTCCGCTTCGTCATAGCCGCCGGAAATCCCGATGACGCTGGTGGGGGCGAGGCGAAGATCGGCGCCCGCGATGAAGCCGCTGGCACCGTACTCGACCTCGTTTCGGTCGCCGCGCGCCCGGAACTCGCCGGTGCGGCCTGCACCCACGATGAAGCCGCCGATCGCCCGGTCGGGGTCCGCAACGGCCATGCCGGCGGCTCCGCCGTGGCGAACGTCGCGCAGATAGTCTCTCACCGTGGTGTCGACGAACTCTTTGGTTTGCAGGATAGCCTCAGGCAGGATCCCGAAAGCGGCTGGGCTGAGCTGGTTGAAGGCGTTGGCACGCCCCTGCGCGCCAATAGCGTCCAGATTGGTCAGGAACGGGATCAGCCCAGGGCTGAGGGTCGTGAAGTTGTCAAACGCCCCCGCCACAGCGCGTTGGTTTGCGGTCAGGTTTGCCTGCTCCGCGAAGGCGTCCGGCAGGAATGCAAGACCCTGCAATGCTCCAGTTCCGAACCGGCCAATCAGAGTGGCCCGGCCGGTCTGAAGGTCGACCGAAAAGAGGTTGGTGACGCCGTTCTGAATCACGCTCACCCGATTTTGCCCGCCCGCCGAAATATCGAAGCCGCTGACGGTGCCGGAGGCGATGCCGCCGAGGCCTCCGACGACGTTGAGCGTGCCGGCATTGGGCGGGTTCTGGATCTGAAGAAGGCCGGTCTGCGTGTTGATGACGAACAGAGTGGTGGTTGTCGCGTCCGGCACGTTGTTTGTGTAGGCTGCTGCGGTATTGCCGCTCACCCGGATCGGCCGACCGCCAACCAATACGTTCAAATTGGCATCGGTGATCACCGCGCCTGTGTTCGGGTCAACCCGAAGATTCTGGCCGGTGTTGCTGACGATGCGAATGCGGTCGACGGTGGGATTGAAGTCGAACCCGAACGACGTCCCTTGAAGTGCTATGGGTGCACCAACCGCGCTGGCTGCGCCGGTACGAGCGTTGATCGCGTAGAGCTGGCCGGTATTGCTGAGGCCGTAGAGGACGCGGCCGGAAACGGCAGGACGCGCATCAAAGGCAATGATCGACTGCCCGGCGCCAAGCCCGGTGATCTGCGCGCTTCGCCCGCCAGTCGAAGGGGAGGTGCTGCTGGCGCTTACGATCGTGTTGCCGCCGCTGATCGCACCGATAGTTTGAGCGTGCGCCGCCGTCGAAAGACAGCTGGCTGCAAGAAGTAAAGCAGTCGCTTTGCGGAATGTCGTGTTGATCATGGGAGTGCCCCTTTTTTTATAGATGTGCCCCTCCTGGTGAGGGGATCGCAATTCCGATCGGGCGAGGCGGCGGGCAAATCACTCGGCTGATGCCGCCCTACCCAGGATCGTCAGAATTCTACCGGTCGTTCAGTGAGGCTCACGGGTGGGAGATCGCCTGGATTGATTTCCCGAGGCTTGGAGTTTGGATCCGCCCGAGACATCGCAACGAAGCCAGCGCCAAACTTTTTGTCGAGTTCAGCCGGCACCGTCTTGGGTGCCGGCTGAACGATCGACTTCGCTTCTTCACAGCCGCCGAGTCCGATGACGATGATCGTCAGGAGCATGGCCTCACCCGCGGAGCGGGTAAGATGCTCCACGCCGATCATTGCCCTTCAGTACCCTCAGTGGCTGAAGCCTCAGTGGCCGGAACGGGTTCTTCGTCGCTTTGCGGTGTGGTCGAGTTGCGACGCGCGTCCAGCGCTCTGCCCGGAGAGCCGGGGATCGGGTTCCGAAGATAGGGGAAGCCCGGGAGCAGTTCGGTTGCACTGATCGGCGCGCCGTCCGTGAACGGAACGTTGCCGACCGGCGCATCTTCCGGCCTGCACAAGCCCAAGGCGACGGGCTGGCCATTGATCGGCACGGGATGGCAAAGCCTGCCCATTGCAACCCGCAGCACGAGGTCGACGGCATCGTCGCCGGGGCGGCGGCCGTTCGGGAAGCCGGCAAGGTCATCGCCGGCTACGCCGAACGTGCTCTGGCGCTCCCGAGGGGTCGGATCGATGGCGGTGTTGAGCCGGATCATTTCCGATGGTGTCACGATGGCCTGCTGGTTGAGGCTCGGGATTCCGGTCAGGAACGCCGCCACCAGGTCTCTGCGCGGCAGATTGCTTGGCGCCAGGTTCGCGATATTGGTGCCGAGCGTCTGGTTAACAGCAGTGCGGAACAGCACATTCAAAATAGCCGGGAAGGTCGGATTGGTGACGAAGGCTGCGAGCGCGCCGTCCTGCGTCGGCATAGCGGCATTGAACAGGTTCTTCTGCGGGTTCCCGATGACCAGTTCGTTCACCAGCGGCATGCCGAGCCGCGAGACCTGCACCAGGGCGCCCGAATGCTGCTTGCGATTGGCGAACCCAGGATTGGGATTGAGCACACTCGTCTGCGGCATGCTGGCGGTCGACCAGACCCCGATCACGCCGTTGCCGTTTCCGCTTCCCACAAGGCAGGCGGTGGGGACTTCGATGGCCAAGGAAGTGATATTGTTCTTGCCAACGAGGTCATCATTCTCGCGGCTTTGCGTGATGCCGCCGGGGAACCCTCCCGGCCCGCCTTGGATCGGCACGAAGTTCACGAGATCGAACGCTTCGCCCAGATTGACTGCAAATGCTTCCTCGCGCTGGCCGACGAACAGCCTGCCGCGCGTGGCGCAGCCGGGAATGTTCACTTCGTAGATGAACTGGGCGGCATAAGCCGGGTAATTCGGGATCGTCTTATTGCCCACATTATCGAACGGCTTCGGGAATCTCTCGCCGCCGCCATTGGCGTTGGTAATCGCAGCGCGAGTTCCCGTCCGGCGGTCGCCGCTGATCAGCGTCACCGTATAATCCTCGTCCCAGCCGAGATTCGGATCATTGGGCCGCGTCACCTGCCCGATGTGCCTCAAAGCTATCGGAAGCGTTTGATTGCCCACGGTGACCGTGTTGCCGGTTCCGTTTTTCAAAAACTCGTTGAAGTCGAACTGGAAGGTGAGGTCTTCCCGCGCATCCCCATTCTGATCGACGTGAATCTCGTAGATGGCGTCTTCTTCCAGCGGCCAGTAGTTCGGGCCACCGTACGGCTCCTGCAACGGGTAGAAGTTCGATATGATCGTGGTGAAAGCTTCCCGTCCAGGCTCATAGCTGCGGAAGACATAGACGTCGGTATTGTCAACCTTGGGCATCTCGATAACGCCCTCAGCTTCCCGGTGGCTCGAGCCGAAAGCGGCCGCCGAACCGAACATCATCGAACCGGCCAACGCCGTCGTAAAGGCGAGCTTAGCTAATTTCATCTGGAACCTCCCTGTTTATCATCGCTTATACACTGTCACGTCGAGAATGTTCCTGCCCCTTAAGGCACACATGTCGCATTTACTCTACCGAATTGGTCTTTTGTTTATACCCATATGGGGATAACTTGCTTGGGAACTCTCTGAAAAAGCTAACTTATCGGTAGGTGTGGCTTCGGCGCATCGCCTAAACAAAAGTTTAAAAAAGGCCTTTTGCCCGCTTGTCGGTGAGCCGCAGCCTGACGGGGCTGGTCATCATCAGGCGAACGAGGTCCGCCTGGCTCTTGGTACTTGTTTTTCTGAAAATATTCTTGAGGTAAGTCCGGACGCTGTCCCGCTTGATCGCTTCCCGTTCGGCCATCTCCGCTACGGAGCGTCCGGCCACGAGCATCTTGACGAGGCGAGCTTCGGCTGCGGAAAGCCCGTACCACTTGGCGAGCGGGGCGAGCGTCTGGTCATTGGGCGTGCCTGGATCGAAGATGTAGACGATCGCGGCAGGATCGTTTCCTACGAAGCCGGCTTCATCGACCGGCGTAACCGCCGCCAGCAATGGTGACGAGGCGCGCGCGGACGTCCCGATCACAACAAGCGTCTCGCAGTCTCCGCGATCATCCATCTTCTTGCCGGACAAGACCTGATCAATGGCGACGCGGAGCTTCACGCTTTCCATTGGGCCGTTGGCGGACAGGGAGCCACGGCATCGCTGCACCACCTTGGCGCTGTCGAGGAGTCTCGAAGCGGCAGGATTTTCGAAGACTATCTTTGCATCCCGGTCGACTGCAATGACGCCGAAATCTACATTGGCAAGCGCCCCCTCCATCGTCTTTAAGCGGCGGCTTGTTGCCTGATGGAGGAGCCAAAGCTTGAAGTAACCGGACAGAATCGGCTGGAAACGAAGTGAGACAAATTCCCGCGCCTCAATATCCTGCTGATCCAATCTGTTAGGAAAAAATGCACTTATCGCCGCACGGCTGCAATCGTTGCTGGCCATGTGCATGGTCAAGCTATGATACGGAAAGTCATCGCTGGGCGGGCGCCATTGTGTTCTCGGCCAGTTGCGGCCCGCAGAAGCGGGGAACTGCGTGAGACTGGCCAATGCCCAGCTATCGAGCGCGCCTTGTGAGGTCGCGTGATCGCTATCGACAACCTCCACCGCCGGTGGTCGGCCGTCAAAATGGTGGATGGTGACCGTGACCGCGCAAGCTCCCGTCCGTTCCTTGAACTGTCGGACGATCCAGGCAAGGTCCTCATTGTAAGGGGCCGAGGTCTCGTCCGTCCCGACATGGCACCGTTCAAGCGGCGAGGGGATCGTCTCATGCTGTGCGGGTGCGTCCCGGCTCGGTTCCTCATCAAGCATCGAGCTGTCCTTCCGGGGCGCCTTGCGAGTTCTGATCACCTGCAAACGGAAACATTAACTTCATTGGCGAAGCGCGATCTCGGTCGCCACTTCTAGGGGCTCCTGCAGGAGCTGCTCCCACCGCCAAGTGCCTGACCCCAAAACCAAGATCATGGTGCCTTCACCTTCATCAATCGTGATAAACCTTGGCCCCACGACATCTTGGGAAAGGCATTCCGGTGGCGCCGCCCTCACCCCCTCGACTATGGCCCGGCGGAGCGTCAGCAAGGCGTCTTCGGGCGCACGCCCTTGGACCTCCACCCACTGCCCGTCCCAGAACATGATCGCATTTGCGACGGAGCGTGCTTCGGGGCCGATCCTCTGGAGCTGTGCCCGAACCAATTCGCTGCCCATGAACGCGCGGGCCAGCGTGCCTGCCACTTCACACGTGGTCCCAAAGCCGGCGCGCTGGGCGGCCGCTTCCTCAAAAACGGGCTCTGCCGCAACAGGCGGCGCTTCCAGCTCCAGATCGACGATGGGTTCCGGCATCACGACCTGCTGCGGCTCCGGCTGAGGCTCTGGAGGCGAGGGTTTTTGTTCTTCGCTCGCGACGTCAAAGACCGAAAGCGGCGAGCCGATGGCCCGAACGCCCAATGCTTCTGATGAAGACAGGAAAACGATCGTCAGCAGCAGCGCGTGGATCAGCAAAATGCATGGCATGAGCAGATGCCGTCGCTGCAGCTTTCCCGTGATCGGCTCCGTCACACCTTTCCAGCGCCGCCTGTACTCAGCCGTCATCGCTCGCTTCCAAAAGCATCTGGCTGACACGATCCCGAACCGGAGCAGAGCGGCATGCAGGATATACGGAAGCTATCCGTCAGCGGATGCGCCCGGCTGGATGGGCCCTGATCTGCATCGTCCACTGATCTGAAACCTCGCAACCGGGCTCCGAAGGGTAGTGCAACGCGGAGTTGCCCCGCACTTAAACGCATGCTCAAAGATCTCGTTCCGCTTGCGAAATAGTATGGGCGGAGAGCATGGGATCCGATTCACTCGAATCTTTTGCTGGTCAAGCGCACCTGAAACTTCAGAGCACAGGATCGCGCCAATTGAGCACTTCTCCCATGCGCTTGTTCTGCCGATGGGCACGTTCTTCCGGCGATCTTATTTGGCCCAATCCGTCGCCAAGTTTGCTGGCCGCGAATGGCTTGTCCTCACCCGTGGGTCAGGTGCTGCCGCCATTGCTGGAATGCGATTGGACAGCGAAGCCGCGATCCACGCGCAAACGATCAGCTGAAAGGTGTGGAACAGCATGATCGGGAGGAATCACCAAGCCTGCGGTGGCTCATAAAGCGAAGATCGCCGTCAGCGTCAGCCAATCGGCCGCTACAGCCAAACCGCCGCGGATGGGGAGCAGAGTTGCAATGGCAAGGGTGCCGAGCAGCCAAAGGATGAACTTGTCGGGGAGGAGGCGGGAAAACAAGGCTGGCCTCCTAGCGTCTCAGCCGTCCGCTACCCTCGTACCAGTCGTTCACAAACAGCAAATTCACTCGCCTTGGAAAGCGGCGCCGTCCTTGTAGCGGCTTTCGATGAAGCGGCCCTGTGTGGCAAAGGCGTCGAGATCCTCGCGTGCCAGCTTGGCGCCGATTTGGTCCAGCGCGTGCCGTGCAGCATCAAGGCCGGCGACCAGCCGTTCATCCACCGTCAGCCCGTCGCCATCGCGCTCGTGCCGATAGGCCGCGGGGACGCGCTGATAGCGCTCGATGAGCTCGGGAAGGTGCTTACCCATCAGCCGGCGAGCGTCCTGAGCGAGCGGGTCCAGTGCATCAACTTCGGCGAGGCGGCTTTCGAGCAGCGGCAATTGCCCGCTGATCGCCTCCAGCCGCCGGGCGGCAGGAGGTGGAAGCGTTGTGCGCTGAGCGACGAGCATGCCGTCGAGCTGACGGACCAACTGCTTGGTCGGCATCTGATCGCTATACTGGACCCGCTTCGGCTCGGCGGGCCAGACCGAGAAGAAGATTAGCACGAATAGCACCGCGATGGAGAGGATGAACA
>JADDQD010000274.1 GCA_016781555.1 Pseudomonadota bacterium | reverse complement strand
CAGTGCTTTCGACAGTGATTTCGATGAGGCGGCTGTCCCGGATCGGGTTGATTTGTACGCTGCCTTGCACGAGGCCCGCGGCCTGGTCATCGCGAACGGCGCGGGGCGTCTCCGGGCTGAAGTAGGCCGGATTGGCAGCAAGGTTGAGGCTGCGCGCGACCCGCTCGGCAAGCGCTCGACTTCGCAGGAGGCCAGCCTGAGTGGTGAGGAACTCGCGGTCCCCGATATTCATGGTTTGGATTTCGCCCATCTGCACCACTTGAACACCCTCGCGGTTCACCTCGACGGTGGACCTGGCGCGGTATTCGGGCTGAACCAGCAGTGACAGAACAACGGCAGTGACGACGCACACGAAGGTGATGGCGGCAATAAGCCACCACCATTTCGTGATGACTCGCCAAACCTCGCTCGGGGTGATGCGGTGCTCATTGGGGCCGGGCTGCGCGACGATGACATCGCGCAGCCCGGTCGAAGCGAGTTCCCGCCGCTCGAACGGGACCATGGCGCCTCCTCCCGGGAGAATGCCACTCTGGTTGTTCATGTCTTTAGTCCTGAAAAATTAATAAGGATCAGAAGGGCCGAAAAATTTGGAGGATCGGAAGTGCGTAGAAAATCTCGCGGAACGTATTTTGTAGCCGCGTGTTCTTGCCGTCCACGACCACGATGTCGTTCGGATAGATCATCGGATCCTCGGCCTCGGCCCGTCTGATTGCCGCAAGATCAAAGCCCCCCGCCAGCCGCTGCCCGTTCACCGTCCTGAAGATGACGACCCGCCGTGGGTTGGCATCGCCAGTCAAGCCGTTGGCCAGTGCCACCGCGCGCATCAAGGTCGTGGATCCCTTGACCGGATAAGCGCCAGGCGTCTTGACGGAGCCGTCAAGCGTTACGGTCCGCTCGCTTGGCTCTGCCTCGACGATGTTGACCTGAACGTTCGGCGAACGAAGATGCTTGGCAGCCAAGCGATCGCCAATGAACTGGGACAGCTCAAGCGGTGTCTTTCCCGCCGCAGGTACCGAGCCGATCAGCGGATAGGAGATCTGACCGGCAGAATTGACCTGGAAATCTCCTGACAGAGCTTCAACCTGGAAGACCCTGACCTGAATCTTGTCGTACGGCGCGATCGTGGTTCGCGCCTGGGCCACTGGCACAGGCGCCGCGATGGTCTCCGCATCCGGTGCAGCAAAATTGGCCGGCGCCTGAGGAATGTTGGCTGGCCTCGGCGAGCCGCACGCGCCGAGCGTCAACATGACTGCCCCGGCGAATCCGACCAGCAGTCGCCGAAGCGTGCCGCGCGCACAAATTTCCTGGTTCCAAAATGGCATCTTCGATCTCTCAATTCAGCTTGCCGGCCCATCTACACGATCGACGGACTTCGCGCAAAGTGTATAGCGCGTAAGTTGTCTGCGCGCTGAACCAACCCCTTAGCTGCGGGTTGCAAAGGGGGGGCGGCACTTGATCGAGGTGCAGTGCAGCGTATATCGCGCTCGGCCTTTCGGGAACTGATCTACGGTGTTTTCACGTTTTTTTTCCAGCCCGCGGCAAAAGTCTTTTCCGAAGGGTCCGCCCGGTAGCCGGGCATATGCCATCGGCGATGTTCATGGTCGCCTTGACCTCATGTTGGACTTGCTGGCCCGCATCGAGGAAGACAACAGAAGCCGCTTGCCGGCCAAGACCTACTTGGTTTTCCTCGGCGACCTAGTGGATCGCGGCCCGGATTCCCGGGGCGTTATCGAGCATCTGATTGCAAACCGACCGTCTTTCGGCCGGACCGTGTTCCTGAAGGGCAATCACGAGGAGTTCTTTCTGTCCGTGCTCAATGGGGACGAAGGCGTCGTGCAACCTTGGCTGACCTATGGCGGGTCCGAGTGCGCACAAAGCTACGGCGTGAACCCGGGCTGGGCACTCAATGCCAGTCAGGCGGAAATCATGGACCGGCTCATCGGGCAGGTTCCGGCCGCGCACGTTGAATTTCTGTCGAACATGGCGGACACCTTTCGTTTTGGTGACTACCTGTTCGTTCACGCCGGGGTGAGGCCGGGAGTAGAACTCGAAAAACAACTCAGCCGCGATTTGCGCTGGATTCGGGAAGGCTTTCTGGACGATTCGAGCGACCACGGCGTTGTGGTCGTTCACGGCCATACCATCGTTGAAGCGCCCGAGGAGCGACCCAACAGAATAGGTCTGGACACCGGGGCATACAAAACCGGTGTCTTGACGGCGATTGGGATCGAAGGATCCGAGCGCTGGTTTCTGCGCTCCGAAGGCGCTGCAACGCCAAGCTGACACAGCCGCTGGGACCGCAACTTCGCCTAGTGGGCATTGGGAGGGGATGAATCTGTGACCACCTTAGTGACCGGCGGTGCCGGGTTCATCGGATTTCACGTTGCACGCCGGCTGATGGAGCGCGGACAGTCGGTTGTCGCGCTGGATAACGTGAACGATTATTATTCGGTTCAGCTGAAGCGCGCCCGGATCGCCAAGCAGCAAGCCGATTTCGGCGATGCCTTCCACTTCGTGGAAGTCGATTTTGCCGATAAGCGAGCCCTGGATGCGGCACTTGCCGCACGCGAATTCGAAAAGATCGTCCACCTCGGAGCCCAGGCCGGGGTCCGCTACTCGATAGAGAATCCACATGCCTACGTGCAGGCGAACCTTGTTGGCCATCTCAACGTGATGGAAGTCGCTCGCCATCGAGGCGCGCCCCACTTCGTCTACGCCTCCTCCTCCTCGGTCTACGGAGGCAATGAAACTTTGCCATTCCGGGTCGAGGACAGGGTGGATCATCCTTTGTCGCTGTACGCCGCCACCAAAAAAGCGGACGAACTGATGAGCGAGACCTATGCGCATCTGTACCGGCTGCCGCAGACGGGCCTGCGCTTTTTCACAGTTTATGGTCCCTGGGGCCGACCCGACATGGCGATGTGGCTTTTCACCAAGGCGATCTTCGCAGGCGAGCCGATCAACGTGTTCGGTGAAGGGAACATGCGCCGTGACTTCACTTACATCGACGACATCGTCACCGGAGTCGTTGCTGCACTGGACAATCCGCCGCCCGACGACGGTTCCGAGAAGGCTGGCGGAAGCAAGGCTCCCCACCGGCTCTACAATATCGGTAACAACGCGTCGGAAGAACTCTTGCGTATGATCGAGATCCTTGAGGATGCGTGCGGCCGAAAAGCCGAGAAGAACCTGCTGCCGATGCAGCCCGGCGACGTGCGCGATACCTACGCCGACATCAGCGCCATCGAACGCGATCTCGGTTTCGAGCCCTCAACCAGGATCGACGTGGGCGTTCCGCGCTTCGTCGAATGGTACCGGCGCTATCATGGCGTCTAAGGCCTGCCTCGACTGACGACCGGCACGGCCCCTCAGTTCGCTTTGGATCCGGTCAAAGCGTCCAGCGGCTTATGGTTTCGGGAAGAGCGCGACCGCCATAGATATTTTTAAGGTCAGCGAGCAGGCCTCCGTCTGCCACCAAATTCGCGATCTGGCTGTCGCTAAGCTCGCCGTAGGCGAGGTGCGGCACGGCCACGATCACCAGATCGTAGCTTTGCTCCAGGCCGTCGGCGGCGAGCGCGATGTCATATTCATGGCGCGCTTCCTCTGGATCGGCGAGGGGATCGTGAACGGTGACCTGGTGCCCCAGCGCCTCGAGCCTGCGAATGACGTCTATCACGCGGCTGTTCCTGAGGTCGGGGACGTTTTCCTTGAAGGCCAAGCCCATGACCAGCGCGGAGCCGGGCTTCTCACGCCGAGTGTCGAGCTGCTCGGCAAGCCAGGATCCCATTCCGTCATTGATCGAGCGACCGGAGAGAATGACCCGGGGTTCCTGCCCGAGTTGCTGAGCGCGGTAACTGAGATAATAGGGATCCACGCCGATACAGTGCCCCCCGACCAGCCCCGGCTGAAACCGCAGGAAATTCCACTTCGTCCCTGCCGCGGCGAGCACATCCCAGATCGAGATATCCATTTTGGAAAAGATCTGGGTGATCTCGTTCATGAAGGCGATGTTGATGTCGCGCTGAGCGTTTTCGATGACCTTGGCGGCTTCGGCGGCCTTTATCGACTTCGCCTCGAATGTGCCCGCCTCCGTCACTTTGCCGTAAAGGTACGCCAGCCGCCGGGTGATTTCCGGATTTTCCCCGGCCACGACTTTCACGATGCGGTCCACCGTATGTTCCCGGTCGCCCGGGTTGATCCGTTCCGGCGAATAGCCAAGAAAGAAGTCGGTGCCGCGCTTCAAGCCGGAGATACGCTCGATGAGAGGCCCGCAAATGTCCTCAGTTACACCGGGGTAAACCGTGCTTTCGTAGACAATGACCGGCTTTTTTTCCGCGTCTATCAATGCTGCAACAGACTCAGTCGCACTGATCACCGGGCGCAGATCGGGCCGGTTTTCTGCGTCGACGGGGGTCGGTACCGTCACGATGTAAACGTCGGCCCCGCGGCATTCGGCAGCCGCCTCGGCAAGCTTGAGTGTTGAACGCGCGAGCACATCGCGTTCGACTTCGTTGGTCCGATCATGGCCGGTCCGCAGCTCCGCGACGCGGCGACGGTCGATATCGAGGCCTACGACATCAAAGGTCCTCGCGAGCGCTATGGCGAGGGGAAGTCCCACATAGCCGAGCCCGATCACCACGATTCGCTGATTGTCGTCCGCGCTCATATTGTTCCGGTGAGAAGCTAAAAAGGGGGCTCTGCCGCCCCGACAGATGCCCTCGCTAACAGGCAAAGCCTGCAGGAAGTCAAGTCTCGGGCTGAGTCAGTTCAGGCGGCTGGCGATGTATCACCGCCCCGCGCGCCGCCAACCAATCGCGATTGGCACGTGTAAGGAATTCGGTGTACGAGCGCGGCTTCTTCATCAGCCCCTTGGGGGTGTCCGCCGCCATTCCGAGGCTGGCCGCAACATCGGCAACAAAAAACACGCAATTCTGTCGATTGAGGTTGTAGGATGGCTGCTTCAGCGCCTGCCAGCTGGCAATCCTTCCCATCACGGCATCATATTCGGCATCGCTCAAGGTGAAGGTGAAATGGCGATCGCTCGCCGCCATATATTGAGCGTCCTTCTGGGGATCACGCGAGAACACTTCGCCCTGCACCGAGCCCAGCAAGATCGCAGGCGTGACATGTGTTGCCGTAAAACCATAGTTGCCCTGGATTTTCTCACCGGTACGGTCCAGCGTGCCGGTGAGCGTGACGAAGGCATGGGGGAAGTTAGATCCGAACTCATGCGAATAGAAGCTGATTTCTACGGCAGCGACCGCTTGGACGGGCGCCAGCAACAACAAAAAGGCGGTGAAAAGCCCAGTCATTCGCGACAACGTTCTCTGAAACCGCATCACATCCTCGCTCGGTGCCGATTGGGGCAAGCGCTTCAAAAACAAGTGTGTTTCGCGCTGCCAGACAGGTCCGCTGGATAGCGCCGGCGCGGGTGGGAAGCAACTGCACAGACTTTACAAGCACAGGTTGAACTTTAGAGGGGGAGCGGCGTTTGGGGTTCACGGTTCCTAAACCTGGAATGGCTAACGGCGTCCTGAGCTCCTCAGAGAGTTGAGGTTTTCGGGCTAGACAGTAGCTGGGGCCTTGGCTAGTAGGGTAGAAAGTCAGACACGAGTTTTGAGTACGAAGGGAGAAGCTGACGTGGTTTTCAAGGGATTAGTTGCTGCGGCTACGGCCGTGGCTTTGTCGGCTGCGCCGACGGTAGCTGCGGCTCAAATGATCACTCCGACCCAGCTGGCGCCGGCGGACGAATCCGTCGATGGAAGCGAGCTTCGCGGCGGCTTCATCATTCCGGGCTTGGCCATTATTTTGATCATTATCGCCATCGTCATCATTGTTGAGGACGAAGACGATCTGCCGACCAGCCCGTAATATGGGCAGCCGGTCTTAGACTGGCGGGAAGAACACGGCCGGATGAAGACAAACGTCTTCATCCGGCCGCTTCATTTTGGCGTGCACTCGCGAGAATTCGGCTGTAACCTGAAGCCGATGTCCGCTTCACTCCTCACGCTAACGATGCTTGCTATGCTGGCACCGCAAGAATCGGTCGGTCAGAACCACGGCGCACGTTCGCAGGGAACCCCGGAGGGCAGCTACTTGCGTGCCGCCGACTTCCGGGTTGCAACAATTGTGCACCGCCTCGCCACACGCGGCACCGCGTTTTGCGATGCTACCCATCCCGTTACCGGCTTCCTTCTTCATCACCTGGACGAATATGCCCATGCGGACCGAGCCGAGGCCGTTCGCCGCTTCGGGCTCGATAAAGGCGCCGGTGTGCTCGCGGTCGTGGCGGGAAGCGCAGCCGCGCAGGCCGGCCTTGCCGCCGGGGATCTGCTGCTTTCGATCAACGGCGTGCAGCTACCCCGTTCTGGCGAGCCCAGCAAAAGCAGCGCACGCGACCACAGAAAAGTCGCGGAAGAAGCCGATGCGCTCATTGAACAGCAAATGCGGGGCCGAAGCGCGACTTTGGAAGTCTCCCGTATGGGTGAGCCGATTTCGATAGTGTTGAAGCCGGTGATCGGCTGCGCCGCCCGAGGAAGGCTAGCCCGCTCTTCGCAAGCCAACGCCTTTGCCGACGGCCGCTACGCGATCATGACGACCAAGATGCTAGAGTTCGTGCAAAATGATGACGAGTTGGCAGTCGTGATGGCACATGAGATTGCGCACAACCTGCTCGCCCATCCGGCACGCCTGGAGGCGCAGAAGGTGCCGCACGGCATTTTGCGCGGAATAGGCAAGAACGCGTCCCGGGTACGCAGCACGGAGGAGGAAGCCGACCGGTTGGCATTGAAGCTGCTATGGTCAGCCGGCTATGATCTTGGTGCCGCTATTCCCTTCTGGCGGCGGCTCTATACGCGATACGACCCGATCCCGGTTCCCAAGCTGTTTAGAACCCATCCCAGCCTGTCGGCACGGGAACGTCTGATCCGCGACACGATAGGACAACTGAGCAGATCGGAAGCGGGCACTCGCTAGATTTCG
Source organism: Pseudomonadota bacterium (assembly GCA_016781555.1). Taxonomy (GTDB): domain Bacteria; phylum Pseudomonadota; class Alphaproteobacteria; order Sphingomonadales; family Sphingomonadaceae; genus Allosphingosinicella. The sequence goes on along the minus strand of JADDQD010000274.1, from coordinate 233 downwards.
GTCATTCACCAGGCGGAACGCAGTGGGGTCCTCCATGTGTGAGAGTGTTGCTGCGAAACGCCTTGGGTTGGCTACTCCGCGGCGACGGCTGCGGCTTGGTAACCATGCGCCGCCCGCGTGCGGGCCCTCAAATCCCGAAGACACCGCGTGGCCGCTTGGCCGTCCCAGAGATCCGGTCGACGGATATTCGCCTTGGGCACCGCCAGTGCCTCCCCTAGCTCGCGCTCCAGTGC
>JADDQD010000124.1 GCA_016781555.1 Pseudomonadota bacterium | reverse complement strand
TTGGAACCGCGCACGCCGTGCAGCAGGCGGAACCGGCGCTGGCAGGCTTTGAGGGCGACGTTCTCATTCTTTACGGGGACACGCCGCTGGTGGAACCGGCAACGATGCGGCGGATGCTGGACCGCCTCCATGCCGAGGACAGCCCGGCGATCGTCGTTCTCGTGTCTCGTCCTGCCGATCCGCTCCAATACGGCCGCGTCATCGCCGGCGCCGACGGCACGATTACAAAAATGGTGGAATATAAGGACGCCACGCCGGGGGAGCGCGCCTGCGACCTTTGCAATTCCGGTTTGATGGCCGCCCGCGCCGCCGATCTCTTTGCGCTCCTTCGCCGCGTGGGCAACGACAATGCCGCCGGTGAATATTATCTTCCCGACGTGGTCATGCTCGCGGCGGCCGACGGACGGAAGTCGGCGGTGATCGAAACCGAGGAATGGGAAGTTGCCGGCATCAACAGTCGCGGCGAGCTTGCTGCGGTTGAGGCGGGATGGCAGCGCCGCCGGCGGGCGCGGGCAATGGTTGACGGCGTGACGCTCACCGCACCCGAAACGGTTTGGTTCAGCCACGACACGGAGCTGGGCCGCGATACGCTGGTCGGTCCGAACGTGGTGTTCGGCCCCGGGGTGCGCGTCGCCGAAGGGGTGCGGATCCACGCATTCAGTCACCTGGAGGGCGCCGACATCGCCGCGGGCGCGGAGATCGGCCCTTATGCCCGGCTCCGCCCCGGCGCTGAGATCGGCAGGAAAGCCAAGGTCGGCAACTTCGTGGAAGTGAAAAAGGCCCGGCTCGGCGAGGGGGCCAAGGCCAACCACCTTTCCTATATCGGCGATGCCGACGTCGGCGCGGGCGCGAATATCGGCGCCGGTACCATCACCTGCAATTATGATGGCTTTTTCAAATATCCGACCAAGATTGGGGAGGGGGCGTTCATCGGGTCGAACAGCGCGCTGGTTGCTCCTGTGAGCATAGGCAGCGGCGCCATCGTCGGCGCGGGCTCCGTTCTGACGCGAGATGTGGCCGAGAACGCGCTCGCCGTAGCGCGCGGGCGCCAGGAGGAGCGGCCCGGCTGGGCCGCGCGCTTCAAGGCGGTGATGGCGGCGAAGAAGAAAGCGAAGTAGAAACAAGGCGTTCGCCCTCAGGCGAACAATTCTCGCGAAGGTGACCGAATATGTGCGGTATCATTGGCATTGTCGGCAAGGAAGAAGTCGCCGGGCGCCTGCTCGATGGACTGCGGCGGCTCGAATATCGCGGCTATGACTCAGCGGGCCTGTGCACCATCGTCGACGGCATGCTGGAGCGCCGCCGCGCGGAAGGAAAGCTCGAGAATCTTGCGCGAGAGCTGAGCGCGAATCCGCTCCCCGGCGAGGTCGGCATTGCCCACACCCGCTGGGCAACCCACGGCGCTCCCACCCGCGACAACGCGCATCCACATGCGACGGCCGAAGTCGCACTCGTGCATAACGGCATTATCGAGAATTTCCGCCCGCTTCGCGACGAGCTTATTGCGGAAGGCCGGGAGTTCGAGAGTCAGACCGACACCGAAGTCGTCGCTCACCTCATCAGCCGCGAGATCGAGCGTGGCGCCGAGCCCCACGAGGCGGTGCCGCGCACCTTGAAGCGCATCCATGGTGCCTTCTCGCTTGCCATTCTCTGCCGGCGTTATCCCGACATGCTGATCGGCGCGCGCTTGGGATCTCCGCTTGTAGTCGGCTATGGCGAGGACGAGACCTATCTCGGCTCAGACGCCTTGGCCCTGGCGCCGCTCACCCAGAAAATCTCCTATCTGGAGGAAGGCGATTGGGTCGTGATCACACGCGACGGCACGCAAATTTACGACCGGAACGACAAGCCCGTTCAGCGGCCGATCACTCTTTCCGGGGCGAGCGCGGCGGCGGTCGAGAAGGGCAATCACCGCCACTTCATGCAAAAGGAGATTTTCGAGCAGCCGATCGTGGTCGCCCAGACCCTGAGCTCATATCTTCGGCCGTTGGAGCAGAAGGTGGCGCTGCCGCAGATGGACTTCAGCTTCGCGGACGTGCCGCGCATTACGATCGTCGCCTGCGGCACGAGCTACTATGCGGGCATGGTCGCCAAATACTGGCTCGAGCAGTTCGCGCGCGTTCCCGTCGAACTCGATATCGCCTCCGAGTTCCGCTACCGGGCCCCTGTGCTCGAGCCCGGCGGGATGGCACTTTTCATCTCCCAGTCGGGCGAGACGGCCGACACGCTCGCTGCGCTCCGCCACGCGCGCGCGGAAGGGCAGAAGATCGCCGTTGTCGTGAACGTTCCCACCAGCTCTATGGCACGCGAAGCGGATCTTCTGCTTCCGACCCACGCCGGCCCCGAAATCGGCGTTGCCTCCACCAAGGCTTTCACATGTCAGCTCACCGTTCTTGCCGCGCTCGCCGCGAAGGTCGCGCGCGACAAGGGGCGGATGAGCGAAGAGGAAGAGCGCGAGATCGTCGCCCACCTTGCCGAAGCCCCCTCAGCGATGAACGCGGCGCTCGCGCATGACGAGGAGATCGAGGCCATGGCGCCGATCGTCGCGCGGGCGCGCGACGTTCTTTATCTCGGGCGTGGCCCGGACTACCCGATGGCCTTGGAAGGTGCGCTGAAACTGAAGGAAATCAGCTACATCCATGCCGAAGGTTATGCCGCTGGAGAGATGAAGCACGGCCCAATAGCGCTGATCGACGATCATGTTCCGGTAATCGTCCTGGCTCCCTCAGGGCCGCTCTTCGAAAAAACAATCTCAAACATGCAGGAGGTCCAGGCCCGCGGCGGCAAGGTGATCCTCATATCGGACGCCGACGGGCTCGCCCAGGCCGGCGACGGCATGGTGGCGACCATCGAGATGCCGCGGGTTCACCCCCTCATAGCGCCCTTGGTCTACGCGGTGCCTGTCCAGCTGCTCGCCTACCACGTGGCCGTGGTAAAGGGCACGGATGTGGATCAGCCGCGCAACCTTGCGAAAAGCGTGACGGTGGAGTGATGGAGGCTGCGCGCGGTCGCCTCCTCGTTTGCAAACTGTGAGCAGGGGACAGCGATCAACGCACGTCCCAACGTCTCGTCAGGCGTGGTGAAACCCATTCGGTTCGCGCTCGATCCATGACTCGAGGAGCCGCCGCATTTGTTCGGCAGCCGCAGGAGTGAGCTTCACGTTGATCCGGCGCCTGTCTTGCGCATCGGGTCGGCGGGTGAGCTTGCCGTCTTCTTCCATGGCTGCAATCCAGCGAAGGGCGGTGCTCGAAGGCACGTTCGCGGCGATGCATAGGCTGGTTACCGACATCGCTCTGCCCTCTTCATGAGCGGCAAAAAGGTCCAGCAGCATATCCCAGGCCGGTTCCCCGAAAAGATCGCGCCCAAGCAGTGCCTCGCGTTCCCGCCGCGCGTGGATGAGGCGCCGCGCGAACGCTCCCGCAGCAGCTTCGGAGTGATGAACGGCGCCGCTCACAACAGCCCCCGCGCGCGAAAGCTCATCCAGCCGCTCCTCGCGACCACCAAATGGTCGTGCACCGTGACGTCCAGTTCTCGTCCGGCGTCAACGATCCTCCGCGTCATCACGATGTCGCTGCGGCTCGGCGTCGGATCGCCTGAGGGATGATTGTGGACCAGGATCAGTGCCGTGGCCCCGACCTGGAGGGCGCGCCGCATGACCTCGCGGGGATAGACTGGCGCCTGCTTTATGGATCCGTCGATGACCGTTTCGTCGAGCAGGCGATTGTGTGGATCGAGAAACAGCACGCGAAAACGCTCGATCGGCTCGCGGGCCATGTCGAGCTGGAGGTATCGCATCAATGCGTCGGAGCTTGAGATGACCGGCCCTTCCAAGGCTTCAGCACGCGCGACGTGGAGCATCGCCTCTCGAACAGCGCAGAGCGCTCCCGCCGCGGCCTGACCCGCGACCCTGTGAAGCGCGCGTTTCGGAGCCGAGAGGACCGAAGCCAGGGAGCCGAATTCGCCGATCAGCGATGCGGCCAAAGCTGCGGCGGACTTCTCGTCCACCGATCGTAGCAAACGGGTCAGGAGCCTTTGGTTGTCTGGGTCCGCCGATGCTGCCGCCACGTGCCTAGAGCGATGAGTGCGATCATCGGATAGCTCCACAGCGCGAGTATGAAGGCGTAGCCCGTCCGCATCATGGACGGATCCGCCAGCCTCGCAATGTGGGCGAGAACACCTATCAGTTGAAACGCTGCTATCCATATCGGCCAATATCGATCAGAGTGGAGGGCAAGGATGACGAAGCCTCCAAGCACGGCCAGATCCACCGCAAGCACGCTGAGCTCCACTTGAGTGAAGCGGCTGCCCATGGGGGATAGAGCCATGTGCGTCAGAAGAGAGCCGGCGAGGAGGATCAGTGCGCCTGCACGCTCCGATCCGCCTCCACGGGCCAGCGCATATGCGAGTACCGACAGCAGCAACGCGTAATAAAATAGGATGCGCATCGCTGCCAGCCGAGCAGCCCCACCGGCCCCCGTCAACCACGTGCGGTCAGGCCGCCTTGAATTCCCTGGGCCCGACAAGGCTGAGGCCGCCAAAGCCTTCCTCCGGGCAGTCGGACACATCTCCGACGGCCAACTCACGCAGGTTCATGCCCGCAAGTTCCCGGTGCACCGCGAGCATCGACTCGCGCAGCATGCGGCCGTGCGTGATAGCCTCGAACGCGCGATCCAGTGCGACGGCTCCGACTTTGGCAGGCACGTTGGTGGCGCGCCGAGCTTCAAGGAGGGTGCCGAGGAGGCGGGCCTGGCCTGCCAGTGCGGCGTCAACACTGTCTTCCTGCGCACGGATTTCGGCTGCGATCTGGCGCGCCGTTGCGATGATGGCTTTGGACATAAGTCTCCCTTTGCGGCGAGGCCGCACTGAATTGGTTGCCGGTTGTCGAGTTGTCGAAGAGGCTTAGGAAAGCGCGCGAACGATGGCGGCCACCGTGCGGCCCGTACCTGCCGAAATTGTAACCAATGTGCCCACCGCCACGATGATGCCGAAGGCAGCAAGGGCAATCCACATGAGACGATCGCCGATGGTCAGGTCATTGCGGTCCCCCTCATATCTGGGGATCGGCCACCTCGAACCCTGCCAGAGGGGCGCGGCAAGCCGAAATGGCACCTGCTCCTCGTGCACCGCATATTGGCGGCTTGGCCCAGACGGCCATTCCCCGGCATCGTCAGACCGCTCCACAATGCCCGCTGAGAAGCCCGAGGCAAGGCTCGGCGGGTCGTATACAAAAGGCTTGTAGGTTGCCGCTCCCTCCACTGCCGCAAGCATCTGCGCGGCTTCCTGGCTGCTCGCCGCGCCCAGGGTCCGGCGCGCCGCGCGCAGCCGTTCATTCACGGCCCAGTGCGTGACCCCAAGCTCGATCGCGATCTCTTTCGCGCTCCTGCGCACGTGCCATCGCCGCAGCACCTCTCGCTGGGCCTCCGTCAGTCTGGCAACGGCGTCTGCATCCATGAGGCCAATGTAGGTGATCCGCTCGATTTGGCCAATGGATGACGCCGAAGAAGCCCTTGCTGCAGGTCATTGGTGGGGGCAAAGCGGGCAATGACAACGACTATCGAGGGCGGCTGCCATTGCCGCGCCGTGCGGTTCAAGGCAGAAGTGCCGGATGCGGTCGAGGTGCTCGACTGCAATTGCTCGATCTGCTCGATGACGGGCTTTCGCCACCTGATCGTGCCGCATGGGGATTTTCACCTTCTCGCCGGCGCGGAGAAGCTCAGCAGCTACCGATTCGGAACCGGCGCGGCTGAACATCTCTTTTGCGGCCTCTGCGGCATCAAGAGCTTCTACCAGCCGCGGTCGCATCCCGAAGCTTGGAGCGTCAATCTCAACTGCCTCGACGACAGCTCCGCTCTTCAGGTCACGGTGCGCTGCTTTGACGGGCGCAACTGGGAACAAGCCCGCGCCCGCCTAGACTGAGCGGGACGGCGATCCGCTTTGCCGCTGCGTAGCGTGGCTTGCCCATCGGGGTTCCGGCCGCTTACACGAAACCGAAGTAGCTCGCGGGGCCAGGGAGGGGCAGTGATGATGACGGTCGTTGCGGGGGAACATGGAACGGATCCGAAGCGCGACCGGATGGTCATCGCCGCGTCTTCGCTCGGTACGGTGTTCGAATGGTACGACTTTTTCATCTACGGAACGCTCGCGCCGGTCATCGGAAAGCTTTTCTTTCCTGCTGAAAATGAAGTTGCGCAGTTCCTGCTCGCGCTTGCCTCATTTGCGGTGGGTTTCGGCTTCCGGCCGCTGGGAGCTGTGCTCTTCGGCTACCTGGGCGACAGGCTCGGCCGGAAATATACCTTCCTGGTGACGATCACCCTGATGGGCGGCGCAACCGCTGGAGTGGGCCTCGTTCCGACATACGCAGCGATCGGGATAGCGGCGCCGATACTTCTGATCACTCTCCGGATCCTGCAGGGCCTCGCGCTGGGCGGCGAATATGGCGGCGCCGCCATCTATGTCGCCGAGCATGCGCCCGCAAACAGGCGCGGCTTCTATACGAGTTTTATCCAGGCCAGCGTCGCCGGCGGTTTCCTCCTCAGCCTTCTCGTTGTGCTCGCTACAAAAGCCGCAATCGGAACTGAGGCATGGATCGCTTGGGGATGGCGTATCCCTTTCCTCTTTTCCATCCTGTTGCTCGGGATCTCGCTTTGGATGCGGCTCAAGCTCAAGGAAAGTCCCGTTTTTCGCGCCATGAAGGAAAAAGGGGAGCTTGCAAGCAACCCGCTGAAGGAGAGTTTTGGCACCCGGCGCAATGTCGGGCTGATTCTGGTGGCCATGCTGGGGATCGCCGCTGGACTTACCGTCATCTGGTACACCGCCCATTATTCGGCTTTGTTCTTCCTCCAGAACAGCCTCCGGGTCGATGAGACGGTGGCCGCCGTCGTGGTGGGGACCAGCGTGGTCATTAGCCTCATTTGGTTCGTGCTGTTCGGCTGGTTATCCGACAAGGTCGGCCGCAAGAAGCCGATCGTTATCGGATATGCGGCAACTTTGCTGCTTCTCTTTCCTGTGTTCCACGTCATTGCGGACGCCGCCAATCCGGCGCTGGCGGAGGCGGGGCGACGTGCGCCGATCGTCGTCGCGGGGCCGGATTGCACGTACAACCCGTTCGCGACGAAGGGCCAGGAAACCGAGTGCGGGCGCTTGCTCGATTACCTGTCGAAGAAGGGCGTCAGCTATACGAAGGTGGAGGCGCCGGTTGTCGCCCTCACCGTCGGCGGCAGGCCCGTCGCAGAGCCGACGCCCGTCAAACTGGATCGGGTGCTCGCCGCAGCCGGATATTCGTTCGAGAAGGTCCGCCCGCCCTTGCCGAACCTGCTCCTCATTCTTTTGGCAATCGTGCTGATGGGCGTGCTTTCAGGCATGACCTTTGGGCCGGTGGCTGCGCTGCTAACCGAGCTCTTTCCAGCGCGGATCCGCTACAGTTCCATGTCGATCCCCTACCATGTCGGCACCGGCTATTTCGGAGGATTTCTGCCGTTCATCAGCCAGTATATCGTGGCCAGAACCGGCGATCCGTTTGCCGGCCTCTGGTATACGTTCGCGGTGGTCGCGATGGCGCTCGTGGTCACGTTGATCTGGCTCCCCGAGACGGCGGGCAAGAGGTTGGACTAGCCGGCGATCGCCCGCTATCCGCGCTCCTTGTGACGGTGCCGCATCTTCCACTCCGCCTCAGGATCGACAGCGAGGCTCTGGTTTCCAACTGGCGGTGGCTTCAGCGGATGAGTGGCGCGGCTGCTTGCGGCGCTGCGGTGAAAGCGGACGCTTACGGAATCGGTGCGCGCGACACCGTGATGCACCTCGGGAATGCCGGCTGCCGCGATTTTTTCGTAGCCACCTGGGCGGAGGCGGAAGTGCTGATGCCGTGGCTGGGCGATGCTTCGATCAGCGTTCTTCACGGGGTGGCTGATGAGGACATTGCTCATGCCGTCCCTTCAAAGGCGAGACCGGTCCTCAACAGCGCTCGGCAAGTTGCCCGCTGGCGCGAAGCCGCCCCTGGCCGGGCCTGCGACGTGATGATCGACACCGGCATGAACCGGCTTGGCCTTTCTCCGGCCGAGGCTTGTAGTGGGCTGCTGGACGGCCTGGAAATCGACACGCTGATGAGCCACCTTGCCTGTGCGGATGAGGACATCGATGTAAACGAGCGTCAGCGGCAGCTATTCACGCAGGCCGCGGCCACGCTGCGAGCGCGCCGCCTCAGCCTTGCTAACAGCGCCGGCATTTGCCTCGGCCCCGATTACGCGTTTGACCTGACGCGGCCGGGCCTGGCCATTTACGGCGGCATTCCGCGCGCGGAAGCGGCGGACCACATCAGTCCCGTTGTGACCGTTGAAGCCCAGGTCATTCAGCGGCGGAAGATCGCCGCGCTCGAGACCGTTGGCTACAACAGGATGTTCACTGCCGGACGCGAGACGGAGCTCGCGATCCTCAATGTCGGCTATGCGGACGGCTATTTGCGTAGCTTTTCGGGAACAGGCCGCGCCCGCATTGGCGATGTCTTCCTGCCGGTCGTCGGGCGCGTTTCGATGGACCTGACAGCCATTGCGGTGGACGATGTAGAGATTGCGGAGGGCGACTGGGTCGAGCTCGATTACGATCTCTCCGCGGCCTCGGCCCAGTCCGGGCTGTCGCAATATGAGCTGTTGACCACCCTAGGTTCGCGCCACGAGCGGATCTGGAGCTGAGGAGCGGCAACCGAGCCGAAGCCGGTTCGTTGCTCCCCAAACAACCGGAGCGCCTTGCCTTGTCCACCATTGCCCACCTGTCAGACGTCCACTTCGGCCGGCACGATCCCGAAGTCGTGGCAGCGGTCGAGGCTTATTTGTTCGAACGCCGCCCCGACCTCGTCGTCATCAGCGGCGACTTCACCCAACGTGCGCGCAACAATCAGTTCCAGATGGCCGCCGAATTCGTCGACCGGATCGAGGCTGGCGGCTTGCCGGTGCTGGCGGTCCCCGGCAATCACGACGTGCCGCTCTACGACGTTGCGCGCCGCTTCGCGCGGCCGCTCCACCGCTACAAGCGCTTCATTGACGATGATCTGTGTCCTTATTGGGAGAATGACGATCTTGCAGTGCTGGGGATCAACACGGCGAGATCCTTGACCATCAAGGACGGCAGTGTCTCGCGCGAACAAATCGAGCGTATTCGGGATGCGTTCAATGATGTGGCTACGCACAAGACCCGAATTCTGGTCACCCACCACCCGCTCTTTGCCATGCCGCTCGAGGAGGAAGAGGGTGCCCTCACGAAGGTCGCCAACCGGAGCAGCGACGCCCTCGCGGCAGCCGCGGATGCCGGCGTGGACATTCTGCTCGCCGGCCACTTCCACCGTGCTTATTCCGTATCCGCCCGCGAGATGGTCGATACGGCCGGACCCGCGCTTGTGATCCAGGCCGGCACCGCGACATCCACCCGACTTCGTGGGGGAGAGCAGCAGAGCTTCAACTGGATCGATGTCGTCAAGGATCGCGTCGAACTCCAGGTCCAGCGCTGGGAGGAGAGATGCTTCGTTTCGGGGCGTCCGACCTACTTCGAGTTCGTCGACGGCAACTGGCGCTTTGCCGGCCGAAAGGAGGAGGAGGGCGTGCCGGCGGTGCCTTTCGAAGAGCGGGCCGGCGGAGCTTCTTGATCTCCGGTGAAAGGCTGGTGCGGCAGGGACAGGCCTGCCAAGAAAAGGGCCGCCCGGAGGCGGCCCTTGGATGATGACGCCTAGTTGAGTTGAACGCGTGTCGTGCGGGCGCGGCGCCGATCTGGTCCGATCAGAAGCGGAAGCCGATCGCTCCCATCGCTTGGTTCCGGTTGAACCGCAGCTCAAGGTCGTTGCCGATATCGAATGTCTTGTAGCGCGTATGGGTATAGTCCAGCTTAGTATAAATATTCGGGCTGACTGCGAATTCGACACCGGCCCCGGCGTGGATGCCATCCCGGTCGCGGGAGAAGTCCGCAAACTGGGCCCGATTGGCCGTTGGCTGGAAAAGGGGCTTCAACCGCCCGTTCGAATAGCCGGCTTTTCCGAAGACGAGCACATTCGGGCTCAGCGCTAGGCCGGCCCGCGCGCCAGCCGTGAAGTTGCGGCCCGTCTCAAAGGTTACGCCCCTGCTGGCGAACGTCTCCTCCACTTCGCCCAAGTCGGCGCCGGCATAGCCGCCGAAGACTAGGCTTCCCGATTGAACGTCAAAACCAACTTCGCCTCCGAACAAGAAGTCGCTCGCATGAGAGCCGCCGCCGAAGTTGCCGCGGCCGTTGAAGTCCCGCTGATCCTTGATGCTGATGCTGGTCCCGTCCCAACCGATACGGCCCTCCACACGAGGACCGCTGAACGTTTGGGCCGATGCTGGGGAGAGAGCAAGGAGGGCCGTCGCGCATGCTGCGGCGGAAATGAAGGTAACTTTCATGTTTTTTCCCCTGGGAAAGTGCAAACGAGAAGGGCCGCTCGCATGCGAGCGGCCCAACTGTCAGAAACGCAGCCGCGCACTTGCGGCGAAGCGCCGTCCGAGCAAGTCGCCGCCGGTATTGTTGAAGCTGGCCGGGATCAGAAACCCGAAATATTCCTGGCCGATGCGGTTGAACACATTGTTCACCGAGAGTGTGAGGCGGAATTCCTCGGTTGGATCAAAGAAGATACCGGTGTTCACCGTGACGAAGTCTTTCAGTTCGTCCAACTCGCGAGCGTCCGGCCCCGAACCCGATACTCCCGCAGTACGGTTGAAACGGGAGAAGAGCTGTTCGCCGACATAGTTGACCGTTGTGTTGATGCCCCACGTATCCTCTACATAGCGCACCCTCAGCTGGCCCGAGAACTCCGGGTCCCCAAGCGTCCCGTCCTCCCGTGCCGGCGCAACACCCGTGATGTTGTTTACTCGGCGCCGGACGTAGAGCATGTCGCCACCCAGATCGAGCCTTCCCGTCAGCCCCACTCCCTCGAGCGGAAGTGCGTAGTTCAAGGTTCCCTGAACGCCGCGGAACTTGATCTGGTTGCCGTTGACGAAGCCGGTCTGAACGGCCGGATTGGCTGGGTCGGCAGGCACCTGCCCGCTTGCGTCGCGGCGGATGCGTGCGCAGAACTGGTTGCCGTTGGCCGGATCGCTAAGGTTGAAGTTCTCGTTGTCGAAGCAGGCACCGACAATCTGTGCTACGGTCAAGTTTGCGATCGGCTGGTTCAACGTGATGCTGATGTAATCGACCGTGGCGCTGAAGCGCGGCACGAACCGCGGTCGCAGGATCACGCCCAATGTGTAGGCATCCGCTTTCTCGTTTTCGAGGTTCGGATTTCCGCCTGATCTGCCCGGGACGCTGGCATTCGCCGCCTGCAGTGGCGTCGAGTTCGGGAACCGGCCGAGGAACGCAGCACAGTTCCGTGAGCGGACGGCGGGCACAGGCCCCGCGTTTCGGTTAGCGGGCGAGCAGAGGTCCGGAACGAACACGAAGTTGTTGGAAATGGGCAGGAACAGTTCGGTGATCGCGGGCGAGCGGAAGGACCGGGTGAAGTTGCCGCGGAACTCGACATCCGGGATCGGCGCAAGGCTACCGCCGGCAGCCCAGGAGAAGAAGCCGCCGTTCACCGTATTGTGCACGTAGCGTCCACGGGCAAAAACCTGCGCACTGTTGATGACCGACAACCCGGTTTCGGGGGACACAAGCGGAACGAGGATTTCTCCGAACGCCTCGTCGAGGTTGTACTTACCGGAGAGCGGTGCAATCGGAACCCCGCGTCCACGGCCCTGCTGCTGGAACTCGTTCGGAGTGAAACTGCCGGTCTCCTCGCGATGCTCATAGCCCACGTTGAAACCGACCGGTCCGCCCCAGATGTCGAACAAGCTGCCGCCAACGTTGGCGTTGAACACCGTCTGGGTCAGACGGCTACGGGTCTCCGTGTCTTCGATGACGTAATCGGCCGCGGCTTGCGATGCCCTGCCTTCTCCAAGAAGATTGAGCGGAACGCAGTTCGGGTCTGCAACGGGCCTGACCGTGCCAGGCGCGGCATTGCTCCTCGGCGTCGCCGTGCAAACGATCTGGCCCGCCGCGTTCCGGGTGACATTCACTGCGTTGACGAAGTTCTGCTGATTCAAAGTCTGGCCGAAATCAAGGCTCTTTGTTCGGCCGTAATTAGCATAAGCTTCGAAATTCATGTCCCGGCCGAAAAGACGGAAGTCTCCCCTGAGACCTCCGACAAAGCGGTTGATCCGCGTCTCGTTGAAACCTGTCAAATCGGCGAGATCCGCCGACGCCCTGGATATCTGGAACGTCGTCACCCCCCTGCGCGTGAGCTCCGCCCGCGCCTGATCGGTCAGGAACGGACTGCCGACGTCGAAGGTGAGCTGCCCGCTCGTGCCGCCGGCGAAGAGGCTGCTGTTGAACGTGGGCTGCTGAACGAGCTCGTCGGCACGCGACCTGAAGTGGGTACCTTCCAGGAACAGTTCGATGCCTTCCGTCACCTCGAAGGTGAAGAAGCCGTTGAAGATCGAGCGCCGGAGATCGCTCGTAATCTGAGTGAAATCCTGAAAGACGAATCCCTCCCCGCCTGTCGCGATGACGCCGGGGAAGAGAACGCCCTGGTTGAAGGGAACGAGGTTCCCATTCGGGTCAAACTGAAGAGCAGCGGTGGTAGGAACCCCGACGATGGACGCGGGATTGTTCGGATTTCGGGGAGCAAGATTGGTGCTCGTGATCAAGCCGCCACGGCTCAGGAAGGGGATCGTGGTGCCGCGAGCAAGAACCAAACCCGGGTTGAGGTCGGTTGGGCCGGCGTTGAACCCGATGCTTGGATTAAGCCGGAAATCCTGGCCTGGCCCCACACCGGCCTGCCTCAGCGCTGCGGCTTGGGCCGGTGTCGGATTGGTGACGTTTCCGACGCCTTCCCGGAAGAAGGAGCGGGCAAGGGCTGCGACTCCCCTAACCTCGTCGTGCGACACGGAAACCGTAACGTTCGCCCGGTCGTCGAAAAAGTTGCGGCCGACGAGAGCCGAGGCGTTATACCGGAAATTATCGCCCTCTTCCGTGATACCGGTGAGGCCAGTCACCTCGATGCCGTCATAGCGGCTCCTGAGGATGATGTTGACGGTGCCGGAGATGGCGTCTGAGCCATAGATTGGAGCGCCGCCGACCGAAACAGTATCGATCCGGTCGAGCAGGATCGCCGGCACTACGTTCAGGTCCACCTGTGTGCCAGCGGTGCCCTGGCCGAACAGCGTCGGCACGTTCGAGGTGACGAAGCGGCGGCCATTGATCAATGTCAGCGTACGTTGCGAGCCGAGGCCGTAATTGTTGACGAAGTTGACGCCTTGCCCGAATGAGCCCTGCGACCCAGCCGGAGTGATGCTGCCGCGGAAGCCGGGCAGTTCATTCAGCGCGTCCGCGACGTTGGTGAAGTTGCGTTCGCGGACCTGACGGCTGTCGAGCGTTACGGTCGGCTCCGGGTTCTCGAGGTTCGGCAGCCGAATACGAGTGCCGGTGACCGTAATCGTGCCCTGCTCCGCTTCCGATCCATCGGCGTTGCGCGTGGCTGCTTCATCATCGCCGGTTTCTTCCCGCGCTGCCTCCTCCTGCTGAGTAGGCACTACGGCCTGGGGCGTTCCGGCCACCTGGGCATATGCCGGCAGCGCAGCAGTGGCGGCAACGGCAACGAAAATGGCCGAGCGCAGCGCACTCGTCCCGAGCAGTCCAAATTTCCTCATCCCAGTCATCCCTCGACGGCACCGGCTGATCGCCGGCTCTGTGCCTTTCCGTGGTCGACTTGAGCAGCCGGGACAAGCGGACAGCCCCTGAGATTAACAATTGTTCAGCGGTGTAGCCGAAGTGCAACAGCGGCTCCGAAGGTGAGGCAATTAGATGCAGTAAGTGCTTTGAGGTTCCCAGCGCCCCCGGAGGTTGACGCAGCGTTGCGGTGCCCGGGCCGTCTTTCGCGCCAAGTTCTGCTCAAAGGGAGCCTCTTCCTGGGCCAGCGCCCAGTCGATGAAGCTTCGTACAGCCAATGCCAACAGGAGGCCTAGTGTTGGATGCTTCGCCTGTTCGAACTTGCGGACGACGCCTGTCTTCATGCTGGCGGCCGCGAGCACGAGGGCGTGCCGGCGGTTCCATTTGAGGAGCGGGCGCGGCAGGAATTCTGGGGGCTCGCGCCGCCCGACTCACATGTCGGTCGGGGAACACAATGCCGCTCCGATCTAGCTGCTAGACGGCACATTGAAGCTCGCCGCTCGGCCATGCTGGTGCGGCAGCCCTCAAGCCCCGGGAGCGACTTGGCAGGACAAAAAAAGGGCCGCCCGAAGGCGGCCCTGATGGTTGCGTTGAGGCGCTGCTTAGAACTTAACTTCCGCGCCCGCATAGAAGAAGCGTCCAACGTTCTGGTACGGATCGCCGCCGGCAGTTCCGAGCAGCCCGAGCGGCGGGTTACGATCAAACGCGTTATCGACACCCGCGTAGAAGCGGAACTGCTCCACCGGTTCGAACCCGATCCGGAAATCGTGGTAGTAAACGTCCGGGAAGAAGATTTGCGGGAACGCGTCTGGATTCTGCGCGGGGCGGCCCTGGAACGGGTTCTGCGTCTCGAACGTCCCTGTCCCCTGCCCCGGGTTTGCAAGGGTGGTGCCACCGATGTAGCGGAACTGATACTGGAAATCGAAATTGCCAAAGTCGAGGCCCGCCGTCGCCTGGCCCGCCCACGTCGGATCGCCAAGCTCGCTTAGCTGACGCTGGGCGAAGGTCGGGTCCTGGATATTCGTGAAGTTGTTCCGCCGAAGCGTGTGGCTGACGATCGTACGCAGGTTCAAAGTCACATCGTCAGTGATCCTGGTGCGGTAAGCCAGGTCAAAGTCGATCCCGCGGGTTTCCTGCCTCGCAAAGTTGAACGGCTGCGAGAAGAAGGATGGGCCCGTTACCGGGAACGAGATCGTCCGTCCTTGGTGCAGGACGTTCGACTGGCCTTGGAAGGTGCCGTTCGGGTTGCGGAAGACGACGGCGCAGAATGGGTTATCGATCCCGGTTGGACTGTCGTAGCACTGGTTGATGATCGTCTGGGGTAAGAGCGCGAAGATCACGTTGCCGATCGTGATATCATAATAGTCGACGGTCAGCGACAAGCCCGGCGCAAACCTCGGCTGGAACACTGCGCCAATGGTGATGCTCTCGCCCCGCTCTTCTGCCAGGTCCGGGTTACCACGATTAAACCCGGAAATGCCCGAAGAAGGACGGTTCGTGAACGGCTCCGTGGTGCCGTCGAAGGTCTGAGTCGTCGGTACGCCCGCCGCGGCGCAGTTGCGGACGCGGTTGGGGTTGTTGTTGATGTTCTGTTGCCCGCACGGGTCTACGGCGCCGTTGAGGAAGGTCTGGCTCGCGTTGCTGAACAGGTTGCCAAGCGTGGGGGCGCGAACAGACCGGCCGTAGCCGCCACGGAATCTCACATCGCGCACCGGAGCATAGGTAGCACCTACGTTATAGGCCCAAACCGTTCCGGTGCTGCCGAGATTATAGTCAGAAACGCGTGCCGCGCCCTCGACCGTAAGCTCCTGCGCGAATGGCAGATCACGCAAAATCGGCAAGCGGACTTCGCCGAAGGCTTCCTTCACCTCCAGAGCCGGCGGATCGAACGTCGGGATGATGTTGAGGAAGGTCGCCCCACTCTGCGTCACCGGGTCGAACGCCGAGAAGGCTGTTTCGCGGCGATATTCTGCGCCGAGCGCGAAGCCCACGGGCCCGCCCGGAAGCTCGAAGAGCTGGGACAAGTCACCGGAGACGAAACCGACGGCGTTATACTGCTCTGCATTCTGCTCGCGGGAAGACGTGTGCCCGAAGTAATTCAGCGCTTCCCGGGACACGTTGCCGTTGCCGAACAAGTTGACGGGAACGCAGCGGGGATCGTCGTTGGCGGGGTTGGCGTCCGCGTTGACGGCGCAGACGATCTGTCCCTGCGCATTCCGGACGGCATTTATCGACCTGGTATATTCCGCAACAAGCACGTTGCCCCTGGTTTGGTAGAAGGTCTCAAGCCGGCCATAGTTCCCGACAATTTCGTAGCGCCAATCCTCGTTGAACGTGCCGTCCACACCCGCAACGATCCGGTACGTATCGCGACGGTGGTCTTCGCCGCGTCCGCCGAAATCGACGTTGAAGCGGTTGATGGTAAAGGTGGTCTGGCCGGGAGCGAGGGTCGTCCGAAGCGTTGCACGCGCCTGATCGGTCAGGAACGGGTTGTTGATGCTGAACGTCGATGGGAGCACGCTCCCCGTAAAGGTCGGCTGGCCCTCCTGCAGTGCTTCGATCCGGTTGAATTTGGCTTCGATGAAGGGCCGGAATGCAGGCGACACCTCGAAGTTGGCTAGGAGGTTGGCCTGGTACCGCTCCAAGCCTGGCTGCAGTATACCGGTTTCGCGAAACGTGGAGCCTAGCCCCCCAATGCAGCTGTTCGCAGCGCCTCCCGAAGGCCCGCGGAGATCTGTGATACACGGGTTGGCAATCAGGCTCCCGTCCGGCTGGAAAACGAACGTCCGCCCGAACTGAGCCAGAGCGTTCGCGACCGACGGGTTCGGAATCCCGGAGCAGGCCGCCGCGCGGCGAGCCGCGAATTGCGCCGCCGTTTCGCCGGTAGCCGGCGCGACAGGGCAGCCCGCCGAGAAAAGGCCGCCTCCCGAAAAGCCGTTGCTCCGAACACCTCTGAGGAAGGTTCGGTCGGGAATGCCGTTTCCGGTGGCCGGTTCGGGGCCGGTGCGGATTGTGCCTGCCGACGGGTTGAGCTGCGGCCCCGTATTCTCCGTCACGACGAACGAATTCGTGCCCGAGAAAGCGCCGGTGAGCCGATCGCGGTCCGTAAAGAACAGCGGCTGCTGCCTGGCATATTCGAATGCAACGGCAACGTTGCCGCGATCCTCGGCGAAGTTGCGGCCGGCCGTGAGGCTGACGAAATAGTTGCCGCGGTCCCCGCCTTGGTTGACGCCGCCCTGGCCGCGCAGGCGAATGCCTTCAAAGTTGCGCTTCAGAACGAAGTTCACGACGCCGGCAACGGCGTCGGAGCCGTAGATGGCCGAGTTGCCGCCGGTCACGATGTCGACGCGCTCGAGCAGGTCTGTCGGGATCGTGTTCACGTCGACGTTGCCGGTGCCCGGCTGCGCGGGCACGTGCCGGCGGCCGTTCACCAGCACGAGCGTGCGGGGGGTGCCGAGACCGCGAAGATCGAGAAGGCTGAGGCCGGCGGTGCCGATGAAGCGAGACGAGCTCGCCTGGCTGAAGGTTGAGCGAAGCGCTGGGAGTTCGTTAAGCGCGTCGCCAAGGTTGACGTCGCCGCGTGCCGTCAGGTCCTGCACGCCGATCGACGTGATCGGAACCGTCGAGACGAGGTTCGGGCTGCGGATGCGCGTGCCGGTGATGACGATCTCGCCTTCTCCGCCGCCGGGTGCCCGTTCCGTGTCCTGGCCGGATTCGAGCTCAACCTCGTTCTGGCCGAGATTTTCCGGCGGCTCGGCCTGGGTGACACCTTCTTCATCGCCCGGCTGCGCAGGCTGGGTTGGCGGCGCGACTTGCGCATATGCCGGCACAGACGCGGTCGCAGCAATGCCAATGATCAAAGCCGAGCGCAGCGCACTCGTGCCGAGCAATCCGAATTTCCTCATCCCTATCATCCCTTAAAGACGCCGGCGGTCGGGCCCGCTTCCTGAAGTTCCGCCTGAGCGAGTTCACGAGCCGCGACAAGCGCTTAGCCCCGCCGGTTAACCGATTGTTAAGCGGTGTAACCGAAGTGCAACAGTGGCTCCAAGTGGAGCGATTAGATGCAGAACACGTCCTCAGGTTCCCAGCACTTGGGTAGAGCGCCTACCGCTCGATGCACAAGGCGATGCCCATGCCGCCGCCGATGCAGAGCGTTGCAAGGCCCTTGCTGACGTTGCGCCGGTTCATCTCGTAGAGGAGGGTGGTGAGCACGCGGGCGCCGGACGCGCCGATCGGGTGGCCGATTGCGATCGCGCCGCCGTTGACGTTGACCTTTTCCGGATCCCAGCCCAATTCCTTTCCAACGGCAAGCGCCTGGGCGGCAAAGGCTTCGTTGGCTTCGATGAGGTCGAGATCACCTATCGACCAGCCGGCTTTTTCTAGTGCCCGCCGCGAGGCGGGGACGGGGCCGATGCCCATGATCGATGGGTCGACCCCGGCCGATGCGAAGCTGGCCACGCGGCCAAGCACCGTTGCGCCCCGGCGCTCAGCGTCTTCGGCCGACATGAGCACGAGCGCAGCAGCGCCGTCGTTGAGGCCCGAGGCATTGCCGGCAGTGACGGTGCCGTCCTTGCGGAAGGCGGGGCGAAGCCCGGCAAGCGCCGAAACCTCGACGCCTTCGCGGATGAATTCGTCGCGGTCGATGACGGTCTCGCCCTTGCGGCTCTTGATCGTGACGGGGGAGATCTCGTCAGCGAAGCGGCCGTCCCGGCGGGCCCGTTCCGCCTTGTTCTGCGAAGCGCAGGCGAAGGCATCCTGCTCGCCGCGTGTGACCTGATATTGCTGGGCGAGGTTCTCGGCGGTGATGCCCATGTGGTAATTGTTGAAGGCGTCGGTGAGGCCATCCTTGATCATGGTATCGACGAGCTCGAGATTGCCCATCTTGGTGCCGCCGCGCACATTCTGCGCATGGGGCGACATGCTCATGCTTTCCTGGCCCCCAGCGACAACGATCCGGGCGTCGCCGGCAATGATCGACTGCGCGGCTACGGCCACCGCGCGGAGGCCCGAGCCGCACACTTGGTTCAGCCCCCAGGCCGGTACTTCCTTGGGAACGCCGGCGGCCATCGATGCCTGCCGTGCCGGATTCTGTCCTTGTCCGCCGATCAGAACCTGTCCCAGGATCACTTCGGAAACTTCATCAGCCGAGACGCCCGACTGGGCAAGCGCCGCCTCGATCGCCACCCGGCCAAGCTCATGTCCAGGCGTTGCCGCAAAGGACCCGAGGAAAGCGCCCACCGGGGTACGCTTAGCGGCGGTGATGACGATGTCGGTCATGGCAAGGAGTCTCCTGCTTGGCGGTTCGGGGTGGCCCTATCAGCTTGAGCGAGCGCGCGAAAGCCAGTGCAAGAGCGGCTCCCACAGCAGCGCGCGGGCGCGGCCGCCGACCACCATCCCGACGTGGCCGAGCTCGAGATCGATCCGTGTCCCATGCTCCAGCGCGCTG
>JADDQD010000191.1:2911-7321 GCA_016781555.1 Pseudomonadota bacterium | reverse complement strand
GGCGGCCCAACGGTGGGCTTCTGCCTGCACAATCCCAGCACGGCTGACGGGAGCCGAGATGATCCGACGAGTCGGCGCGGCATCCGCTTTGCTCAGTCGTGGGGCGCTTCCCGACTCATCTATGTAAATGCATGGGCTGGGCGCGCTACAAAGCCCGCTGACCTTTGGCGCATGGCTGATCCAGTGGGAGCAGAGAACGATCATCATATCGCCGAGGTTGCTGCCGAGTGCGCGGCATCCGGCGGCTACATTGTAGCTGCGTGGGGTGTCGCTAAACCGCCCGCTGTCTTAAAAGCCAGCGTGGAGGCTCGGCTGATGCACGTGGTTGAGATTATTCGTGCTCAGGGTTGCTGCATCCGGGTGCTTGGACTCAACGCCAACGGTAGCCCGAAGCACCCTTTGTATGTTCCTCGGGGGAGTGTGGCATTGCCATGGGATGCCGAGCTGTTGCATTAAGGCGGCAGTCCCCCTACCTTAACCTTATCCACACCACAAACTTGGCCGTGTGAGCCATAAAGCGAACTTACGGGTTATGTAAGTGTAGCGTTCTGGCGACTCGGGGAGGGAAGCGTGTTTTCGGCATCTGACGTGCTTGAGATGCAGCGGGCCCAATATCGGCACGATAAGCGCAACCATTGCGACATTGCGAATTTGCATAAGGGAGAGCGCCTGAAGCACTATGGACTGCATTTTTGCAAATACGTCGGCCGACTTGCACGAGGTGCCGAAGAGGAAAAGACTACTCAGAGGACGTTAGTAGATATGACGCTCGTCAGCTTGAGTGCAGCCAACACGCTGTCCCAAAAACTAGGTGAGTGTCTGAACGCTACTCCTCTTCTATCACATCAGATAGATCCTCTTAGAACATTAGCCGATGCAACCGGAAGATTTGCTGATGCTTGCGAGAAGTTCGACCACTTAGAGGATGTCACGTCCATTGCACGGGACGCGAATGCAGATGTTTTCCGCTGGGTAGTAGATTATGCAGGCAAGCACGACATCGACTTGCGTGAAGGAATAGCAAGCAGGCGGAATGAACTCTCGAATCGAGCTTTCTACGCACAGGAATAGGGCATGTCTTTCTGGAGCGGGGAGAAACTTAAACAAAACAGTTATTTAATCGATGATTTCAGCGAAGATCGGCAAGATTGCAGCGCATACAATCTGCGTGTGGGCAATACATACTACGCGACATCTGAAGAGGCAGTAAACAAACAAAAGCGGATCGACTTGAAGGATGGCGAGGCATTTATTATCGCCCCAGGTCAATTTGCTTTCCTTGTAACCCGCGAAACTATCAACGTCCCCGAGAACGCGATTGCATTCATCTCTATGAGGACAGGCATCAAGTTTCAAGGGTTAATTAACGTGTCTGGATTTCATGTTGACCCCGGATACAAAGGAAAACTAGTCTACTCAGTATATAACGCAAGCCCCACAAATATACAGATCTCAGAAGGCGATCCTCTATTCAAAATTTGGTTTGCTGACTTAGATCAAACTTCTGGCAAAGATTATATATATACAGGAGCAGCCCCGAAAACGATTAGCAATGATCTCATTCGCGGCATGAGTCGGGAGGTTTTGTCACTTCAAGGGCTGTCTGAGAAGATCAGGGAAATTGAAGCTGACGTAAAGGTCCGGTTTGCCGCTCAACAGCCAACAATCGATACCCTGCACTTCATTTATCGAGGCTTTATTGTCAGCGCATTGGTGGCACTAGTAGCCTTGATATTCAGCTTCGCCAAGCCAGTAGCTGAGTTGTATGGGGATCAGATCAAGAACTATCTCCAAGCAAACCGCCAATCGGTCGCACCGGCGGCTAATAGTGCTTCTGGCGCTGCCAATAGCCCTTCCATTGGTGTGAGACCGGGTGATTAAGCGCGGCGTTGGTCGCGATGAGGTACTGTTCCCCATTGCTGACGCGCCGGTGATCCTCACGCCAAGCCATCTCCGCTGCATAGGCGGAGAGATACGGCCCGGCGATGCGGTGATGGATGCCAATCTCTGAGCGTCGGACGCGTGAGAAGAACGACTCGGCTTGGTTCGTGCAAGCTTCGCCATCGGAGTAGGATTGTGAGTGGTTGATCCGCTTCGTTAGGTAGCGGGCGTGAAGGGCATCCCAACCGGCTGCTTCGTCGGCATGGATCGTGCTGCCCTCAGCAACGCGCTTGCCGATGGTGTGGATAGCCTGATCCTCAGACTTGAACACCAGGGGAAGGGTGCGGCCCTGCCTCTCGCGCATCACGACCACGACGCGACGCTTGCCGTTTTGGTTGACTGCAAGGCGACGGTCGCGGCGGTTCTCTTTCCAGTTGGCGGGTTTGACGTAGCCGCCGAAATAGGCCCCATCCACTTCGACCTCACCGGAGACGGTTAGATCCTGGCCTTCTGCCGCGAGAGCTTCTCGGATCTTATGGGCCATGACGAAGGCGGTCTTATACTGAACGTCCAGATCGCGGCTAAGTTGGAGGGCGCTATGGCCCTTAACACCGTTCACGAAAATGGCAATGGCGAGAAGATAATCCCGGATAGGGAGCTTGCGGCTGGCAAAAATCGTCCCTGACGTGACGCTGAACTGATGGACACAGCCCTTGCACTTCCACAGCTTGCGGGTCGTGATGAAAGAGTGCGTGAGCCCGCCGCAGCGTGGGCAGACGGGCTCACCGCCCGTGTCACACCACCTGATTTCCTTGAAGGCGTCGTGCGCTTCCTCGTCGCTCAGACGCGCGACTTTGGCCAGACTGAGCGTCCGTGCCGCGCGTGAGAGGAGGAAGTGCTGTGCCATATCGCCAACGTTTACCGTTGGCATTAGTAATAAGCGTTGATACGGTTGGCGTCAACACAAATCGTTGGCGTTGACAGAAAAGATTTTGATCCCTACTTTCCTCGCATGACGCCGGAACAGTGTAGAGCGGCCCGTGGATGGCTGGATTTGGGGCAGCAGGAGCTGGCCGACGCCGCTGGCGTGTCGCTTTCCACGGTACGGGATTACGAAAAGGGGCGGCGCAAGCCGATTGCGGCCACTCTAGCGGCAATGAAAGCTGCGTTGGAGGCGAAGGGGATCGTGTTCGTTGACGACGCGGAAACATGGGGCATCACGAGCGCCAAGCCGAAGGGCTAGGCTCTGGACCAGAGGCGCGGCTTCTGGTAAAGAAAAATGGTGGACTAGGAGGGGGTCGGACCCTCGGACGGACGGTTGGTAAGGCCCCCGCCCAGCACCGGCTCTAGCCCGCGAGCGCGGCCGACGACTGTGTTTGCAGCACAGCCGCCGACCTAACGGCTCAAGGGTGTATTATCATGTACCATCTCCCGGAACGTCGGCTTCACGGCCTTGCGCACTGGGTTGATAGGAGACGAGGTTCCCCTCGTCGGTGATAGAAGCCTCGGACGTGTCCTCGACAGACATGGCGTCCGGGGCTTCATTCTTTTGCGAGGCAGGGAAGTAGCGCCCGTCCCGCTGTTCGATGATCCCTTCATTGCTCAAGGTCCACAGCGTCCCTCTGACGCTGTTGAACTTGAACCCGGTGCGGGTGGCAATCTCTTCGCGTGTCAGGCCAGGAGCGTCATGGACCAACTTAACGATGGTTGGCTTGACGCTGTTAGGTGGGGCCCGCCCGCCGCTTTGAGTCTTGGGGCCGGGGCCGAGCCATGCGGGTAGAGCGTGTGTCACATTAGCTGACGCTGCGATTGCCCGGGTCACCTCGGGGCCACCATCGTCTAACAAGCCCGCAAGCTTCGCTTTGACTTCTGCAACGCCTTCCTGACGCCCTGCAGCCCGACCGGCCTCGAAAGCCTCGGACAGCCAACGCTCAAGACTGGCACTGCCCTCATCAAGAATGTCGGACCAGTCACGCATAACGACACTCGCGGATTCAGCCAAAGTGGCCTGGTGGTATTCTCTATCAGAGGCGCTGATATTCCGCAATGGGCATCTATCAGGGAATGACAGAGTTCGTGATAGCGAACGGCCAAGCCGTTAGAGCGGCCAGGTGAGCTTGCTACCTAATACCGCGGAAATGATTCGACGTGCCGCCGAGCGGGATCGGATGGCCCATGCCGAGGAGGCCCGGATTGATGACCTCGAACAGGGCCGCGTATTCGAGGGCGAAGAGCCGGGTCAGGAGGTTCTGGTCGGCATTGTCGATGGCGAGCCGCGCCTGGAGGCAGGCGACCTGCCGCGGCATCCGTGCGAAGGCCGCGACGGCGGCGCGCAGCTGCCCGGGGTCGGGCCGGTCGTCCGCGTCGTAGACCACCGTGAAGGCCCCCCGCGCCAGGGGCAGGGCGACGTTGAGGGCGCGGGGCTTCGTCTGCGGATGCCCGGGCGGCGCGGTCAGGACCTGGATATGCGCCGGCAGGTCGAGCCGGGCGAGCGCCCCCGCGGTCTCGCGGTCGCCGGTCTCCAGGACG
>JADDQD010000191.1:0-2721 GCA_016781555.1 Pseudomonadota bacterium | reverse complement strand
CTTATGTAGCAAATGCACCAAAGGCGTTTAGGGCGAGTGGTCTGTGGCAGGTGCGTCCATCCAGCCACGTTCGTCGCCCTCTTTCAGCGATCTCCAAGCCACCTCCCGGTCCTTGTGGCCAAGGAGCCTGATCGCTGTACAGTTCCCGCCGATCCCTTCCTCAGCAACGCGCCGATCCGCTTCCGATTTTGCCCCGTCGAAATCGGCGGCTTGGATCGTGCTGCGATAGGAGGGCTCAAACGGACTTCCCCCGGTGCCCCAACCCGGCCAATTGCCCGGATGATCCCGAAACCCGACCTCAACTGTATAGACTGGCATATGCTCGCGCCCCGTTGTTTCTGTTCATCATTCTGGCCTTATGGAGCAAATGCGCTAAGGGTGGAATGGAAAGGGCCGGGGTCTCCCCCGGCCCAGTGTGAGGCTCCTACTTCTTGGAGCCGTTGTCGTTGTCGGCGCTGATCGGGATCTTGAAGGCCCGTTTGCCGTAGTTTCGCGCCCAGATCACGGTCCCGTTGGGGAGGGTGATGTAGGGGCGGTAGATGAACCCAACATCGCTGTCAGGGGTCTTGGGGGAGGTGGTCTTGGCCATAGGAAGCCTCCTATCGTGGCCGGTTGACCGGGGCCAAGAGACGCCTTACATACGGGCTTGTCGGACCACGCATACACGCACTCAGCACCGGCTTCGTCACGGTGCCCTTTTGGTCGCCGCCCGAAGCTCTGCTCCACGCCCCGCCCCCAAAGCGGGGCGTTTTGCATTCTGGGACTCAAATAGAATCATCCCACTCAAAGTTCACCCCCCCCCCCCCGAGTGGCGACTCCGTTAACTATACCTGTGGATTTGTGTTACACTCGCGCGGCGCCACAGCTATGAATGGGTCGGATATGAGTGCGCATTCGGGTGTTCCCGTGATCGATGACAAATCCTTCCGAGAAGCCTTAGCTCACAGAGAAAAACTCTTGGAGGAGTTGAGGAAGGTAGAGGACTTTCTCCGCCTCTACGAGCACCTCTTCGGGGCGAAGGCGACAAAGCCATCTGCTACGAAGGGTTCATCCGAAGTCGCCACACGGAGACGGGCGCGGAATGTGCTCCCTCCCGCCCGGTTAGCTGAAATTGCACGCGAAATCATTTTAGAGAGTGGCCATCCGATGACGCGGGGCCAGCTAGTGGAGGCCATGGAGGCGCGTGGCATCCCTCTCGCGGGAACAGACAAGTCGAAGAACCTTGGCACAATTCTGTGGAGGTTCTCGGATCGCTTCCAAAACATTCCAGGCGAAGGATATTGGCCTTCCGATGCGCCGCGAACGCGTGGCTAACGTGAACTAGGGGCCACCCACACCCGCACCCCGCCCCGCTTCCCGGGGCTCAGCACCTTCCCCCGCTTCGCCTGCATCGTGAGCGCCTGGACCAAGCGATAGGCCAAGGCAGAGCGGAGCACCTTATCGTCCCGATCCCATCCCTTGGCCTCTGCAACGGCCAAGGCAAGCTCTCGGGTGGTCATAGGGCTTGCTGACGACTGCAAGGCTTCCTTGGCAAGCGACACAAGCTCCCCGCGCCGAAAGAGCCGGTTGAGGTCCACATGGGCCGGGAACTGGAGCGTCGGGTCGCTCCCCACCTCATAAAGCCGCATGACCGCGTTGACGTGTGAGAAGTCAATCCGCGCCTCTTTCAGCTTACCCTCTAGGTAGGCAATCGTCCGCTCGATCTCGTCTCGTTTGGTGCGAAGGGTGTTCAGGATTTGCGGGTCGCTCATTACCGGCTCCTCTGCCAGTAGCCGCAGAAGGCGCGGCTGATCGGGGACGCGAGAGAGAGGCCAAGGGTGCGGGCGAAGGCGGCCCCGTTCGACAGGCGGCGGTGATCCTCTTTCCAAGCCGCCTCGTGGGCGTATTGGGCGAGATAGCGAGGGCTAACGTGGTGATGCTGGCCTGAGACCATGCGGCGAAGGCGCGAGAAGTAGCTCTCAACCGCGTTCGTGTTGCAGCCATCGGCCGAGTAGGCTTCCGAGTGGTTGATCCGGCCCGCCTCCGGGAAGTGGCCGTGAAGTTCATCCCAATGCGAGGCTTCGTCGGCATAGACCTTGGATCCGGCGTCAACGTGCTGCCTCGCAAGCGCCACACCTTCGGCCTCCCGCTTCACCACGAAGGTGAGGGTGCGACCGCCACGCTCCCGCAGGGCCACCACGACGCGGCGCTTGCCGGTCTGGTTCTCAGCCAAACGGCGGTCCTTGCGATCCTTCTTGCGGTTCTCAGGCCGGACGTGACCGCCGAAGTAGGCACCGTCTATCTCAACCTCTCCGTCCAGGCGAAGGCCGCGCGCCTCATTGGCCAGGGCCTCACGGAGCTTGTGGCAGAGAACGAAGGCCGTCTTGTAGGACACGTCGATGTCCCGCCCGAGCTGGAGGGCGGCGACGCCCTTCACGGCATTGACGAAGATCGCCACGGCCCCAAGCAGGTCCGTGAAGGAGAGCTTGCGAGAGGCGAAGATCGTCCCCGACGTGACAGAGAACTGCTTGAGGCAGGCCACGCACTTGAAGCGGCGGCGGGTGGTGATCGTGTAAGCCTCACAGCACCCGCAATGAGGGCAGACAGCCTTGCCGTTTGTCTCAGGCCAACGGAGTTGGCAGAACGTCTCATAAGCCTTGTCCTCCCCAGCCTGATAGATCGCCTTCAAGGAGAGGGTGCGAGCCTTAGTGGTTCATCCGGGATGTGATGTGGTATGATGGC
>JADDQD010000211.1 GCA_016781555.1 Pseudomonadota bacterium | reverse complement strand
TTGATGGAACGATCGGAGAGACGATGCACCCGATGCCTGCCCTGCTCGCCGCACTCGCCTTTGCAGCCTCGCCGGTCAACGCCCAGCAGGCGACCCAAACGGCCGCCGCACCGGCCGAAGCCGCGCCGATCGGCGTGCCACCGGGCCATCGCCTGGTCTGGGCGGACGAGTTTGGGGGCAGGGGGCTCCCCGACGCCGGGAAATGGTCTTACGACACCGCCTTCAACAAGCGCGGGTGGCATAACAACGAGAAGCAATATTATTCGGCCGCGCGGGCCAGGAACGCGCGCCTCAGTTATGGCCGGCTCATCATCGAGGCGCATCGCGAGCAACTCGATCCGAAGCTTTTCCCCGACTGGGGCGGGCAGCTCTACAGCTCCGCGCGGCTCGTGACGCGCGGCAAGGCGCGCTGGACCTACGGCTATTTCGAAGCCCGTGCCAAGCTTCCCTGCGGGGTCGGGACATGGCCGGCGATCTGGACGCTTGCGGACAAAGCCAAGATGAAGTGGCCCGACGACGGCGAAATCGACATCATGGAACATGTCGGCTTCAACCCCGATGTCGTCCATCAGACGATCCACACCGCCGCCTTCAACCACGTTCGCAAGACGCAGAAGGAGGCCAAGGTCGAGGTGCCGGGCGCGTGCGATGCCTTTCACCTTTACCAGCTCCACTGGACGCCCGAGCGCATCCGCATGGGCATCGATGGGCGCAATATTTTCAACTACGACAGGCCTTCGAACAGCGGCAAGGCGGAATGGCCGTTCGACGGGCCGCAATATCTGATCCTCAACCTCGCCGTCGGCGGCAACTGGGGCGGCGCCAAGGGCATAAACGACAAGGCGCTGCCGGCGCGCATGGAAATTGATTACGTCCGGGTCTACCAGCCGGCGAAATAGTAGGGGCGGAGGTAATTGCCGTGCACGTCTTGATGCTTGCCTTCCCCGGCATGACCCAGCTCGATTTGACGGGCCCCTTCGAGGTTTTCGTGCGCGCGCGCGAGCTCAAGGTTCACGTGGTCGCCAAAAACCGGGAGCCGGTGACCGACGCGAATGGCTTTTCGATCCTCCCCACCGCGACCTTCGAAGATTGCCCGCAAGCCGACATCCTGTTCGTGCCCGGCGGCCCCGGGCAACTCGCCCTGATGGGCGACCCGGAGACGCTCGCCTTCCTGAATGCCCAGGCCGAGGGCGCACTTTATGTCACCTCCGTCTGCACCGGCTCGCTTATCCTGGCAGCTGCGGGGCTCCTCACCGGCTATCGCGCCACCTGTCACTGGACGTCACTTCAGCAGCTCGCTTATTTCGGCGTGGAGCCGGTGAGTGAACGGGTGGTGGTGGACCGCAATCGCATCACCGGAGCCGGCGTCACCTCGGGGATCGACTTCGGCCTTACCCTGGTTGCGGAGCTGTTCGGCGCGCGGCGGGCGCAGCTCATCCAGCTGTCGATGGAATATGATCCGAAGCCGCCATTCGAGGGCGGCTCTCCGCAAAGCGCAGATCCGGAGCTGGTCGGGCAGCTTCGCGCGTTCCTGGCGCAGTTCGAAGCGGAACGGGACGCTGCTGCCCGTGCCGCTGCACAATTGCTCGGCCGCGCTGATGCCGTTCCACCGCCGCTGCAGCCGTTCGAGCGAGCATAGCCACGAACCTCCGAGACCACCTCAAGCTGCGGGAGGGGCGGGACTGCGCTTAGACTCTTTCCTGTTCATGCTGAACCAGATCCACACGATGGAGCAACTTGCGTAAAATCGGGATCAGCGCCCTTGCCGTTCGGGCTGAGCTTGTGAGGGATCCCATGAAAGTAGTACTTTCATGGGTACCCGTTGAAGCCCTGTCTTGCTCCTTGAACCACAAGAAGGGCAGCCCTTCGACAGGCTCAGGGCGAACGGGTCAGATTTAGCGCAGCTTGCTCAACAAGCGCTTACTTCTCCGCTGCCTTCTCCTCGCGCTTGCGCAACACTGCGTCGAAGAAGCTGTCTCCATCCGCCGATTGTGGGCGCGGTGCTGCCTTAGACTGGCCGACTGGATTACCCGTTGGTTCGGTGGGCCGCCGCTCCTGCGCTGGAAGGCGCTCCATCGGTACGGGAGCCTGGCTGGGAAGTTCCGCTCCAGGAGGGTCCAGCGGCACCAGGTCGGGCGTCTCCACTGGAACTGCCGGGAGGGGCCCCTGATTAGCCGTCATCATGGGTCCAAGTCTCGCAAGCTCCTCCGGCGATGCGCACCACCTGATGTAGAAGTCCGGGAAGATGTCGTCCGGTTGATCGAACGGGACCTGCGCAGTGGGGCTCACCAAGGCGACACCTTCCGGCGTTACCACGAACGGACGAGGCCCCGTGTAGCGGCCGTCACTCCCTTTTGAGTCCACCGCGCCGCAGATTGAACCTGCCGCCCCGCTCCTCACGCCCGAAAAACGAGCGCTGGCGGGGTCCGTCAGGACGGTGCCCAGCAACGCCTGGGCCTTGGATTGTAGTACGGCCGGGTCAATTGGTGCTGAGACCTCGGCTGCTGCCGCAGCGGCGAGCGCAGCGGCATCCGGCCCCTCGCTGGCTGGGTTCTGGCTTTGGGAGTTGCACCCCAACAGGAGCAGCAGTCCGAGCAGTGCTTTGGTCGGCGCTCTCTTCGAAAGCGGCGCCACTGTCCGGAGCCGGGGGCTAAAGCTTCTACCGTACACGAGGCGAGATC
The DNA here is from genome assembly GCA_016781555.1 of Pseudomonadota bacterium. Lineage (GTDB taxonomy): Bacteria > Pseudomonadota > Alphaproteobacteria > Sphingomonadales > Sphingomonadaceae > Allosphingosinicella. Next base: position 4,705 of record JADDQD010000211.1, on the reverse strand, counting down.
TCCTTGTGAGACAAACCGGGGCTTCCTTAGCAAGGCAATCGTGACCACAGGCTGACGAAATGGGCACTTGCGTCTGTCGATCAAGCGCGCAGCTCGAACACTGAAACCGTGCCATCGAAGCCACACATTCGCGCTGAATCGATGAGCCGGCGGAACGGACCGGGGTGCAGCGCTGTTTGCTAGGCCGTGCCCAAAGACCCCGAAGATATCGCCGTCCTCGTTGTAGAGGACGAGGCCTTTATCCGCATGGTGGCGGTTGACGTGCTCGCCGACATCGGAATCCCGCTGTACGAAGCTGGGGACGCCGACGAGGCGCTCGACGTTCTTGGCTCCCACCCTGAAATTGCGGTGCTCTTCAATGACATCAACATGCCGGGTTCGATGGACGGCTTGGCCCTGGCGGAGCGCGTGCATCAACTTCGACCCGGCATCGGCATCGTGGTGACGTCAGGCAAGCATCGCCTGCTCGACTCCGAAGTGCCGGACCACGGGGTTTTTCTGCCAAAGCCATACCCCGCGGACCAACTCATGCACGCCGTCGGCCAGCAACTTCACCGCAGTTCCTGAGCCACGCGGCTCAGTGCTGGGCCTTAGCTGTCCCCGCTGAGGCTCCGCCGCGCAAAGGTCATCGCACTCACGATACAGCCGCCAAAGAGCGCGCCCTCTAAGGCGCCCGTTACGATTTGGCTGACAGGCCCGAAGCCGCTTTCGCCGAACAGCACGCCAATCTGATCGAGCCGGAGACGGGAGCCCGGGAAGCTGCGGGTGAGGAGATCAAGGCTGCCGCCCATCAGCCGGCCTCCGAGGGAGGCGATGATGGTGCCGGCGGCGGCGCCGACCAGGCCCGCTGCAGCGATGTTGCGCCGAAGGAGGGGAGAGCCGGCTCGTCGGCTCGCCAGCCATGTCCCGAAGCCGACGGCGCCGCCAAGCAGCGCGCCCTCCGCCGCCCCGGTTATGTCTCCAGGCGACTGACCGAACAGGAGGTTGAACGCATCAACCCCGAGCAGCTTCACAAAGGCGCCCACGATCAGGCCGCCGAACGCGCCCCCGAACACAGTCCACTGCCAAGACCAGCCGGGGGCAAAGCTCGCTGCCGCGATCCCGAAGCTCACCCCGGCAGCCCCCACCAGCGCGACGACTATGCTGAGGCTAACGACAACCAGAAGAACCGAGGCTGCGCCCATGCCCGACTGCAGCGGCTGCGAGGCCGCGACGAAGCCGTAGAACAGTCCTCCCAAAATGCCGGCGGCTCCGCCTCCGCCCGTGCCCGCCAAGCCGAGCAGTAGAAACTGCCGCCACTGATAAGATGGTGCCCCTTCCGGAGCGGGCGCGACGCTCGGCGCCTCCGAAGGTCCGCTACCATGCTCGACCCGCTTCACGGGGGCGATGAAGCGGTATCCGTGCTTCGGGACCGTCTCGATGAAGCGGGGACTGGCGGCATCGTCTCCAAGCTGCCTCCTGAGCGTTTTTATGCATTGGGTCAGGGCCTCGTCAGTGACGGGAACGCCGCGCCAGACCTCTGCCAAGAAGCGGTCCTTGGAGACGAGCTTTCCTCCCTCGCCGACAAGGAGCGCGAGAGCGTCGAGATAGCGGGCATTGAGCTCCACCGGCACATCGTCCCGCCTCAGCTGACGGTCGCGGGGATCGAGCGAAAAACGTTCGAAGCGAAAGCCGCCGGATTCCATGCTTCAGCAAAACCTCAACAAGCTGCTCAAGGCGCCGACCAGCTGGTCGGGCCGGATCGGAGCCTCACCCACGTGGTGGGGCAATGCAATGGCAAAAAGGGGACCTCCGGGAGGAGTCCGATCATCCGTCAAAGTGGCTGCTTCGAGCCCATTGTGTCCGCTTGCAATGACCATTACAAAACTAAAAAACGCTAATAGAGGCGTAGATGGCGGACCCGGTTCACCTTCATGGTTACCGATACAGTGTCTACAACCGGATCGCCCGATTGGTTCTGCTTTCGAAGAAAGTCGAACACCAGACCATTGAGGTCAATCCGTTCGCTGAGCTGTCCGAAGCGTACTTGATGCTGCATCCATTCGGCCGAGTTCCTGTACTGACACATGGGGCGTTCAAGCTTTTCGAAACGAGCGCAATCACGCGATATATCGATCGGGCATTCAACGGTCGCTCATTGCAGCCCGAGGGTGCAGCCGCCTTGGCCAGAATGGACCAGGTCATCGCGGTCATTGACGCCTACGCTTATTGGCCAATGGTAAGGCAAGTGTCTTCTCATGCCTTTTTCCGCCCATTTCTCGGAGAGCAGTCCAGCCGTGAGGAAGTTGACACAGGTTTAGAAGCATCGAGGAAGGTTCTATCGTTTCTGGAGGACGTCGCAGAAGAAGGCGAGGTCCTGACGGGACGCGATATCACCCTTGCCGACTGCCATCTTGCTCCGATGATGGATTACTTTGTTCGAGCCCAGGAGGGGAAGGCGGCACTTTCTCCCCACCGCGCTCTGCAGAGATGGTGGGATCAGGTGTCCGTCTTGGACATTCTAAAAGCCACTGACCCATTTACAGTCCAAACAGCCTCCAAGTGAACGGCAGTTCCTTCCCGCATTGCGGTCGGTCCCGAGGAGCCCGTGGGATGACCGCTTCCCGCCCATTGCGGACGTTGGCGTCGCGGCTAAACGGGTGGCATGCACCAGCACGACATCCGCAACATCGTCATTCTCACCGGAGCCGGCATCTCGGCCGAGAGCGGCCTTGCCACCTTTCGCCGGCCCGACGGATTGTGGGAAGGGCACCGGGTCGAAGATGTGGCGACCCCGGAGGCTTTTCGGCGGGATCCGGAGTTGGTGCAGGCCTTTTACGATGCTCGCCGGGCGCGGCTGAAGGAGGTGGCGCCCAATGCCGCCCATCAGGCGCTCGCGCGGCTCGACGCGGAGTGGCCGGGCGAACTCCTGATCGTCACCCAGAATGTCGATGATCTTCATGAACGCGCCGGAGCCCGCCGGATGCTCCACATGCATGGCGAGCTGAAATCTGCCTGGTGCCTCGGCTGCGGAGACCGCATGCACTGGGAGGAGAGGCTCGGCGATCGCCCGCCTTGTCCCTCCTGCGGCGTTGCCGGTAAGCTCCGCCCGGACATCGTCTGGTTCGGGGAGATGCCCTATGACATGGACCGGATCAATGCGGCGCTGATGCGGGCCGACCTGTTCGTCTCAATCGGCACTTCAGGCGCAGTCTATCCGGCGGCCGGCTTCGTCCAGACCGCTCGCTACGCAGGCGCGAGCACGCTGGAGATCAACCTCGAGCCAAGCCAGGGCAGCTTCTTCTTCCAAAGCAGCCGCTTCGGCAAAGCTGGAGAGCTGGTGCCCGCCTGGGTCGACGAGATCCTCGCGGGCATCGTGCCAAGCTGATGGTGGCAACAGGCGCCCTGACCCGCAACGAAGTACCACTTCGATGCGATTATTATTCCACCCAGTCGAGCCCGATCTCGCGGTAGAGACCCCGATCCTCCTCCCACTTGGGGTTGACCTTGACGTGGAGGAAGAGGTGAACCTTGCGGCCGAGGAGCGATGCAAGCGCCTCCCGCGCGGCCGCTCCGATTTGCTTGATCCTGGTTCCGCCCTTGCCGAGCACGATCGCCTTTTGCGTGTCGCGCGCGACCAGGATCTGCTGGTGGATGGCAACCGACCCGTCCTTGCGCTCCTCGTAGCGCTCGGTCTCGACCGCGCTTGCATAAGGAAGCTCGGCGTGAAGCTGCAGATAGAGCTGCTCGCGCGTCACTTCGGCGGCGAGCATGCGGTCGGTGGCGTCGGACACCTGGTCCTCGGGGAAAAGCCACGGGCCTTCGGGGACACGGGCTGCAAGCGCGGCCTTGAGGTCAGGAACGCCGTCGCCTGTCGTTGCGGAAACCATGAAGATCTGCTCGAAATCGAGCCGCTCTGCGAGCGCAGCCGTCAGCGTCAGCAGCGCTTCCTTTGCAGTTACATCCACTTTGTTGAGGATCAGCCACTTCGGCTCCGGCCGGGCCTTCAGTGCGTCGAGCATCTCATCGATCCGCCGCGAAGAGCCGGTCTTTGCGTCCACCACCAGCGCCACCAGGTCCGCGTCCTGCGCGCCCGCCCAGGCGGCTGCAACCATGGCCCTGTCGAGCCGCCGCTTGGGCTCGAAAATGCCTGGGGTATCGACCAGCAGGATCTGCGCCGCGCCATGAAGCGCGATCCCCATCAGCCGCGTGCGCGTCGTCTGCGCCTTTGGGCTGACGATCGCGACCTTCTGTTCGACGAGCGCGTTCACCAGCGTCGACTTGCCCGCGTTGGGCGCGCCCACGACCGCGACCACGCCGCACCTTTGCGCCGCCACCCCGCCATTCACTTCAATGCCTTCGAATTCGGGGCCACTCACGTCAATTTCTCCAGCAAAGCCTTGGCCGCCGCGGTTTCCGCTTCCTGCTTGGAAAACCCTTCGGCAGTGGCGGTTCCGACGCCCTTGATCTCAACCTCGACCACGAATTTCGGGGCATGGTGCGGCCCCGAGCGGTGCTTGGTCTGGTAAGCAGGGGGTTTCTTCTCGTTCGCCGCCGCCCATTCCTGAAGCGCGGACTTGGGATGCTTCGGCGCCTTGTCGTGCGTGCTGACCCTGTCGGCCCATGCCTGGCGCACGAACGCAGTTGCAGCGGCGAGGCCGGCTTCGAGTTAGATCGCGCCGATCAGCGCCTCGACGATATCGCCGAGCACATTGTCGCTGTCGGC
>JADDQD010000202.1 GCA_016781555.1 Pseudomonadota bacterium | reverse complement strand
TGAGTTCCAACATGCCGTTGGCGGCCCGTGGAAGCGCCTCCGCGCGCCTCAACACGGGCTTGACCGTCGGGCTGAGGGACTGGGCTAATGGGTTCTGATCAATGAGATTTATGGTATTAAGGTCGAGGTGGTAGGTTCCACAGAGGCAGGCCTCATTGGAACGACATGAGCCGAGGGCGTGATTTCCGGATAGTCATCGGCGCAGGATTGCGCGGCTTTGCACTGTCCTGTCCTGCCAACCCAGGCGCTCGAGTTCAGGAGTGTCATGCACCTCCTCAGGCCAGCCGAGGCAAAGATAGGCGATCAGACGCCAAGACGACGGCACGTTCAGCGCCTGTGTGACCTCACTGGGATCCAGGATCGACACCCAGCCAAGCCCCAGTCCTCGGCTGCGCGCCGCGAGCCACAGAATGTTGATCGCGCCGACAACGGACCAGGTTAGCGCCTCCGGCATGGTGAGGCGTCCAAGCCCATGCCCCTGCAGCGTGGAGCCGTCGCAAAAGGCAGCAAGCTGCACAGGAGCACGGTCGAGGCCCGCGAGCTTCAGCCCTGCATAGGTTCTGGCGCGCTCCCCTGTGAACCCGGCCAGAGCCTCACGATTGCAGCGCTCGAAGCTGGCCCGAATAGAGGCTCGTGCCTCTGCGCTCTCCACCTGCACGAACCGCCAAGGTTGGCTGTTGCCGACCGATGGAGCGAGCTGGACAAGATCGAGGAGGTGCTCCAACAGGTCTGCAGGAACAGGATGAGGCTTGAAGCCGCGCACATCCCTCCGCCAGACGAGAAGCTTCTCAAAGCGGGCGCAGAACTCATCATCAAATAGGGGAGAGCAAGATGGGCTGATCTGCTCTAGTACGCCCTCGCTGCTTATTTTCATCATAGATCCCCCGAACCTCACCCGCTCTTAGGCATTGAGCCTAGCAGTACAACCCAGCTTGGTAGTATGGGTGGGCCAAAACGACAGAGAACGACATGAGCACGGCTGTTAACTCCAAGACTGAGGGCTGGCTGTTCCTGGCAGGGTTTGTGGCCTGCATCCCTGCTGCGAACTGGATGGTTGGTCATGTGGGCACCACCTGTGTGCCAGATTGGCCATGCATCATCCCTGTGGCCCCTGGTCTGTCTGCACCCAGCGCGGTGTTGATAGTAGGCCTTGCTCTGGTGCTGCGGGATCTCGTGCAGCGCCGCCTTGGCAAGTCTTGGGCTCTGATCGCGATCGGCCTGGGAACCTTGCTGTCGGCCATCCTCTCTCCACCTGCTCTGGTGGTTGCCTCCGCAGCCGCATTTCTACTCTCCGAGCTGACGGACTTTGCCATTCTACACGCCCCTTCAGCGGCGGCATCTGGTGCTCGCTGTCCTGCTCAGCAGCCTTGTTGCCATCGTAGTGGATAGCCTCGTGTTCCTGCATCTCGCCTTCGGGAGCTTGGAGTTCCTGTGGGGGCAGATCGTCGGCAAGAGCTGGATGGTGCTCCTCTCCATCCCAGGGATCGCATGGATCTGCCGCCGCGAGGAGCAGGCTGGCCTCGCACCCGCTTAGGTGTGTGCGCCTCCTGCCCAGTGGAGGTATTCAGAGGTCATAAATAGTACGCTCGCCCACCAGCCTGCCCTGATTGACATCCGCTCCCCGCCGCCGGAGGATCGCAGCCGTTCCGAGGGGGGCCCCGCGAAGGGGCTGAGATTGGGCTCACTTTCCGCCCTGACCCTTGAACCTGATCCGGGTCATACCGGCGGAGGGACTGGAACCATTCAGCGCTGCCCCCCAGCCACGCCCGGATCTCCTGCCAACGCTCAAGGGAGATCCATCATGAACGCCCCCGTGACGCCCCCAAAGGCGCTGCCGCACGCGGTCACCACCGGCCCGATCCAGGGCTCGCGCAAAGTCTATGCCTCGCCCGCAGGCCGGCCAGACATCCGCGTGCCCTTCCGCGAGATTGTGCTCGGCGATCCCGCAGAGGCGCCCGTCCGGGTCTACGATCCGTCTGGCCCGTACACCGAGGCGGATGCCGCGATCGACCTCTCGCGGGGCTTGCCGCTCGTGCGCGAGCCCTGGATTGCGGCCCGCGGCCATGCCCGCGTCACGCCCCGCTCCGTGCGGCCGGAGGACAACGGGAACGTCCCCGACGACAGGCTCGTCGCCCCCTGTCCGGCCGAGCGCCCCGTGTGCCGCGCCGCGCCGGGGCAGATGGCGACCCAGTACGAGTTCGCCCGCGCGGGGCTCGTCACCGAGGAGATGATCTACGTGGCCCATCGCGAGAACCTGGGCCGCGAGGCGATGCTCGCGCAGGCCGAGGCCAGGCTCGCGGACGGGGAGAGCTTCGGGGCCGCGATCCCGCCCTTCATCACGCCCGAGTTCGTGCGCAGCGAAGTGGCGCGCGGACGTGCCATCATCCCGGCCAACATCAACCATCCGGAGCTCGAGCCGATGGCGATCGGCCGCAACTTCCTCGTCAAGGTCAACGCCAACATCGGCAACTCCGCCGTGGTCTCGACGGCGGCCGAGGAGGTCGAGAAGCTCGTCTGGGCGATCCGCTGGGGCGCCGACACCGTGATGGACCTCTCGACGGGTCGCAACATCCACAACATCCGCTCCTGGATCCTGCGCAATTCCCCCGTGCCGATCGGCACGGTGCCCATCTACCAGGCGCTGGAGAAGGTGGGCGGCGACCCCGTGAAGCTCGACTGGGAGGTCTTCAAGGACACCCTGATCGAGCAGGCCGAGCAGGGCGTGGACTACTTCACGATCCATGCGGGCGTGCGTCTGCCGTACGTGCCGCTGACCGCCCGGCGCGTCACCGGCATCGTGTCCCGGGGCGGCTCGATCATGGCGCGCTGGTGCCTCGCCCACCACAGGGAGAGCTTCCTGTACAAGCGCTTCGAGGAGATCTGCGACATCATGCGGTCGTACGACGTCTCCTTCTCGCTCGGCGACGGCCTGCGCCCCGGCTCGATCGCAGATGCCAACGACGCCGCGCAGTTCGCGGAGCTCGAGACGCTGGGCGAGCTCACGCGGGTCGCGTGGGAGAAGGGCTGCCAGGTTATGATCGAGGGCCCCGGCCACGTGCCGATTCACAAGATCAAGGTCAACATGGACAAGCAGCTGCGCGAATGCGGCGAGGCGCCGTTCTATACGCTCGGGCCGCTCACCACCGATTTCGCGCCGGGCTACGACCACATCACCTCCGCGATCGGCGCCGCGATGATCGGCTGGTTCGGCACCGCGATGCTCTGCTACGTGACCCCGAAGGAGCACCTCGGGCTCCCGAACCGGGACGACGTGAAGACCGGCGTCATCACCTACAGGATCGCGGCGCACGCCGCCGATCTCGCGAAGGGCCACCCGGCCGCTCGGGAGAGGGACGACGCCCTGTCCCGCGCGCGGTTCGACTTCCGCTGGGAGGACCAGTTCAACCTGTCGCTCGATCCCGACACGGCACGGGCCTATCACGACGAGACCCTGCCGAAGGACGCCCACAAGGTGGCACACTTCTGCTCCATGTGCGACCCGAAGTTCTGCTCGATGAAGATCACGCAGGATCTGCGCGCCGAGGTGCAGGCGATGGGCGAGGCGGAGCGGCGGGCGCTCGAAGGCATGGCCGCGAAGAGCGAGGAGTTCCTTGCGACGGGCGGCAAACTATACGTCCGCCGGCCCTAATTGTCAGAACAAGGCGGGGCATGCGTACCGATCGGGTTCATGCCCCGTCTGTTCAGAAATCGTGCAGACTGTGCCTGCGGGCGCATGCGCTCCCCGATCGGTGCTGAACGCACTTTCCCGCCAGAGAAGAGCTGGACGACAGGGCGGCAGCCAAGCTGAAGGTGTGGCTGCGCAAAGGCTTTGGCTTTGCCGGCGCGTGGACAACCGGCTGCTCGCCGTCTGCTTCAGACTTCAGCAGGTTAACAAAGTCTGAAACCAGGGCGGACCAGCCCATGCCCCGTCAGGCCCTCGTCGGGTGCGGTCACGACCGAAGATCCCGCAAGCGTGCAAGCAGGCCGGCAAGCGCGCTCGATCCGACTGCGACCAAGCCGATCTTCACGAGGTCGCCCAAGAAGAAGGGCGCGACGCCGAGCGCAAACACCTTGCCAACCGGAACGAAGGTGGCGAGCCAAGCCATACCAAGGCCGTAGGTGAGTACGAGACCGGCGATCATGGCCCCGAGCTGACCGAAGATGCCGCGACCGGCCGCAAGCACGCCGACGAGCCAAGAAGCGAGAAGGAAGCCCAGCAGATAGCCGCCAGTCGGTCCCACCATGTACGTGATGCCGATGCCGCGCTCGGGCGTGCCGGCGAAGACGGGCAGTCCCGCGGCACCCGCAGCGAGATACGCGGCGAAGATGGATGTGGCGAGCCGCGGGCCAAAGCCGACCGCGAATGCCATGACCGCGAGGGTCTGAAGCGTCATCGGCACGGGCCAGAACGGCACCTGCGCCTTCGCGCTCAGGGTCATCAGAACGACGCCTACCAGGACGAGAAGGCCGAACCAGCTTGCCGTCGAGATGCTGAGGCGTGTTGCTGGCGCAGACGCTTGTGGGGTGCTGGTCATCGCTCGTTCTCCTCGCAGGTGCTGAACCTGATTTAGCTGGAGTCGATCTGCCGAGCTATAGGGAACCCCATAGCTCGGGCGATCTCCGGGACAGGGTTGCGTCCGCGGCAACCTAACCATGTCCGCAGCACGCTTAACCAGAGCCGGGACGATCCCGACGGTCACGCGTTCCCCTGATACCTCTTTCAAGGCATACCGCGATGACGATCCTCGATCCGAGAACCGGTTTCTCCGTCACACTCGAAGTGAAGCCGTGCCGCGCCTCTTAGCGATAGCGTCCAAGGAAGAGGTCTCCGAGAGCTTTCCTCCGGAACAGCGTGAGCCAGCGCCGGCGCCGATGCTCCTCCCGGTCGTGCAGCATGTGACAGCGCTGGCAGAGTGCCGCGAGGTTGCGGGGCCGGTTGTTGGTCGGGTCGTGGTCGCGATGCGCTGCGGCCAGTACCACCCGCGTGGTGGAGACCTGAGCAAGCAGGTTTTCGGCACTGATGCGCCTGAGCGCCCTCCCCTGCCCGTCCCACCAGGCGCCGCGCTCCGGATCCCACCAGCGGCCATCGCCGAGATGGCACACGAACCGGCCATGCGGCCGCCCGCACCCCTCACACCTGCCCTTGGCCCGATCGAACCGGATCAGCGCCGAGAGCTGCGGCCAGTCGATTGGGTAGAGCCAGCGGTACTCGGGGCGGATCGGCATTAGCGATGATCTTGATGGGCTCGCCACCGAGCCACACGCCCGATTTTGCAGCGGCTCGATGAGCAGGCAACAACCTCGGGCAAATTTGCCCGAGGTTTCTGGGGGCAGAGGCATCTCGCAAGTTAACCGGCCCTTAACCCTCTCCGCATCACCGTGGGAGCCGCATCTGCCGCATCTGCCGCATCTGCCGCAAGGCCGGCACTGCCGCAGGGCCGCATGTCACGGAGGTACGGCCTTGATCATCGGGGTTCTTAACCAGAAGGGCGGGGTCGGGAAAACGACCATCGCTGTAAATTTGGCCGCTGCGCTCGCGCAGCAACTGCGCCGGGTCTTGCTTGTCGACGCAGACCCGCAGGGTTCAGCGCTCGCCTGGGCGGCTGAGCGTGTAGCCCCTCCCCTGTTCAATGTTGTCGGCTTACCGAAGCCGACCATCCATCGGGAGCTGCCCGAGCTGTCGCGCGGGTTCGACGACATTGTCATCGACGGAGCTCCGCGCACGACAGACGTAGCGCGCTCTGCGATCCTTGCCTGCGATCTCGTGCTGATCCCAGTTAAGCCATCCCCGCTGGATGTGTGGGCTGTCGCCGACACTGTGGAGTTGATCCGCGAGGCAGCGGTCTTCAAGCCGAATTTGTCGGCCGCGTTCGTTGTCAGCATGAAGGTTGTCGGAACGGCGATCGGGACCGAGGTCGTGGAGACCCTCGCGCAGTATGGTCTCCCAGTTCTTAAGGCGACGGTCGGTCAGCGCATCGTGTTTGCTGAGACATTGGCGCACGGGCTCACTGTGCCTGAGGCCGCGTCCGAGACGAGCGCCGGCCGTGAGGTCCTGGCCTTGGTCAGCTCTGTGCGAGGCGGTGAGATTGCGAGGATCGCGGCATGAGCAAGCGTATCGGACTGACCCTGGCGAAGCCGCAGACGAGCGCGGTCGAGACAGCGGAGGCATGGGTATCCTCTCGCCTCGGTGCCGACAAAGAGAACCCTGGCGAGCCGGCCGCACCACCTGAGCCCACCAGGCGCTTGACCTTCGACTTGGCGCTTTCTCTCCATCGCCGCCTCAAAGTCGAAGCTGCGCGGAGGGACAAGAATGTGGCTGACTTCCTTCGAGAGGTTATCGAGCGGGAGTGCCCGCAAGCACCGTAAGAGCCGCATCTAAGGCGGGACCGCATCGCCGTGTCTCACGGCTTCGTCGCATCGACCGTATCAGCCGCAGATGAGGCGGCCACGGCGGTGCCTTAGATGCGGGGCCGCTGTATCTGCCGTGAGCACCGGAGATGCGGGGCTGCCGCAGATGCGCGAAGCAGACGGCTCGCGCCTGCCTGGGTTCGCCGAATTGGAGCCCTGCAGCGAGGATGAAGGGGAGCGGCCGCGCGATGCTTTCTGAAGCAAATGCGGGGCCGGTGGTTGCCTTCGGCATAGGTCGTGGCTCAAGATCCGATCGCGCATTGATTTGCGCTCACGCGTAGGAGGGCGATAGCCCAGAAACACGAAAGCCCGCCGAAGGGGCGGGCCTCATGCGTACCGGGTTCCCCCGGGACAGGATCAAGTTTGCCGACAAGATCCTCCCGAAAACCCGGTCCTTCGTCAAGCGGGAAAAGTCATTTTCCGCAATGGCGGAGCTTTGTCAGGCGTGAGCCTCCCCTCCGACGGGCGTACCAGCCCGAAGGAGAACCCATGTTCGCCGACACCATTGCGGCGGCAATCGATGCCGCACATCCCTCGAAGCTCGACGATCTGTCCCGTGCCATCTGGCGCGGGCTGTCACAGGGCGCGCTGAACGATGACGACGCTCAGCGCCTGGCCGAGCTGATCCACGCCCGGAGGACGATCGCCAAGGCCGCTCCGGAGGCCGCCAGCCGGCGGCAGGAGGGGAGGGGGCGCTATCCCTTCCGCAAGCCACAGCGGCCGCCGGTGCGCTCCGTCGCTATCGAGCGGCGCCGACGCCTGGCCTATGGTGGGCCTCTACCGCCGAACCTGGCCTGGCATTTCACGACGGGGGAGAATGCAGTGCTGGGCATCATCGCCAGCGAGGTGAGGGAGCGCGGGTTCTGCACCCTCACGCTGGGAGCCATTGCCGCCCGTGCCGGCTGCTGCCGGGAGCTGGTGCGGCGCGCCATCAGGAAGGCGGAACGAGAGCTCCTCATCGCCACGAAGGAGCGCCGGCGCCCAGGCCAAGTGAACCTCTCCAACGTGATCACCATC
>JADDQD010000074.1 GCA_016781555.1 Pseudomonadota bacterium | reverse complement strand
GGCGGGCTTCGTCGGTCAAGTGGCGGACGACCAGCTGGGCGAGGTTTATGTGCATGACATCCGATCGGTTGGCGTGGAATTCGTCACCCCTACTCGCGCCGCCGGTGAGGTGCCCACCGCGCGTTCGCTCGTCCTGGTGACGCCGGATGCGCAGCGAACGATGAACACCTTTTTGGGCGCCGCTCAATATCTCGACGCCCAAAAGCTCGACGAGGATCAAGTGCGCAGCGCCGGGATCCTTTATCTCGAAGGCTATTTGTGGGATCCTGAAAGGCCGCGGGCGGCGATGGAGCGAGCAATTGCCGTGGCCCGAGCTGCCGGCCGCAAAGTTGCCTTCACGCTTTCAGACAGCTTCTGCGTGGATCGGCACCGCGATGGCTTCAATCGCCTGATCGACAGCGGCAGGCTCGACATCCTGTTCGCGAACGAGGCGGAAGTCGTTTCGCTGACCGGCGCCGCCGATTTCGATGCCGCCGTGGCAGCAGCTTGCGCCCGCGTTCCGCTGCTCGTCGTCACCCGCAGCGAAAAGGGCGCGATCGCCGTCGAAAACGGCCGCCGCACGGATGTTCCGGCCGAACCGGTGGCGCAGGTGGTGGACACGACCGGCGCAGGCGACCTCTTTGCGGCAGGTTTTCTCACTGGCGTGAGCCAAAGACGGCCGCTGGAGCAAAGCCTGCGCATGGGCGCGATGGCGGCAGCCGAAGTAATCTCGCATTACGGCGCCCGGCCCGAAGCGGATCTGAAATCACTCGTCGCCGACAGGCTGCGCTAGACTCATTTCCTGTTTCATTGAACCGGGAACGAGTCCAGTTTCCGGTGTTCGCCGTGCTTTCCGAGCTGTCAGGTGATTCCACCTGACTTGACAGCACTCTAAAAAAAGGGAGGCCGAAGCCTCCCTTTCTTCTCAGCGGCGTTCGTCGACGCCCGGAATTTCGGGCTTGATGTCGTGAATTTCCGGCTCGTGCACCTCAACGATGCCGCGGCCCAAGTGGCTGTGCCGGTAGCTGTAGAGGAAATAGACGACGAGTCCGATCGCAGCCCAGATGGGCAGGACCAGCATCGCCGCCGCCGGGAGGTTGAAAAAGAGGAACAGGCAACCCGCAATGGTGAGCGGCCCGACCAGCCACAATGCGGGGGTTCGGAACTTGCGCGGGCGGTTCGGCTCCTTCTTGCGCAGGAGCATGACAGCGATGGCTACCATCATGAAGGCATAGAGCGTTCCGGCATTCGCGATGTCAGCGAGTTGCCCGACCGGGAGGAAGGCTGCCGCGAAAGCAACGCCAACACCCGTTATGGCAGTAACGATGTGGGGTGTCTTCCACTTCGGGTGGATCCTCGACAGGCGCTCCGGGAGAAGGCCGTCGCGCGACATCACGAAGAAGATGCGCGTCTGGCCAAAGAGCAGGATCAGGATCACGGACGGCAGCGCGATGAAGGCGGCATAGCCGAGCACGTTGCCGATCCCGCCGAACCCGATCACGCGCAGCACATGCGCAAGCGCTTCCTTGGAGCAGACCAGAGCCTCCGAATATTGCGGCATGGCGCACTGGCGAGCCAGCTCTTCGGAGCCAGCGGGGAAAGGCACCCCGTTGGGGCCCATGACCGGCTGCCCGCCGATCGTACCAACCGCGCCTGCGGCAACCAGAATGTAGAAGATGGTGCAGATGACGAGGCTGCCGATAAGTCCGATCGGCACGTTGCGCTGCGGGTTCTTGGTCTCTTCGGCCGCAGTCGAGACGGCGTCGAAGCCAACGTAAGCGAAGAAGATTGTCGCTGCCGCGCCCACCGCGCCGACGCCGGATCCGAAGCCGCCGAAGATGCCGGCAGGCAGGAGCGGATTGAAGTTCCCGCTGTCGATGCGCGGCAGCGTGAGCACCAGGAATGCGGTGAGTGCCGTCACCTTGATCATGACGAGCACTGCATTCACACGCGCGCTTTCATTCGTGCCGATCATCAGGAGCCAGGTGATGAGAAGGGCGATGATCACTGCAGGCAGGTTGATGAAACCTCCGGGCGAGCCGCCGAGCGCTAAAGGCCCTGCGGTAAGAGCAGCGGGTAGCTCGATCCCGAACGTTCCGGTGAGGATGGATCCGGTAAAATAGCCGGACCACCCGACGGCAACGGCACTCGCAGCCACCGCATATTCCAGGACCAGCGCCCAGCCGACCGTCCAGGCGAGAAGTTCGCCCATGACCGAGTAGGTGTAAGTATATGCGGAGCCCGCGACTGGGATCATGGCCGCAATTTCTGCGTAGCAAAGCGCAGCGACGATGCAGATGGCGCCTGCGATCACGAACGCGAGCATGAGGCCCGGGCCGGCTTTCTGCGCACCAGCGGCCGTGAGAACGAAGATACCGGTACCGATGACACAGCCAATGCCGAACAAGGTCAGCTGCACTGCGCCCAGGGAGCGGTGCAACGACTTCTTCTCGGCAGTGGCAAGGATGGCGTCGAGAGGCTTTACGCGCCCGAAAATCATATCCGTCCCCTTACAGAAGGTGCCCGCGATGCAGGCTCTTTGTTTTGTTTGGCGAGGAACCTAGCCACTAATTTAGCACCCGCAAAGGGCTTAAAATGTTCAGCGCGCCAGCATTGGCCCAAGCGGGCCGCCGCCGAAAAGGTGCACGTGAAGATGCGGCACTTCCTGGCCGGCGTTGCGGCCGACGTTGGCGAGCAGGCGATAGCCCCGCACGGCCAAGCCGTTTTCGCGCGCCACATGTCCGACCGCGCGAACGAAACCGGCAATCTCGTCGGCGGGAGCACGCTCCGAAAAATCGTCCCACGACACGTAGGCGCCCTTCGGGATCACCAGGATGTGGAGCGGCGCCTGCGGGTTGACGTCGTGAAAGGCGAGCGCATGCGGATCCTCATACACCTTCCGGCACGGTATCTCCCCGCGCAGGATCCGCGCGAAGATGTTGTTTTGGTCGTAAGGCTTGGTGGCATCGATTGGCATTGGCTCTGTCTCCGGTGTCGCTCGGCAATAGACACTGAGACAGGTCCGCCGCAACGTGCTTGGGCTGCCAGTTACACACTAGTTTGGTGGGCACCCTTGACCCGACGCGGTGCGGCGTTACCAGTTAACTGCGATGAGCCAAGACACACCCGACAGCCTGATTCCGTATGACGAGATCGTCCAGGAGGCGCTTCGCGCCGTGGTCGGCCGCGTGCTCGGCGAAGTGGAAGCGACCGGGATCTTGCCCGGCGAGCACCACTTCTACATCACCTTCAAGACCAGTGCCGCGGGGGTCGATATTCCACGGCACCTTTCCGAGCGCTTCCCCGACGAGATGACCATCGTCATCCAGAACCGCTTCTGGGAGTTGAAGGTGCGCGAGGACGGCTTTGAAGTGGGCCTCAGCTTCAATCAGGCCCCCGCCAAGCTTTTCATTCCCTTCCCCGCGATCACCGGATTCGTCGATCCTGCCGTCAACTTCGCGCTCCAGTTCCAGGCGCAGACGGACGAAGCAGCCGTCCAGGAACATGACGAAGCCGAGAACGACCATCCCATCCCGGAGCCGGTGGAAGATGGATCCAACGTCGTTTCCGTGGATTTCAAGCGGAAGAAGTGACGCCGCCGGCGCGAACCCCGAGTTCCCCTTCAGCATCCCATTCTTGAAGCCGCTCATGCTCGGGGATCCGGATGCTCAAATGAATCAGCATGAACAAGGCGAGAAATGACCAGCACCCGCACTGAAACGGACAGCTTCGGCCCGATCGAAGTTCCGGCCGATTGCTATTGGGGCGCGCAGACGCAGCGCTCGATCGACAACTTTCCATTCGGCCCGCGCGAGACGATGCCAACCGAAATCGTGCACGCGCTCGGCTTTGTGAAACAAGCGGCCGCGCGCGTGAATGCCCGAATCGCCGGCCTCGATGCCGAACTGGCCGAAGCGGTTCAGCAGGCTGCAGGGGAAGTCGCGTCCGGCGCGCATGACGACCAGTTCCCGCTCGTCATCTGGCAGACCGGCTCAGGCACCCAATCCAACATGAACGCCAACGAGGTGATCGCGGGCCGCGCCAACGAGATCCTGACCGGCAAGCGCGGTGGCAAAAGCCCGGTGCACCCGAACGACCATGTCAACAAAGGACAATCGTCGAACGACAGCTTCCCGACGGCAATGCACATCGCGGCAGCTATCTCGGTGCAGCGCAGGCTGCTCCCCGCGCTTCGATTGATCCGCGACCGCCTCACCGCGCAGGCGGAGGCTTGGGACGAGATCGTAAAGATCGGGCGCACGCATCTTCAGGACGCGACGCCGCTGACCCTTGGCCAGGAGTTTTCCGGCTATGCGGCGCAGATCGAAGGTGGCATCGCACGGGTGGAAGCCGTCCTGCCGCGGCTCCACCAGCTCGCTCAGGGCGGCACCGCCGTGGGCACCGGCCTCAATGCGCCTGCCGGCTTTGCCGAAGCTTTTGCCGCAGAGGTCGCGAACCTTACGCAACTTCCCTTTGAAACCGCTCCCAACAAGTTCGAGGCGCTTGCGAGCCATGACACGCTGGTCGAGCTTTCGGGCATGCTCAATGTCATTGCGGTGTCGCTGACCAAGATCGCCAACGACATCCGCCTGCTTGGATCAGGGCCCCGCTGCGGGCTCGGCGAGCTTCGCCTGCCCGAAAACGAGCCCGGCAGCTCGATCATGCCCGGCAAGGTCAATCCCACCCAAGCTGAAATGCTGACCATGGTTGCCGCGCAAGTGATGGGCAACCACGTCGCAGTCACGATTGGCGGCCTTCAGGGACATATGGAACTCAATGTCTTCAAGCCGCTGATCGGCGCGAACGTTCTGCGCTCGATCGACTTGCTCGCCACCGGGATGGAGAGCTTCACCGAGCGGGCGCTGGACGGCCTTGAGCCCGACCGTAACCGGATCGAGGCGCTGATGAACCGCTCGCTGATGCTGGTTACAGCGCTTGCGCCGGAGATCGGCTATGACAACGCAGCCAAAATCGCCAAGCACGCCCACCAGAACGGGCTCACGCTGAAGGAGGCGGGGCTCGAACTCAACCTTGTGGACGGCGAGACTTTTGATCGGGTCGTCCGCCCCGAGAAGATGCTGGGGCGGTAGAGCGCCGCAAATTAGGTTGAATCGTCATTGCGAGGAGCGAAGCGACGCGGCAATCCAGTTCAGTGCCGGCCAATTCAGCGCCGGGAGGTGGATTGCTTCGCTGCGCTCGCAATGACGTGGAGGTTCAACCGTGCCCATAGCCAAGTGGCGCCTGCCCGTTCCCCATCCGGCAGACGCTTCGGGGCATGACGGCGACAGCTCTGCCGATCGAGCGCCAACTCACCTGAAGCGGTAATTGAGGCGCACGCCGATATTGTCGATGCCGGGATTTTGCGGGCTGAACAGTTTTGCGTGGCTCAGGTGAACGATGGAGGCTTCGGCCGAAATTTGCTCGTTCAGCTGCACGCCAAGCCCAAGCTCAAGCTCGAACAGCACGCGCGAACCAAAATCGATCCTTCGCTCACCTGGATCGGGTCGATCCGGCCCATTGTGAACTGCCAGACCAACGCCGGGTCTCACATACACTGCGCGGCCCACCTTCCAGCTGATGCCTGCGGCAGCAAAGCTCGTCTCCCCTTCGCTGTTGACCGAAACAAAGGCGTGCGGCGACGGGGCGCCGACCCCACGCAGGGCATCGATCCGCCCACCACGCCAGCCCAGCTGAAAATCAACTCCCCGCTCGAAGCCGCTTCGTGTGATCCCGGTCTTCACATCGTGGGAGTAGAGCCCGCCGAAGAGTTCGCTCGCCTCAGCCGGCGCGGCGCTGGCCGTCGCCACCAAGAATACTACTAGCCATTTGGTCACTCTTTGCCCCTTGCTTGCCTGCCGGAAACGCCGTCAACGCCAGCGGGAACCGCCCGAAGCGCGCGCAGGTTCCTTTCGTGCCGCACGTCTACTTCGCTGAGGTTGGCGGAACTCCGGCTCAACCGGCCTGTTTTTCCAATATCCTCTCAAGGCAAAGGCAGTGGCGCGGTCATGACCAACATAGCTGACGGAACTTCCCCCGGCGACGAAGCCGCCCCTGGCACTCCCGGCACTGGCGAAAACCTTTGCCGCAACTGCAACGGCAGCGGGGAATTAGAAGGTAAGCCCTGCCCTGTATGCGACGGCAGTGGCAAGGTCATCGAGGGCCTCGCGGGCGGCTGAGTCTCCTTAGGGACCGGCTACTGCTGCAGCAGCTCTCCGATCTTCAGCACTGTGCGCCAGTTGCGGCCGGTGGATTGCGACCCGAGCAGTCGATCCAGAAGCGCGGGGACGAGCTTCGACCTCGCGACTCCCTGCGGAAAGTGTATCCAAAGGGCATCGTCTACCATCGCGATCGCTTCGCCGGCCTGAGCCCGTTGCCGCAATGCAGCTTCCGCGCTCGGCTGCTGGGCAAGCTTCGAGAGGTACAGGAGGAGCCGGCTTGGATCGGCGTCGGCCGCTTCCCGAAAAGGGTTGCTTCTGACGATGCGCCCCCAGCTCTCGCCCGAGCGGACGATGGTCGCGACCTTGAGGCCGAAGCCTTGCTCCAGCCTCAGCTCCAGTGTCTGCTCGAGCTGCGGTGCATCCGCGTCGGCAGCAAAGACCATGTTTCCGCTCTGAGCATAGGAGCGGATACCTGACCATCCGAGCTCGGCCGCAACCCCGCACAGATCAGCCATGGCGATTTGGTTTCGGCCGCTGACATTGATTCCTCTCGGAAGAGCGACAAACCTACGCATGCGCTTCCATAGCATCGATCGTGCTTGACGTTGCAAGCGCGCCCACGCCAGTAGCGGCCATGGTGACAGCCAATCCCCTGAAGCGCCGCGGGCTGCTCTTCGTTCTGTCCAGCCCCAGCGGAGCCGGCAAATCGACAATTGCGCGAATGATCCTCGGTGCCGACGACGGCATCGGGCTTTCCGTCTCCGCCACCACCCGGCCCATACGGGCAGGTGAAACCGACGGCATGGACTACCACTTCGTCACGAATGATGAATTCGACGCGCTGGTCGCCAGCGGTGAGTTCCTCGAATGGGCGAATGTCTTCGGCCATCGCTACGGCACGTTGAAGCGCGAGGTGGTGAAGCAGATCGAAAATGGCCGGGACGTCCTTCTTGACATCGACTGGCAGGGCACTCAGCAGCTGAAGCAGGTCGATCCCGACATCGTCCGCGTGTTCATCCTCCCGCCTTCCATGGAGGAACTCGAGCGGCGGCTCCGCTCGCGCGGGACCGACAGCGGCACGGTGATCGCCAGCCGCATGGCGCGCGCGGCCGCCGAGATCAGCCACTGGGCCGAATACGATTATGTCTTCATCAATGATGATGCCGAGCACTGCCGGAAGCTGGTTCACACGGTGCTGAAAGCCGAGCGATTGAAGGCGACCCGCCGCATCTTCCTCCACGACTTCGTGCGCGGCCTGATCGGCTAATCCCTACACTCGGCTTAGCGGATCCTGACGAGTTCAAGGAAGCGGTAGGCGCTCGCAACGTCCAAACGGCGAGATTCGAGCACGCGTGCGGCCTCAGCATCGACGCCCCATTGCTCTGCCTGCCAGGCTTCGTCGAGCGACGCAGCCGCCCACGCGGTGTCGAGATCGATCGCGCCTTCAGCAAGCGCCAAGGCAATGATCAGCGAGCCGCTGATCGTCACCAATGGCGAAAAGGCGGCAAGTTCGAACGCATCGCGCGCGGCCAGCGCCTTCCCCAACTGCTGCACAGTCCATTCCGGCTGCGGCCGGTGGATGATTCCGGACACGAGCTCGAAATCCACGTCGAAACGACGCCGCGCCCAAGCGAGAAGCGGGTCCCAAAGCTCCCTCTGCCGGGCAATAAGCCCGCTCGGGCCGTCGGCCCGGTAGCAGAGGAGATCTGCCTCTCCATATGCGGATAAACCTTGCGCGAACGCCGCAGAATCGGGTGCGACCCGGTCGATCGCCGCGTTTGCGAGGCCGGTGAGCGGCATCGATCGTGGCTCGATTGTCTCTCCTTGCCCGTTCCACTCGTCCGCGATCGCGCTCCCCAGCGCTTCGCTCGGCACGGCCAGCACGTTTCGCGCCGGTGTCTTGACCGAGCGCCCGTCGAGCAAGACCTCCGTCGCGCCCTCCATACTCCGAACTTGCGCCTCCTTGTAGAAGCGCTTCACCGGGAGGGGGGCTCCCGCCAACGACGCGAGAGGTAGATCGGGCCGCCAAAGCTGACGACGAGGCCGATCAGCGCCAGCGACAAGCCGACCACGATATCGCCGCGGGGGCGAAGCCAATCGCTGTGCCAAAGGAATAGCCCGACCAGCGTCACCACCGTGCCGCCGATGCGCGTTAGGTTGATGAGGATGAAGCGGTTACGCCAAGTCTCTTCGTCAACAGGGCTCGTCATGCGGAAGCCTTTACCATCTCGATGATGTCCAACGGATGAGTGGCGATATGGTGCGCCCCGGCCTGCAAAAGTTCTCGGGCGTCGTGATAGCCCCAGGCGACACCGATTGCCGTTACCCCCGCGGCCCTCGCCATCGCCATGTCGAACGTCGTGTCGCCGATCATCACCGTTGTGCCAGCTTCGGCGCCCGCCTCGGCAATCGCCTGCTCGATCATCGAGGGGTGCGGCTTGGAAGGATGCCGGTCAGCCGTCTGCAGCGTCACGAAGCGCGAATGGAGGCCGTGATGGTCAAGGCAGAGCTTCAGCCCGCGATCTGATTTCCCGGTCGCGACGCCGAGCAGCCAGCCATTCTGCTCAAGGCGATCAATGAGTTCCTGGATCCCATCATAAAGCGGCTCTTCGACAAGCCCGTCGCCACGCAAACTCTGAAACACCCGCTTATAGTCTTCGGCGAGCGCCCCGTGGATGTGAGGCTCCGCTTCCGGAAGCATTGCCTGCATCGCTTCGACAAGGCTCAAGCCCACGACCCGCCGCGTTCTCTCACGCAGCGGCGGCGCGAGGCCCGCCCCTGCAAAGCAGTGCTCCATCGCTAGGCAAATGTTGGATTGGCTGTCGACCAGAGTTCCGTCGCAGTCGAAGATGGCGAGGTGGTTCAAAGTCGAGACTCGATGCGCATCAGCTTCGCCATTTCGACCGCGCCCGAGGCGCTGAGACCCTCTATTGCAGCCAACCTCCGTTGCATTCAGGACCTCCCCCTGCTCCGCCGTTCGCCCTTGCGCTCCTTTCGTCGAGCCTTGGCCGCGGCGCTTGCCGCCTTGCGCTTGCCTTCCGGTGTGTCCCCGAACTTCACCTCGTCCAGCGGCAGATCTCCCGCCGCCAGCTCGAAATCGAGATAGGACATGCTCTCGGAGAAATGTGTGGGGAGCTCTGCTGTTACGTCGATCTGGCCGTTATCGGGGTGATCGATGCGCAGACGGCGCGCGTGGAGGTGCAGCTTGCGGCTGATGGCGCCGGTGAGATAAGCTTCCTGCCCGCCATATTTACCGTCGCCGACGATCGGATGGCCGATCGCCGCCATGTGGACGCGCAGCTGGTGCGTGCGCCCGGTCTGCGGCTGGAGTTCCACCCAGGCGGCGCGGTTGCCGGCTCGCTCGACCACGCGGTAGCGGGTCCTCGACGGCAAGCCCTGTTCTTCGTCTACGCACATCTTCTCGCCGCCCGTGCCGAATTGCTTGCCGATCGGCAGGTCGATGAAGCCGTCCTTGATGTCGGGAACGCCGACGACCAACGCCCAGTAGACCTTGCGCGCGGTGCGCCCGGAAAACAACTTGGAGAAGAATGCTGCCGCCCGCGGGGTGCGAGCAACAAGAAGCGCGCCCGAAGTATCCTTGTCCAGCCGGTGCACGAGCTTCGGGCGTGGGCCCCCATCTTCAACCAAGCCATCGAGCAGCCCGTCTAGATGGACGGTGGTCTTGGTGCCGCCTTGCGTCGCCAGACCAGGGGGCTTGTTAACGACAATCGCCGCGGCGTCGCGATAGATCACCATGTCGTTGACGAAAGAAATCTCGTCAGCACTGAGCTGCTGACGCTCGGGGACGGCTTTGGGGGCCGCGGGCGCCTCGGCCGGCGGGACACGGATGATCTGCCCTGCCTCGACGCGGTCCCCCGGCGCGGCACGCTTGCCCTCGATGCGCAGCTGTCCGGTTCGCGCCCATCGCGACACTATGTTGAAGGTGGCGTCAGGAAGGTTCCGCTTGAACCAGCGGTCCAGCCGGATGCCGTCATCCTCTGTAGAGACGGTGAATTGCCGGACTTCTCCGCTGCCAGCGCTGTTGGTCATGCCGCCGCCCTCCCGGCCCAGAGGCCGACGAACAGCATGGTGATGCCCGCCACGACCGAGGAAACGGAATATGCTGCAGCAGACGCAAATTCGCCACGCTCGATCATCCGCGCGGTTTCAAGGCTGAAGGCGGAAAACGTGGTGAAGCCACCAAGCACACCGATGCCCGCAAACAGCAGCAGCGGCTCAGACGTTCTGCCGCCCTGTGCGATCGCGCCTGCAAGTAAGCCCATAAGGAGGCTGCCGAGCAGATTTACGCCGAAGGTTCCCCAGGGGAAGCTGTCGCCGAGCCGCTCCGCTGCGACCCTGCCGACCTGGTATCGGAAAGCGGCGCCGATGGCGCCGCCGAGCATGACAAGAATGAGGTTCGGCATCCGCGGCGATGTAGCGACGCAGCAACCGCTTCGCCAGAGGGCGTAGAGCTGAGGCTGATGCTGGGGTGGGGGGCTTGATTAGCCCCCGTTGACGATCAGCGCCACTTCCGAGCCGCCGCCCGGACGCGGCGTAAGGATCAGATAATAAGCACCGCCGGACCCGGCATTTGCACCGGCGAGGATTTGGTCGGCGCCCCGCACCTGGCCTTCGGCCGTATAGCCGGCTTCGGCGGCGCGCGAACGATACCAACCGATCACTTGTTGAGGTGTTGCGCCGGTGGTGAAGGTGACGATGCGCGCGCGGCAGTCGGCACGATCCGTGCCGGCCGCTTCATCGAGCCGAGCGCCGGGATAAACGGCAAATCCGCCGGGCAAGCGCCTCGCCCAAGCCAGGCCATATTGAAGCGCTGGAGCGCAGTCCGCCATTCCGCCATCACCCACTCGTGCGGCGGAAGCCGCCCCAGCAGGCGCGTCTCGCGTGCCTGCTTCAGGAGCTGCAGCAGCGTAGCTCGCCGGTTCGGCATCGGCCGGAAGCGGATATTGCGCCTGCGTCGGCGTCTCCGGCGGCCGTACGGCATTCTTGTTGGACTGCTGCGTCAGCGCAGGATCCACCAGGATCTGGTCTTGAAGCGCGCTGGTCAGCGCCGGGTCGGCGTCGTTCCCGACGATCTGATTGTCGAGCTCGGCGAGCTCGGCATCCCCCGCGCGCTGATTGCACGCGGCGAGCGAGAGCGCCGCGCCAAGGATGACCATGCGAAACGGCATTGCGACACCTTTGGGCATTCGAAAAGCTCCTCACTGCCCATATGCACCACTTTTGCAGCCCATGCGTGACGAGACATGGTTAATCGTTCGCCGATGCAGGCCCTGTTCCGAATTGGGACTGCCAGTAAGCAAAGGTTTCAGCCTGGACTGAGTGGATGAACAGGGCTGCCTCGGGTCCCTCCCAAGCCCCCTGATAGTCTCGGCTGCGAGCCCCGCCCGCGGCCCACCAACCTTGGCCGGGAATGCCGTCGCTCTGGCGGACCACCAAAACAGCAAGTTCTGGCTCGCCACGCGCTTCCGCGTCCTCGTCGACGGCAGAAAGGATGGCGCAAAGCTGTCGCATTTTCGGGCGCGAAAAGCTGTAGCCAAGCTGCTCCAAAAGCTCTCCGTAGGTCAGTGCGACGCCGGCGCGCGCGGCCGCGATCAGATGCGCTCGCACGTCTTCGGGTTCGGCAAGAGCGGCCACTTATGCTCAGCTCCGACCGCTCAGGGTCATCCGCCCCTCTGTTCCACCCGCACTTGTGGGGGCAAGGCGCAGCATGAACGGGTCACCGTCACCCTTTTGGTTGCCTCTGATTACCAGCGCTCCATCCTCCCGTGCGACGGATGTCACGGCAAATTTGTCCTGACGCGCCGGATCCTGATACCAGGCGGCAACTTTTTCGACCGGTTCGGAGCTGGTGAAGCGGAGTTCGAGGCCGCCATTGGCCTTTGTGTTGGCGCTCTTTCCTCCCGCCTCGATGTGCATGCCGCTCAGCTTTGAGCCAGGATAGAGAAGTTCGTTTTCACTATCCGCGGGGTTGCTGACCCCTTCCGGGATGTTGACCTTGAGGTCGAAGCCCGGGCCTTTGATCGAAAGGCGCCCGTCCTCAGCCTTACCTTCTGCAGGCGCTTGCGTGATTTCAGTTCCGACATCCACGCGCTCTGGAGGTTTTTCGTCTCTTTTGCCCTCGCATCCGCCAAGCAGTGCAAGCACGCCTGCCGCGGCAAAAAACATGATCACGCGCATTCCGTCACTCCCAGGCTTTGCGCGCAGCCTACCTCAGTGCAGTCCTCGAACCAATCATCCGCTCCCGCCCGGCCGCCTGGGCGAGCTTGCGGCATGGCGCCGGCCGTTTCCACCAGCCGTCAAATGGTCTAGGCGCGCCCGCCATGACCAACGACCACGACCGCGCCCGAGCGGGATTGCTGCTCGGGCTCGGCGCCTACCTCTTCTGGGGCGTGCTGCCGCTTTACTTCAAGGCGATCGATCACGTGCCCGCCGGCGAAATCGTTGCCCATCGCATTGTATGGTCGCTGCTGTTTCTCGCGCTGCTGGCGACGCTTTCGAAGCGCTGGCCGGCTATCCGAACGGCGATCAGCACTCCGAGGGTGGCCGGAGTTCTCGCGCTAACGGCGGCGCTCATTGCAGCCAACTGGCTGATCTGGGTGTGGGCGGTGGTCAACGGCCATGTGCTCGAGGGCAGCCTCGGCTATTATCTGAACCCGCTCGTCAACGTGCTGCTCGGAGTGATCGTGCTTGGCGAGCGCCTGACGCGCGGGCAAAGCTTTGCTGTGCTTCTCGCGGCGGCTGGGGTCGCGGTGTTGGCCGCCGGAGCCGGCAGTGCGCTGTGGATCAGCCTCAGCCTTGCGGCGAGCTTCGCGCTGTACGGCTTCCTGCGCAAGGTCGCGCCCGTCGATTCGCTCGAAGGGCTGCTTATCGAAACCGCAATGCTGGCGCCGCTCGCGCTGCTATGGATCCTGTGGCTGCACGGGCGCGGCGAGAGCAACTTCGGCGTCGAACTCGGCACCGACCTTCTGCTCACCCTCGCGGGTGCGGCAACGGCCGTGCCACTGCTGCTCTTCACGGCGGCAGCGCGGCGCCTGCCTTACTCAACCCTTGGCTTTCTTCAATATATCGCACCCTCGCTCCAGTTCCTGCTGGCCGTCCTGATGTTCGGCGAGCGGCTCACAACACCGCACATCATCTGCTTCGGGGCAATCTGGACGGCGCTTGTTATCTTCGCCGCTGAGGGCTTGAGGAAGAGCCGCGTCGCGGCCCGCGCAGCCGCCCAAGCCGCTTCAGGCTGAAATGGCCTGAACTGCCTTTCCCGCCCATCTTCAATACCAATCCACCCGGATGCCCCGCGGCGGCGGAACCGACTGCTACGACGGGACTTAAGCTGCGACCCGGTGGTCAGGAGCGATAATGATCCAAGCAGTTCTTTTCGACGTCGACGGCACGCTGATCGACAGCAACGATTTGCACGCCGTCGCGTGGCGCGAAGCCTTTTTGAAGTTCGGCTTCGACATCCCGGTGGAGGACATTCGCGAGCAGATCGGAAAGGGCGGCGACAATTTGATACGCGCACTGCTCCCGAAGAACGAAGCCGATCGCCTGCACGAGGAACTCGACACCTATCGCTCCGAGCTGTTCAAGCGCGACTACCTGCCGCGGGTGGTGCCATTCCCCTGCGTACGCGAACTGTTCGAGCGGATCGTCTCGGACGGAAAGAAGATCGTGCTTGCCTCCTCCGCCAAAGGTTCGGAAGTCGAGTTCCACCTGAACCTGATTGGCGCCGCCGATCTCGTCACGGCGACGACGTCCGCAGACGACGTCGAGCACTCCAAGCCGTGTCCGGACATTTTCGCAGCTGCAATGGACAAAGTGAAGCCGTTCGGATCGGACGAAATCGCTGTGGTCGGCGATTCCCCCTTCGACGTTGAGGCCGCAAAGAAGCTTGGTTTAAGGGTGGTTGGGCTGAGGAGCGGCGGCTTCCCCGACGACGTGCTTCACCAGGCAGGGGCAGACGAACTGTTCGATGGGGCGGAAGATCTTCTCCGAAACTACGAGACGTCGCTTATTGGGCGCGGCTGATCAGTAGCAAAAAGGTAACACATTCTGCTGCATAGTTCGGGGGAAACCAGCCCCGGGGAAAATGATGCACGACGTCCGCTCCGCAATTCTTTCTGGCGAACCGGCTCGGCCCGCCACTCCAATTGCATCGAAAAAGCGCAAGGCCGCACCGGACAATACCCGAAGCCTCACCGCAATTGCGGTGAAGCGCGAGGAATCGCGCCTCACGAACCACCGCCGCGAGGAACGGCATCGTGACGTGCTGAATGAGGCGATCCTGATCTTCCGCCGGCGCAAGTATGAAGTGTCGGTCGTCAACGTGTCCTCTGGCGGGATCATGATCGAAGCCGCCGTCGAGGCGCGGATCGGCCAGAACGTCGAGGTCCAATTCCCCGGTTGCAATCGAACCAAGTGCGTCGTGCGCTGGCTCCGTGAAAACCGGATAGGCCTGGAGTTCCTGGACGAGACGACGATCATTGGATCGGTGCCGATTCAGGATTTCATCATCCGCCGCCTCAACGGCGAACCCGAGGTCGAGCCGGTCGAGAGCACAAGCAATAGCCGCGCGCCGCGCCACGGCTTCATCTGGAAGGGCACGATCCACTGCAACCACGACTCAGTGCCGGTGCGCCTGCGGAATATTTCCGCCGAGGGCGCTATGGTGGAGGCCGACCACGAATTCCCACTCGAACAGGAAGTCCTTCTCGATCTTGATCAGGGCGGCACCGCGTTTGGGAGGATCTGCTGGACGCAGGGCGGACAGACCGGCCTCAAGTTCGACCAGAAGTTCGATCTGAAACGGTTGGCCGATGTGAAGCCCACTCCAGCCCCAAGCAGCAGCACCAACGTGCTGAAGCCTGCTTATCTCGAATCGGACGGCAAGGCTGACTCCCCCTGGGCCGCGATGTGGGACCGGCTGACGCTACGCGATTTAAAATAGCCGGACAGCTAAAGTGCTTTCTCGTCGGCGGAATCACCTGACGGCTCGGAGAGAACGCTGATCAATGGTAAGGTGACTCCCTCTCGGTTCGGCATCAACGGGAACGAGTCTAGGGCGAGCCGTCACGGCGCCAGCAGTGCCGGTAGCGGGACGGGGCGAAATCCGCGCGCATCCACTCCGACATCATATTGCCGGGGCAGCGGTTTGAGCCTGCCATGGCTGTGGCCGTGAAGGTTGACTGCGCCGCGATGCTGCCCGTTCCAGCTTCGGAAGGGATAATGGCACAGGACGAGCTTTCTCTCACCCAGCTCGATCTCGTGGTAATCGCGAACGCTCGCCCAGCCTGGAAGATCGACAATGCCGGCAGGATCATTGTTCCCGCGGATAAGGTGTATCCTTCCGTTTAGCGTAGCAAGCAGAGCCGGGACATCGGCCAGCTTGCGGGCAAAGTCCCCCAGATGCCACACGTCATCCGCGTCACTGACGACGCCATTCCAGGCGGCGACAAGAGCTTCATTCATCTCGGCTACGGAGGTGAACGGCCGCTTGTGAATGTTGATCGTGCGGTGGTCGCCGAAATGGGTGTCGCTGGTGAAATAGACAGTCACCCTCCGCCAACGCTGCGGGCGCGATGGCGTTGCCATTCCGGGGCGGGTGGCCTGAACCGCCGGCGTTCCGGATCAAAGCTGCAGCGGTAACGGCCCTTCACACACTCGTTGAAGTAGCGCCCTGCGGATGGGGCCGCCCGCAGCCCCTCGTAGATGGCGCGCGGAACGCCATAATAAACGTAGCGCCCGGTTTGCCGGAACCAGATGCTGAGTGCCTCTTCGGCGTCATCATAGGCAATGCGTGAAATCATGCTTGAGTCGAGCTTCGCGGCGCGCATGCCCTTGATCCTCCAAGAAGAATCGAGCGCCAGCGAAGCTCGGACTCGGGGGTTCCTGCGGGCTCGCCGAACCGAATCGATTGCGCGCCGAAACGAGTCGGACCCTTGCCAAAGCCATATCCCGCCAGCCATGTTCCGCCGGAAAGGATGAACAGATGATCACCTCACGCTTCACGTTTGCGGCCGCACTTGCACTTGCCCTCGGGGTGACGGCGGAGGCGGCACCGCGGTCCGGCGACCTCAAGGCCCGAGCGGTGGCGGAAGTGGACGCCCGCGCAAAGCTCGCGCAGGAGATCAACGATTCGGTGTTCAGCTTCAGCGAACTCGGCTTTCACGAGGAAGAGACTTCGCGCTACTTAACGGCGCTTTTGGAAAAGAACGGCTTCACCGTAGAGCGTGGTATCTCCGGCCTGCCGACCGGCTGGGTCGCGCGCTGGACAAATGGTAGTGGTGGCCCGGTGATCGCGCTTGGCAGCGACATCGATGGCATTCCGAAATCCTCCCAGAAACCCGGCGTTCCGTGGCGCGAGCCACTCGTCGCCGGTGCGCCCGGGCACGGCGAAGGTCACAATTCGGGTCAGGCAGTGAACATCGTCGCGGCTCTCGCAGTGAAGGAGCTGATGGAGCGGAACAAGATTGCCGGCACGCTGATGCTTTGGCCGGGCGTTGCCGAGGAACTGGTGGCCGGCAAGGCTTACATGGTGCGAGACGGTGTCTTCAACGGCGTGGATGCGGTGCTGTTCACCCATGTCGGAGACAATCTTGACACCACCTGGGGCCAGCCTTCCGGCACCGGCCTCATCTCAGTGGAGTATCAGTTCAGCGGCGAAAGTGCTCACTCAGCGGGAGCTCCGTGGCGGGGCCGCTCGGCGCTGGATGCCGTGGAGCTCATGAACATCGCCTGGAACATGCGCCGCGAGCATCTGAGGCCCGAGCAACGATCGCACTATGTCATCACGGATGGCGGGGACCAGCCCAACGTGGTGCCGTCCGTGGCAACGGTCTGGTACTATTTCCGCGAGCAGGATTTCGATCGGATCCGCAAAAATTTCGACATCGGAAACGAGATCGCGGAGGGTGCTGCGAAAATGACCGCAACAACGGTGAAGCGGCGAATCGTCGGCACGGCCGCACCCCGTCACTTCAACCGGCCGATCGCCGAGGCTGCCTACGCCAACATCAAGGCCGTGGGGCTGCCGAAGTGGACGGCGGGCGAGCAGGCATTCGCCAAGCTCGTCCAGCAAAATGC
Organism: Pseudomonadota bacterium; assembly: GCA_016781555.1. GTDB lineage: Bacteria > Pseudomonadota > Alphaproteobacteria > Sphingomonadales > Sphingomonadaceae > Allosphingosinicella. Next base: position 2,287 of record JADDQD010000074.1, on the reverse strand, counting down.
AGGAGCCGATAAACAGGAGGGCCTTCCAACCGAGCTGAAGGCGCTTGAACCACCTTTGAAGGAGCCCAAGAGCGGCGGCTCCGACGACATCGGCGACGTTTCATGGGTCGTGCCGACGATCACCATCCGGTACCCCGCCAACATACCGGAACTGCCGGGCCACAACTGGTCCAACGCAATCGCCATGGCGACGCCGATCGCGCACAAAGGCGTTGTCGCAGGCGCCAAGGTGGTGGCGATGACGACGCTGGATCTCCTGACCAAGCCCGAACTCCGCCGACAGGCGCGCAACTATTTTGCCGAGGTGCAGACGAAGGACCAGAAATATGTGCCGATGATCACGGCAGCCGACCGGCCAGCGCTTGAGATCAATTCCGAAATCATGGCGCGCTACAAGCCTCAGCTTCAGAAATATTATTACGATCCGACGCGCCACGCGACCTACCTTGATCAGCTTGGCATCAAGTTCCCGCTGCTCGAAAACCCGCAAGATACGAAGAAGTAAATCGAACGGCGGTCAGCAATCCTCGGGTCGACGCTTATATTGCCGGCCAGGCGGATTTCGCCCGCGGGAAAGCCCGAATGGATCAGCGGCAGCGGCTGAGCATGTTCCGCTGCACGTGCCTGCCCAGGAGAGCGCCAAGCGCGCCGCCGAGGATGGTTCCGGTGGCGCGGTCGCCTCGCCGATCGATGGCACGGCCACCAAGGACGCCGGCAGCGCCGCCGACGAGGAGGCCTGTTGTGCCGTTCGGGCGCTTGCACTGAAGGCGGCCGTCCGAACCGCGCCATGAGCGGGTTTCCTGTGGCGCGTGCGCCAGCGCCGCCGTGGGCACGGCAGGAACGGCGAGCGCCGCGGCCGAAAATGCGAGAATAAGCTTACGCAACGGATACTCCTTTTGGTACGGGGATGGCGGCGAAAGCTACGCAACCGGCCGCCATCCTCGATCCTGGGTAAACTGCTTAGGTTGAGCGCGCCCTGAACCTGCCTGTTAGGCGAGGTTCACCTTGCTGCACTTGATCGCGCCGCTGCCGCGGGCCACATGGGCTGCATGCTGATCCAAACCGAACCAACCCCCAATCCCTCGACGCTTAAATTTTTGCCTGGCCAGACGGTGATGACGGGCGGCACGCGGGATTTTGCGAGCTTCGAGGAAGCCGAGGCCTCACCGTTAGCCGAAGCGGTTTTTTCCATCGGGGATGTCGAAGGCGTGTTTTTCGGACGCGACTTCATTTCCGTTACCGCGGCGCCGGGTGTCGAATGGCGGGAGTTGAAGCCCCAAGTTCTCGGCATCTTGCTCGATCACTTTTCAAGTGGCGCGCCTCTGTTCAGGCCCGGCACGGCCACTGGGATTTTGGTCGGCGAAGAAGAGTTTGACGACAATGCGGAAGATGCCGACATCGTGGCGCAGATCAGGGAGCTTATCGAGACGCGGGTGCGTCCAGCGGTTGCGCAGGACGGGGGCGATATCGTTTACCGCGGCTTTCAGAAGGGCACTGTCTACCTCGCTCTTCACGGTGCCTGCTCGGGCTGCCCGTCTTCGACCATGACGCTGAAGCAGGGCATCGAAGGGCTCCTGAAGCACTACGTACCCGAAGTGGACAAGGTAGAGGCCGTTTAAGGGTAAATGCTGCTTGTCATCGACAGCGCAACCGCCGCCTGTTCGGTGGCGCTGATCGAAACCGGGAGAGTGGTCGACGAGCGGCACGAACTGGTCGGCCGAGGCCACGCCGAGCGGCTGGTCCCAATGATCAAGGAACTGCTGTCTGGACGTCGACCGTCTGCAATCCTGGTGGACTGCGGCCCCGGAAGCTTCACGGGCGTTCGCGTGGGCCTGGCCGCGGCGCATGGGCTGGCGATCGGCTGGCGCGCTCCGCTTTTCGGCTATTCCTCACTCGCGGCTGTGGCTGCCGCCGCGCCCGGCGCTGACTTAGCCGTTGCGCTTCATGGCGGACACGGGCAGCTTTTCGTGCAAAGCTATGCCCGTGAACCACTCATGCCCTGCGATGAACTCCGCTCGCTCGCGCCCGAGGAAGCCGCCGCGTCGATCTTCGCGCAAGCGGTGTTCGGATCGGGCGCAGAACTGCTGGTGAGCGCGCGCGGATTTGGTGAGGCTCATGACGCGCTTCCGCGCGCCGCGGACGCAGCCCTGCTCCCCGAGGCCTTGCGGTCGCTCGAGCCGAAACCGATTTATGGGCGCGGCCCAGACGCAAAGCCGATGCAATGAATCACTCGTCGATCAAAGTCGCTGAAGGAGGCATTCTCGATCTCGACGCGGTTATGCGGGTG
>JADDQD010000254.1 GCA_016781555.1 Pseudomonadota bacterium | reverse complement strand
AACTCCGAAGATACAACCTATGAGAACAGCCGCACCAACACCGTAACTGTTCGCTCGGCAGGCAAAATCAAGCGGCTGACGGTAGCCGTCCTCGTTGACGGCGGCCCCAAGGGGGTTCCTGAACCGCAGCTTCGCCGCCTCAACCGGCTGGTCGAAAATGCGGTCGGCTTCGATGCCGAGCGAGGCGACAGCGTTGCGGTGGAAAGCATGGCTTTTGCCGTACCTGAAGATGCAGCGGAAGAGGAAGGCATCCTCTCGTCGCTCCCGACCGATCACATCTTCGACGTGCTCAAGATCCTGATCATCGCTGCGGTCGGCATATTCGCCCTGCGCATGCTGCGCGAACGACGCTCACCCGGGGCGGTTGGCGACGAAGCGGCGTTGGTTGCGGGCGATCCGGAGAAGCTGGCGCTGCAGGCAGGCACCGCAGAGGGCGACCCCGATGCTCCGCCGCAACTTGGTGCGCCAGGCGCCAGCAGCGATGTTGCCTTGCTGGACCAGGAAATCGCGCTCGCTCAGGTCGACGGCCGCATCAAGCTCTCGGCACTGAAGCGGATAGGCGATGCCGTGACGGCAAGCCCCGCTGAGTCCACGTCCGTGATCCGGCAATGGATGAATTCATGATGGAGACTTCGATGAGTGAAAGTAGCCCCCCGAGCCAGCTGGTTCCGGCTGAGTTCGATGATCTGAGCCGGACGTCAGTAGACCACGACGCGAACTGGTCCGCAGACGCTCGCAATGAGTCGGCCAGCAACACCGTCGCGCAGGAATTCGACGCGGTGTACGACGTGCCCGTTAAAGTGCATGCGGTGCTCGGCCGCTCGCGCATGGAGATTGGCGAGCTGATGCGGCTGAAAGCCGGCGACGTGGTCGAGCTCGACCGGCGCGTGGGAGAGCCCGTCGACATGTTTGTAAACAACCGGCTGATCGCCCGTGGCGAGGTCGTGCTTATCGACAACGCGCTGGGCATCACGCTGACCGAGATTGTTCGTCAGGACCGATGATGGAAGCCTTCGCCCCCTCCCCCGTTCGCATGATGCTGATCGGCGCCCATGGCAGCGAATTTGCCGCCGCCGCGGCTATGGCGCGCGAAGCAGGCGTGGAAGTCGATATCGTGCAAAGCCCCGAAGCTGCCGTCGAGCAGCTGCGGCGCAAGCCCGCGAGCCTGACGATGATCGAAGTAGGCTTTGACGTCCGTAGCTTCATCGAACGCCTGCGCTCGGAGCGGATCACGGTTCCGGTGCTCGCTTGCGGGATCGACGCACCAGCCTCGGCCGCAGTGGCGGCCATAAAGGGCGGCGCAAGGGACTATGTCCCCTTGCCGCCGGAACGCGAGCTGATCGCGGCCGCGATCGCCATGTTTGCCGATTGTGCCACCGGCTTCGATGTAGAAGCCTTGGTCGGACACACCGTCGCCGACGTCGAACGCGAACTCATTCTGCACACGCTGGAACGCTGCAAGGGCAACCGAACGTCCGCGTCCACCATGCTCGGCATTTCGGTCCGGACGATGCGCAACAAGCTTCGCAGCTTCATCGAAGCGGGTTTCCCCGTCTCGCCCGCCCTCTGACCTAAGCACCAGGCGGTCGCATGTCATCCCAACTGAGCACCACGCTTCAGCGGTTCGGCGCGAGCCGCGATCTTGCGCTTGCCGCTGGCGTCGTGGCGATCATCGCCATGCTCATCCTGCCAATGCCGGGCTGGTTGCTCGACATCGGCCTGGCATTGTCCATCACCATCTCCGTAATGATCCTGATGACGGCTTTGTTCATCGAAAAGCCGCTTCAGCTGTCGGCCTTCCCGACCATTCTCCTTATCGTGACGATGCTAAGGCTGGGGCTCAATCTCGCCTCGACCCGGCTGATCCTCGGCCATGGACACGAAGGCAGCCATGCGGCCGGCGGCGTCATTGCTGCGTTCGGCGAGTTCCTGATGGGCGGCGAGACGGTGATCGGGCTCACCATCTTCATCATCCTCATCGTCATCAATTTCGTCGTGATCACCAAAGGCGCAGGACGCATCGCCGAGGTCGGCGCCCGCTTCAGCCTCGACGCGATGCCCGGCAAGCAGATGGCGATCGACGCGGACCTCTCCGCCGGAATGATCAGCGAAGCCGATGCGCGTGCGCGACGTGCCGAAATCGAAGCCGAGAGCGGCTTCTACGGGGCGATGGACGGTGCTTCGAAGTTCGTCAAAGGCGATGCCATCGCCGGCCTCCTCATCACCGGAATCAACATCGTCGTCGGCCTGATCGTCGGCGTGGCAATTCACGGTGTCCCGTTCGGCGAAGCCTTCCACACCTATACCATCCTTACCGTCGGCGACGGGATGGTCAGTCAAATTCCGGCACTGATCGTCTCTATTGCCGCGGGCCTGCTCGTGTCGAAGGGCGGCATGTCGGGCAAGGCAGGCGCTGCGCTTGCTGACCAACTCGGCCGCTTTCCCAAAGCGTTCGGAATGTCGGCCTTCTTGATGCTCGCCCTTGCGCTGCTGCCGGGGCTCCCGTTCATCCCCTTCGCGGGGCTCGGCGGCCTGTGCGGCTGGATCGCCTGGAAAACGTCTCAGCGCAACGAGCGCGAGCAAGCTCTCGAGCGGATGGCTAAGGCGGCCGAGGAGACGGACGCGGCGCAAGTTGAGGAACCAATCTCCCGCACCCTGGCAATCGACGCCATCCGAATCGAGCTCGGCTATGGGCTTGTGCCGCTCATCAACGACTCAACCAGTGATCCGCGGCTGGACGATCAGGTGCGTGCGCTTCGCCGACAATTCGCCCTCGACTATGGGTTCGTGCTCCCTGCGGTGCGCATTCTCGACAACGTCGCTTTGCCGGCAAACGAGTATGTCGTTTACGTCAAGGAGACGGAAGCGGCCCGGGGCCAAAGCCGTTTGGACAAGCTCCTGGTGATCAACCCGCACGGCGGCAATGTCGGGCTTCCGGGCGAGAATACCACCGAGCCGGTGTTCAATCTGCCGGCACTCTGGATCGACAAGGACCTGCGCGACGAGGCTGGTTTCCGTGGACTGACAGTCGTGGACAGCGGCACCGTGATCACCACGCACCTCACCGAACTCGTCAAGGACAATATCGCGGATCTTCTCTCCTACACGGAAACGCAGAAGCTTCTGAACGAGGTTCACAAGGAAAGCGAGAAGCTGGTCGCGGACATTGTACCTGCGAAGATCGCCATTTCCGGTGTTCAACGCATACTGCAGAACTTGCTCGCGGAGGGCATCTCGATCCGTGACATTCCGACCATATTGGAAGGCATTGCCGAGGCCTGCGCATTCACTTCAAACCTCACGCAAATGACCGAGCATGTTCGCAGCCGGCTGGCGCGGCAGATCTCGGCCCAGCAGAGCCGTGAGGGGGTCATCCCGATCGTGACGCTGTCCGCCCGCTGGGACCAGGAATTCGCCGAAAGCATCCTGGGCCACGGCGACGACCGACATCTCGCCATGGCTCCATCCAGTCTTCAGGGATTCATCGCCTCCGTCCGCGAGACCTACGACCGCCTCGCTGCCGAGGGCGACATACCGTGCCTGCTGACCAACCCTACCATTCGTCCGTTCGTACGATCGATCATGGAGCGGGTGCGTCCGACAACGGTGGTTCTCTCCCAAAATGAGATCCATGTCCGCTCACGCATCCGAACCTTGGGCGCAATTGCTTGAACCGCGTCAAACGGCTTGCCTGCGTCTATAATGGACGATGGGCCAGCCCCTGCAGGATAAAAGAATGATGATGGCATCAATGGTACCGTTCGCTGTTGTACCACCCGGGCAGGAAGCGGCGGCTGCGGGGCTTGCCGCGCTCGGCCTGGCTGAAGGAAGCAGCAACGCTCAACCAGGGGGTTTCGCACAAGTGCTGAACACCGCCCTTGCACCGATGCCTTCGGCAGCGAAGGCAGGCGCGCAAGCCAGCTTCGAGCCGGTCCGCGCGGCCACCTTTGACCTTGCACCTTCGCCCGGAATGACTCTCGACACGGCTCTCATTGTGGGAGCCACCGCGATTTCAGCCCCCTCTCGGCCCCAATTCGCCTCGAGCGCGGTTCGCTCCACCCTGCTCAGCAGTGCCAGCGCAATGCCCGTCGCGCTCGATGCTGGGACAAGCACCCTGCAAGCAAGTCTCTCGGACAGCTCGCTTGGGTCGCCGCCCGCACAGCCCCAGCCGGTCCCCCTCGCGATTGATCTTCCCCGAGCGCCCGTCATGCAAGGGCAGGCAGTGGAGAGCGAGGTCGACGGGTTGCTCCCCGTCATTGCGCCGAACGGCGTCACCCAATCGTCGGCGCCCAATCCGACAGCTTCGGAACCGCAAGCCGCCACTGATACGATGAAGTTGCGGCAAGAGCCAACTGCCGGGAGCAGCGCTCCTTCGGCTGCGTTCGCCCCTCAGCCGAGCAAAAAACTGGAAGCGGAGGCCATCGCAGCTTCCTCCGGCAAGCCAGCCGCTGAGGCCAGTGACAAGGGAGAGGCGGGCCAGCAGTCCACCAAAGCTTTGGGCGGTGCCGAAAAGTCTGGCGATACTCGCGAAACGACCAGCCTTGCGGCACCAGCACAGCCACAACTTCTGGGTAGCGTCCCTGCCCCGCTAGCAGCGCCGACGCCAAACGCCGCGGCCACGGCCCAGGCTCTGCAACCGGAGCCACAGCCGGCCGAGACTGTGCAGCCGGAGCCACAGCTAGCCCAGTCACCGCAGCCGGAGCCGGAGGGAGCGCAGGCACTCAGGGCAGGTATGATGCCTTCCAACGAAGTTTCGCCTGAAGTGAAGGGCTCGGAGCGGCGAGCGCGGCGGCCGGGGCAGACCGAGCTCCCGGACACTGCAGCCGCCCCAAAGATTGCGGAAAGCGCTGACACGGTCGTGCTTCAACCCCCGCGGTTGAATGCTGACGCGTCGAGCTTAGCCGCGGCCGCAAGTGGCCGCGCCAGCCTAGCAACGAAGCCGGAAGAACTCGCTCAAACCGCGCCGACGGCTCCACCCGCTGTTCCAGCCCAGGCCGCGAGCGCCGTTGCCGCACCGACGGGCAATGGCGCACCGGCCCCCGAAGCCGGGCTGCCAAACTTCGAGCCCGCTGCCGAACCGGCGCATGGGGCTCCATCGGCTTCTCACCAGACGGCCACCGCGTCGGCCTCGCGCGATTCCGCCATGCCGGCCCCGGTTCGTGCCTCCCGCGAACCGACGGTTGTCGCCCGCCCAGGGCAGATCGGCCGTGACATGGGGGTCGAGATTGCCCGACGCGTGGCGAGCGGAGGCGATGAACTGGTTGTCAGGCTTAGCCCCCAAGACTTGGGGCGGATCGAGGTTCGCATGTCATTCGACGAGGGCGGCAGCCTGCGCGCCGTGATGACGGCCGAAAGCCAGGCAGCGCTCGACATGCTGCGGCGCGACGCAGCCGATCTCGGCCGAGCGCTTGCCGATGCCGGTGTTCGCGCCGACAACCAGTCTCTCAAATTCGGCGCGCGCGACGGCGAGAGCGGCAGCTCTTCGTGGCAGCGCCAGCATCAGGATGGCGGCCGCCGGGACGGTGAACGACACCCCGATCAACAGCCAGCAGACACGGACGAGGCTCAATACCGCCCGCTCCGCTCCGCCGGACAAATCGATCTCATGGCTTGAGGAACGAATGATATGACCTCCATTGCATCCACCGATTTGGGAAGCCAGGGGCTCCTCGCCTCCGCCGCAAAAGCGGGAGGCACCTCCAGCACCGACTTCAACATGTTCCTGAAGCTGCTCACAACGCAGATGCAGAACCAGGATCCGCTCGATCCCATGGATACGTCCGAGTACACGCAGCAGCTCGTCCAATATTCGCAGGTCGAGCAGTCGGTACAGCAGAACAAATCATTGAAGGAGATCCTGGAGCGAATTTCCGCACAGGACATGGCCCAGGCTTCGGCCTTCATTGGCCGCGAAGCGCGCTTCAGTTCGCCTGTGTCCGGGCTCGATGCGTCGGCGCCGGCAAGCTGGGCGTTCAAGCCCGATCGAACACCAGCGTCACTGGTTGCTACTATCACCGACGCAGCCGGACGGGAGATGCAGCGGGCCAATCTCGAGCCCGGCACGTCGGATGGTCGCGTGAGCTGGGACGGCTTGCTTGCCAATGGGCAGCAGGCGCCGTCAGGTGCCTACAGCCTGTCCATCACTGCTCTCGACGCCGCCGGCAACCCCATTCCCGTCACCGTTCAAGGGACCGGGATCGTGCGCGACGTGGTGACCGAGGGTGGAGCAGTCAGCTTGGGTGTCAATGGCCTGCGCATGCCGCTTCAGTCGCTCGTCGGGGTAGCCGCGGGTATCTGATCTTCAGCTGCGGTAACACGTCCTTCGCTGAAGCTCGGGGCCGCGGCATGCCCGCGGCTCCTCGCGCGGCGTCGATCCTCAATCTCTGTGCACTTTGCGGCTAGCGCTGCTGCGGTTTAGCGACAAAAGTCTCGCCGCCAAGTGTTGGCTTCGTGGCTTCAGCATCTTCCCGCCCTTAGAGCAGATCGCGCTGAATCTGACCCGTTTGCCTTGAGCGGTCGAACGCTCTCCTGAGCGACAATCAAGCGGCGTCGAAGGAGCTGTCCTGCTTTGCCTTCAAGGGGGCAAAAGAGGGCTTCAACGGGTACCCATGAAAGTACTACTTTCATGGGATCCCTCACAAGCTCAGCCCGAACGGAAAAGAGCACTGATCTAAAGTTCGCGCAAGTTGCTCTAGTCCCTGAGCTTAGCTCTCTTCGCCTGAGGCCGGCCGAGGACCCCGCTCGCCGCTTGCCCAAATCGTGCTTGCTGAGCTCAACGTTGAACGATCAATCCACAGCCAGCGGATGAAGCGCCTGCACTTGAACGAGCGGCAACTGCCGTTCCCTGCCCGTGCATAAGCAGGTGAGGCTTGGAAGAGCTGTTACGAACCGTTTCGAAGGTCAGTGGACCGAGGCTCCCGCACGGCGTGTGAGCTCCCGCGCATGTGGAATGACGAGGCAAAGCTCGGCATAGAGCTTGTCCCAGAAGGGCGCCGGGATATTGAGCGGCGTGGCGCTGCCCGGCTGGCTGATTTCGATCGCGACCTTCGGCTCCTGGCTCAGCCGGAGCTCGAAGGGGAATGTCCCTTCCACCTGTTCGGCCGGAAGATCCTGGGGAAGCGCGAGACGCGACGCCATGATGTAGCCGGACAAGAGCTCGGCGCCATAGGCGTCGAGCAGCAGCCGCGAGGCTCCTGCCTGGCCTGGCCGCTCGAGCGCGACCAGCGCTCCTGACGCGTGGGGGCTGACAGTCACCCGCAATCGGAGGCCAAACGGATCAATGATTTCCCGGATTCTCGGAAACACCTGAAACTCCACCTTTTCTTCATTATAGGCTGCGCGCGCTCGCTTGGCGCCGCTTTTCGAGACAAAAAGCTAGCGCCGCTTGGCCTGGAACGCGCCCGATGGCGCCTGGGTCAATGCGCACAAAAAAGGGCCGGGATGGTTGCCCATCCCGGCCCAGCTTTGTCGACCGCTCCTGTCGGGGGACGGGAGCTGCCCTGTTCTTTAACGGAACAGCTGCGT
>JADDQD010000139.1 GCA_016781555.1 Pseudomonadota bacterium | reverse complement strand
AGCTCAAGCCAGCGGAGCGCCGTCTTACAGGCGTCCGCGCGATTGAAGTCGCCGATCCGGCCGAAGAGGCGCAGACAATCGGGATCGCGCTGCGGGAAGCACTGGAAGAGCCAGGGCGAACGGTAGCCCTCGTCACACCGGACCGGAACCTCGCCCGCCGCGTCTCTGCGCACCTTCGTCGCTGGGGCATCGAGGCCGACGACAGTGCCGGCCGGCCGCTCTCGGAAACGCCCCCCGGCACATTCCTCCTCGCACTCGCCACCGCTGCTGCCGAACGTTTCGCGCCGGTACCATTGCTTGCGCTTCTGAAGCACCCGCTGGTGATGAAAGGCGAAGCCCGGCTCGAGTGGTTGGATGGCGCGCGCGTGCTTGATCTCGCCCTTCGCGGGCCGCGCCCCCCGGCGGGTCTTCGCGGCGTGAGCGACTATTTGGGCGACTGGAGCGGCCGCGATCACCACATCCGCAAAAGTGCAGGGCAGTGGTGGACAACCGTGCTGCCACTGCTCCAGCCGTTGGAGAGCGCCTTTTCGCATGAGCGGTCGAGCGTCGCCGGCCTTATGGCCGCGCTGAGGGAAACGGCGTCCGCGCTCAGCGGCAACGAGGTGTGGGCTGGAACGGCCGGACGAGCAGCGGCGGATCTCTTCAGTGCTGCCGAACCTGCCTCGCTGAGCGGCCCCGAGCGCATTGCGGCGGGGACCCTTCCACTTCTCCTGGAACAGCTGATGCGGGAGATCGCCATCCGCCCCCCGTTCGGCCAGCATCCGCGAGTCTTCATCTGGGGTTTGCTTGAAGCGCGACTGCAGCAGGCTGACCTCATGGTTTTGGGTGGCCTCAACGAAGGGACATGGCCGCCGCTTGCTGCGCCCGATCCTTGGCTCGCTCCGCGCATACGGCACGAGCTCCGGCTTCCCAGCCTTGAGCGGCGCATCGGACTTTCCGCACACGACTTCGCCAGCGCGCTTGGTGGTCGGCACGTGCTGGTGACCAGAGCACGGCGCGATGCCCGCGCACCCGCAATCGCCTCGCGATTTTGGCTCCGGCTGGAAGCGATGACCGGCGGGCTTACACGCGCGCCCCACCACAAGAAGTGGGCGCAGGCGCTCGACCGGCCAAACGAGCACCGGCCCGTCAGCCAGCCTGCCCCAGTCCCGGCGGTCGCAGACCGCCCCCGAGACATCGCAGTCACCGATGTTGATCGGCTGAAAGCGGACCCATTCGCTTTCTACGCGCGCAAAATGCTGCAGCTTTCGGCGCTGGACGTGATCGACGCGGATCCGAGCCCTGCCTGGCGCGGAACCGCGGTTCACGCGGTGCTCGAAGCGTGGATGAAGGAGGATGACTGCGATCCGGCAAAGCTTCGTCCCCGCGCCGAGGCGCTTCTCCAGGCGAGTTCCGCCCACCCGCTGATGCGGGCGCTCTGGCAGCCGCGCCTCCTCGAAGCCATCGACTGGATTGCGGAGGAAGTCTCGAGAAACAAGCAGGCGGGCCGCCGGCCACTCAAGGCGGAAGTGACCGGCAGGATCGAACTGGCGGGCGTGAACCTCAAGGGAACAGCCGATCGGGTCGATCGGGCAGCGGACGGCACGCTCGTTATCGTCGATTACAAGACCGGCATGCCGCCGCGTCCGAAGGCAGTGGCGGAGGGCTATTCGATGCAGCTCGGTCTGCTCGGCCTGATCGCCGAGCGCGGCGGGTTCGACGGTGTGGAGGGGGTTGCGGCCTGCTTCGAATATTGGTCACTCGCGAAAAAACACGGGAAGCTCGGCCACGTTTCCAGTCCAGTTGGCGGCAGGAATGGCCTCGACGCGGACGATTTCACCTCGATGGCCGAACGGAATTTCGTGGCCGCTGCGAACGAGTGGCTGACGGGGTCAGCTCCGTTCACCGCCAAGCTCCACCCGGAGCATGCTCCTTATGGTGATTACGACCAACTCATGCGTCTGGATGAGTGGTACGGAAGGGAAAGCTCTGGGCCGACGGGCTGAACAAGGCTCGGATGAGCGGCTGGACGCTTTGAAGCACAGCTCTGTGCCGCAAAGCTTTCAGGCAGTCGCTGCTGCGATCCGCGTCAGCACGGGACAGTGAAGCGATTTTAGCTGGGGCGAGGCCCTCGCTGCCCGCTCAATAATCGGGTTCCAGCAGCCCTTCGATCACGTGATGCTGGATAACCATTTCCGGCTGGTCGACGAGGCGGTACGTGAGATGGTCTCGAACACGCGGCGGAAGCGATTGCTCGTAGCTGCGGGTGATCTGCAGATCGTGGTGGCTGGCGTTGGTCGCATCGGGCGCGTCCACGCCGACGACGAGCACTGGCCGTATCTGGTTCGAACGGTTTGCGGTCCCTCGGTGGATGGTCAGCGCCGAGCGAGCTGATATGTCGCCGCGCTGCGCCATTTTCTGCACCATCCGCTCGCGGTAGCGGGGATAAAGCTCCCGCGGCGGGAACATGCCGTTCGGATAGCCGCTAAGATCGTCCCACTGCGTGCCCAGCGCGACTTCGAACGGGCCCATCTCAGGGATGGTGTCGACGGCCGTCATGTTGAAGGCAAGCGAGTTCAGCCGTCGCCCCTTGAGCGTAGCTTCGGGGGAAGGGAAGTCGCGATGCCAGGGCTGGTCGGCTGCACCGGGAAAAGGAATGTCAAAGCCGACCTCCACGATTTTGTAGTCGGGCCCAAGCACCGACTCACAAACGGCGAGGAACCAAGGGTGAGTGGTGATGTCGACAAACCCGCGGATCCGCTCCGGATGGACTTCGACATAAAACCGTTCGGGCCCCCGAGGCAGCGCTCCGCCCGGGACCTTGCGCGCTTCTTCGAACAGCAGCTCGATATCTTCGCGCATGCGATCCGCCCATTGAGGGCTGAACGCCCCCTTCAGCCCAATAATGCCATCGCCATAAAGGCCACCCATGATTTGGGCGATGTCGTAGCTTTGTTGCTCTAGGACCGGGGCTGTGCTCATGCGGATCCTCGTGGGATTGGAAAGGCTTAAGGCTAAAGCACTTCAACGGTGAATGCGAGTGGCAGATTGATGAAGATTGGTATCCTTGAAACCGGGCGGACGCCCCTCCTGTTGGAGCCGCGCTTCGGCCGCTACAGCTGCATGTTCCGGAGCCTGCTGGGCGAGGGGTTTCAGATCACCGTCTACGACGTTGTTGCCGGCGAATACCCAGCGGAGCCTGAGGAAAACGACGGTTACATCGTTACCGGGTCTCCAGCGGGAGTGTACGAGCACCTTCCATGGATCGCTGAGCTGAAATCGTTTTTGCAAGCAGCCAAAGGGCGCGCAAAGCTGGTCGGTATCTGCTTCGGCCACCAGATCATGGCTGAAGCATTTGGAGGTCGAGTCATCAAATCGGATAAGGGCTGGGGGATCGGCCTGCACCGCTATGACGTGGCAGAGGTTGCACCATGGATGGAACCCGTGGCGTCCTTCGCCATTCCGGTTTCACACCAGGACCAGATAATCGAGCAGCCGCCGGCCAGTCATATCCTCGCCGCCAGCCCATTCACTCGCTTCGGAATGCTCGCTTACGATGACCAGCCGGCAATTTCCTTGCAATGTCATCCCGAGTTCGAGCCTGAATATGCCGCAGCGCTGATCGAACAAAGATGGGAGCGTGTCCCCGAACCCGAAGCGGCAATCGCGTCGCTGAAGCTGCCCAATGACCGGCCGCTGGTCGCGTGCTGGATCCGGCGCTTCCTATATGGTTCAAACCCTTAGCCGCTGGAACGTCGCTGCGCTGACCTTGCCGGTAAGTCCCGGCACCTCGTCCAGTTGTGCTACGTCGGTAAAGCCGCCGCGCTCCTCGCGATAGCGGACGATCTCGTGTCCGTGGCCCTTCAACTCTTGCAGACCATCGAGCGCCTCCCGATCCGCTTGGTTCAGATCCAGTGTGTGCGTCATGCAATCTCCTTCAGCCAAGTTGAACGGGCCGTCGGCTTTTTGGATGCGTGAGGCGCCTGGAGTGCTCCGCCTCCGCCTCTCTGACCACAAGCGAGGCTTGATAGGAACAGTCAGTAATCGAAAGCGTTACACCTACGTAACGTATCAGCTGGAGAGGTCCACATGACCGACGAACGTGACACGTCCCGGACGGAAACCGTTGTAGTTGAAAGCCGCGGCGGTGGTGCCGGGATGGTGACTGCAATCGCGCTCCTGATCGTGGTGGTGGCGGTGCTCGCTTACCTGGGCATGCTGCCCATCTGAAGCTTTGCGGCTGTTTGCGCCCCACCCGCACTTGTAATAGGGTGCGGTACCTAGAGGTGCTCGAAAGGTCGCGTATGTTCAATGGTTTGCTGCGGGCTGCAGGGCGCTCGGCTTTGGCTCTGGTGCTTCTGGCAGCGGCAGGGGCGGGTCCATCGCAGACGCCCGATCCCGCGCCGGCGACGACGCCGCTGCCGCCACCCGAAGCTCAAGACGACGTCGGGATAGGACTCGACCAGCGGTTCCGCATGACGGTTCCGATCAGCATCAACGGCAAGGGTCGCTACGAATTTCTCATCGACACGGGCGCCGAGCGAACCGTCATTTCGGCCGAGCTGGCGCGGGAGCTTTCGCTGACTGAGGGCAAGCGGGCAAGGATGCACAGCATGAGCGGAGTCGGCGACGTCTCGACGGTCGTGATCCCCAAGCTCCAGGTGAGCAGGAAAACCGTTTCCGGCATTCACGCTCCTGCCCTGAAGCAAGTGCACATCGGCGCGGCGGGCATGCTGGGAATCGATACTTTGCAGGCGCAGCGCATAACGTTTGACTTCGAGCAGCGGAAGATGAGCATCGCTGCCTCGCACAGCCGGGAGCGGAGGTTCGATCGTAATGAAATCGTCGTCACGGCCCGCAGCCGGTTGGGTCGCCTGGTTCTGGTGGATGCCAGCATCGACGGCGAGAAGCTCATGGTGGTGCTCGACACGGGCGCTGAGGTCACGATCGGCAACGAGGCGCTTCGCCGTAAGCTCGCCGCAAAAGGCAAGCTCAAGGAGACGGTGCCTATCGAGCTGGTGAGTGTGACCGGTGGGCGGGTGGTGGCGGATTACACCCGGGCGAAGAGGATCCGGCTTGGCGGCATCCTGATCCAGGATCTTCCGGTCGCGTTCGCGGAGGTTCATCCGTTCAAGCAGCTAGACCTCCACAACCGCCCGGCGCTGCTCCTTGGAATGGACGCCCTGCAGCTGTTCACCCGCGTATCCGTCGACTTTGCCAACCGGAAGGTGCGCTTCAACGCACCAGAGCTGCGCGGCAGCGGAATTGGGATCAAGCTGGCGAGCAGAGCGGGGAGCCGCAGCGGCTACTGAGGCGCTGCGGGTCCGGGTGCTGGAGCGGCGTCATTGCGAGCGGCAGCGAAGCAATCTAGCTTCCTGCGCTGAACTGGATTGCCGTTTCGGTCTTTGCGGTGACGATTCCACCTAACTTGTTCGTACTTCAGAGGAGCGGCTTTCCGCCCGTGATGGCGATTGTGGCGCCAGAGACGTAACTTGCTTCGTCGCTGGCGAGCATCACGAAGATCGGCGCGCATTCTTTGGGCTGCCCGGGCCGCTGCATCGGCACTTGCTTGCCGAATTGCTGCACCTTTTCGGATGGCATGGTGGCTGGAATGAGCGGCGTCCAGATCGGCCCCGGCGCGACTGAATTGGCCCTTATTCCTTTTTCGGCAAGCATCTGCGCCAGGCCGGCCGTGAAGTTCTGGATCGCGCCCTTGGTCGCTGCGTAAGCAAGCAGTTGCTCTGAAGGGTTGTCGGCCTGAATGGAGGTCGTGTTGATGATCGACCCGCCTTCGGGCATGTGCGGCACCGCCGCCTTGGTGATGAAGAACATCGCGTGGATATTGGTTCGGAATGTGTACTCCCATTCCTCGTCGCTGATCTCGTCTATCGAGTTGAACGTGTCCTGATGCGCCGCATTGTTGACGAGAATGTCGATGCGCCCGAATTCCTCCACCGCCTTGCCGACCAGTGCGCGACAATGGTCGGGGCTCGATATATCGCCGGGGAAGAGCACTGCCTTCTGGCCCGCTTGCTCGATCAGCCGCCCCGTATCCCGGGCGTCATCATGCTCGTTCAAATAGCTGATGAAAACATCGGCGCCTTCGCGGGCGAAAGCGATGGCAACGGCGCGGCCGATGCCGCTGTCGCCCCCGGTGATGACGGCTTTCTTGCCGACCAGCCGACCCGACCCCTGATAAGTATCCTCGCCATGGTCTGGCCGCGGCTGCATCGCCTCCGTTGTGCCAGGCATGTCCTGCGGCTGATCCGCGAAGGGGGGCTTTGGGAAGTCGCTCGACATCGGGTGGGGCTCCTCGGGCCTTCTACTGAGATGCCCCCCAACCGGCGCATGGCCGGCTTGTTCCCGTAAAAAGCCTAACCCTTGTCTTCGGAGCCGCCGCGACGACTGCGGTTTGCGTAAAGCAGGGCCGCGACCAACGCTGCCGAGCCGATCCCGAAGGCGACGCCAGCCCTCACGAACGGCTTCTTTGGTCCCGGCTTTGCGCCTTCACCGCTCGGCTGCGCATCATCTTCAGCTATGTCGGGCATCTGGCGCTCCGCTGTACGTGGTTGCTTCCGGTCTTAAGCGTATCGGCTCGGAAAAACCAAGCACCAGACCATCATCTAAGCGGCGCCTCAGACGATCCGCGCCAGCTTGGTCTGCCGTTGGCCGACCGAACGGTAGAGCCGCGGGCCAAGGTCCAATCGGAAGGCGCCCATCTTCTCGCTCGGCGTTTCGGCCTCGCGGCCGACGACGTAGGAAACGGATGTCTGGCCTGTCTTGTTGGCGCCCCAATCATAGGCGACGTTGAATGCCACTGTTGGGATGAACAGCCGTCGGCCCTGCACGATGATCTCTCGCACATGCTCCTTTGGGATGGCAACCGCGCTCCGGACCTGGACCTGCTCCCGCGGCGGAAGCAGGGCAATGCCGGGCGGAGTGCGCTCGCGGATCGGCTCGGCATACCAGGCAGCGATTTCCTGCTCCTGTTCAGGGCCTGCGTTGAAAATAGCCGATTCGATACGGACATTTCGTGCGGGTGCATTACCGCGGTTCCGAACGATCAGCTCGAAGTCGATGGAAGCGTCAGTGAGAGTCGCCGCGGCGCGGTCCGGCCGAAACTCAAGCTCGAGCCAAGGCCGCAGCTGGATCGCCACCACGCCGGCTTCCGGAGCTGGTGCCGCCGCTGGTTCAGCGGCCGGCTGAGGCTGAGCCTCGCGCTGAGGCCGAGGGGCTGGCGTGGGAAGCGGCGGCGTGGCCTCCGAAACCTCCGCGACGGGTTCATCGCGGGTCACGGCGCGACGTTTGAATACAGTGTATCCGGCAAAGCCGAGCAGCCCCAAAAGGCCCGCAATAGCAAGGTAGAGCCACGGAAAGGCCCCCGCCGCTTCCGCGGCAACAGGAGCTTGGGGCAGCGGCTGCGCCTGCGGTGCCGGCGCTGGCGGCGGAGCAAGGGGAACAGGGAGCGCCTGCTGGAGATCTGCGGGCGCGGGCAGGAAAGGTGGGGAAGGGGCGGGCGCGACTTGGCTGGTCGCGCCGGGGACCGGCCGAGGTCCCGGTGCCGCCGGCTGAGCCGGACTGCGGCTCACCCGCCCTGCGGGCCGCTGTGCATCAGAAACC
>JADDQD010000085.1:7322-7564 GCA_016781555.1 Pseudomonadota bacterium | reverse complement strand
AGGCCGTCGCCCGGATCATGGCCTCGGGCATCGGGCCCTCGCTGCTGGAGTTCCTCGACTCGACGTCCCTGGCAGCCATCACCGCCTATCGCGACATGGGCCTGCCCAGGCATGCAAAGGCCCTGCTGCTCGCCCAGCCCGACCGCGGCGACCGTGCCGTCACGGACGTGGCGGCCATGGCCGCCATCTGCCAGGAACTCGGCGCCCTCGAGGTGGCGGAGGCCTCCGACGCGGCGGAGTCC
>JADDQD010000085.1:0-7272 GCA_016781555.1 Pseudomonadota bacterium | reverse complement strand
GGGCGTGACGCTCGTGGACGACGTCGCCGTGCCGCGCGAACGCCTGGCCGACCTCCTCGTGGGCATCGAGGCGATCGCCAAGGACCTGGACGTGCTGATCGCCTGCCCGGGGCACGCGGGCGACGGCAACATGCATCCCACCGTCATCTTCCCGCCCGGTGGCGACGAGCCCGGCGGTAGAGGTCCGCGCCGCGTTCAGGCCCGGCGACCAGACGGCGACGGCGCCGATGCCTGGAACGGTAGCAAGGATGCCGCCGCCGCTGCCGCTCTTGCCCGGGAGGCCAGTCCGAAAGGCCACGTCTCCGGAATTGTCGTAATGCCCGCAGGTAAGCATCAAAGCATTTATGCGGCGGCTGCGGGAGGGAAGGCAGATCTCCTCGCGGGTAGCCGGCTCCGTCCCATCAAATGCTAGATAAAGCGCCGCCCGCGCGAGCTGCCGGCAGCTCATCGCAATAGCGCACTGGCGGAAGTAGACGGAGAGCACGTCTTCAACCGGGTTCTGGAGGTTGCCAAAGCTTGCCAGAAAGTGGGCGAGACTGCGGTTCAACGAGCCCGCTTTCGATTCCGACATCGCCACCCGCTCATCGATCGAGACGCTTGGGTCGCCGCTGCGCTCACGCAGGAAAGCGAGGACTTCCTCCACGGCATCGTCCGCCGTGTCGCGGCCGATGAGCCTGTCGCATACGGCAATCGCGCCGGCGTTGGTGAGCGGGTTGCGCGGTTTGCCTTTTTCCTCTTCGAGTTGGACGAGCGCGTTGAAAGCCGATCCGGCGGGCTCACGTCCGACGTGGTTCCAAAGCGCCGCTCCAATGTGCCCCAGCGTGATCGACAAGGTGAAGATCGTCGAAATGCTTTGGATCGAGAACGGCTCGTCGCCATCGCCGGCAACATAGGTCGACCCGTCGGCAAGCGCGATCGCGATGCCGAGTTTCTTGGAATCGACGTGGGCGAGCGCCGGAATGTGGCACGCGACATCCCCGTGCCCGCGATAAACATCGGCATCGCTCAGCACCGCGTCGACGAGCGCCTGATAGTCGATCGGCGGCTGGTTCTTGATGTTCATCTCTCGCATGGCTGCCCCTTATCCTTGATGGCCAATCGGCGTGTAACGCCGGAGCAAATCGGTGGATGCGCGGTTGTACGGCCACATACAACCATTTCCGGGGCTTAATGTTACACAAATCAATATGGGCTGAGGGCACGCGCACATGTGCGGCATAGCCGGGGAAATCCGCTTCGACGGCAGAATCGCCGATGCCGACGCAGTTTCCAAAATGATGCGCAGCCAGGCGCGGCGGGGCCCGGACAGCTGCGGGCAGCTCATGCGGGGGCGCGTCGGGTTCGGGCACCAGCGGCTCAGGGTGATCGACTTGTCGAGCCGCTCCGAGCAGCCAATGGTCGATCCCGAGCTTGGCCTCACCATTGTGTTCAACGGTTGCATCTACAACTATCAGGCGCTTCGCGAGGAATTGCTGGAACTCGGATACCGCTTCTTCTCGGGCGGCGACACCGAGGTCATCCTGAAGGCATATCATGCTTGGGGCACCGGTTGCGTGAAGCGGTTCCTGGGCATGTTCGCCTTCGCCATCCATGAGCGTGACAGTGGGCGCGTCATCCTCGCGCGCGACCGGTTCGGCATCAAGCCGCTTTATTATTCCGAAACGCCGGGTCGGTTCCGCTTCGCCTCGACGCTACCCGGCATTGTGGCCGCAGGGGATGTCGACACATCGGTCGATCCTCAGGCGCTTCAATTCTACATGAGCTGGCATGCGGTTGTGCCGCCGCCCTGGACCATTCTGAAAGGCGTCCGGAAGATGCCTCCAGCCACCGTGAGAGTGATCGAGGCCGATGGCAGCTCGACAAGCGAAGGCTTCTGGGATCCGCCTTTCGGACCGGCCGCAGAAGATGCTGGCAGGAGCAATGCGGACTGGGAAGAGCTGGTGCTCGCCGCGCTTCGCACCGCGGTCGAGCGCAGAATGGTCTCGGACGTTCCCGTCGGCGTGCTCCTTTCGGGCGGCGTCGATTCGAGCCTGATCGTCGGCCTGCTCGCGGAAATGGGCCAACACGGCCTTTCGACATTTTCGATCGGCTTTGAGGAGGCACATGGCGAGAAAGGCGATGAGTTCGTTTATTCGGACCTGATCGCCCGGCATTACGGGACCGACCACCACAAGCTGTTCATCCCGTCCGACGACCTGTTGAAGGAGCTTCCCGGCGCGATCGAAGCCATGGCCGAGCCGATGGTGAGCTATGACAATGTCGGCTTTTACCTCCTCTCCCGCGAGGTCGCGAAGCACATCAAAGTGGTGCAGTCCGGCCAGGGTGCCGACGAGGTTTTCGCTGGCTATCATTGGTATCCGCCCATGGCGGGTGCGAACGATCCCGTGGCGACTTATGCCAAAGCCTTTTTTGATCGGGACGCGGGCACCCTCAACCAATACCTTGGATCGGAGTGGCGGAACGGCGGCACGCTTCCGCTCGACTTCGTGCGCGAGCATTTCAACCGTCCTGGTGCCGCCGATCCGGTCGCAAAGGCACTCCGCATCGACAGCACAATCATGCTGGTCGACGATCCCGTTAAACGCGTGGACAACATGACAATGGCGTGGGGCTTGGAAGCGCGCGTACCCTTTCTCGACCACGAGCTGGCTGAAGTCGCTGCCCGAGTTCCTTCCGAGCTTAAGCTGGCAGGAGGCGGCAAGGGCATATTGAAGGACGTGGCGCGGAAGGTCATCCCATCCGAAGTCATCGATCGCCCGAAAGGGTATTTCCCGGTTCCCGCGCTTAAATATATTTCGGGTCCGTATCTTGACCTCGTGCGCGACGCGCTGACCAGCCAGTCGGCGCGGGAGCGCGGCCTCTTCGCACCCGATTATCTGGAGGCACTGTTCGCCGATCCCACGGCGCACATCACGCCGCTCAGAGGCTCAGAACTGTGGCAGGTGGGGCTGCTGGAACTTTGGCTTCAACAGCAAGGTGTTGGCTGATGCGAAGGCCGAGGCCTGGACGAAGCCGCTCTCCATTTGCAGGCTACCATCATCATCAGCCGCCAAAGCCGAATGCCGTCGCAGATTGCGGCTGGGGCCGCATTTTTTTCGCGCAGACGTTCGAGGATGTCGAGCACCTCGTCTCGGAAATCAGGGCTGAAAACCCGGAGCAGCGCGACATCGCCATGTATGTCAGCGACCCGCACGTGCTGATCGCCAGTGCGCCTGCCGAGCTGTTCCTTGATCCGTCGCACACTTACCGGCTGAACTTCGCCACCTACCGGCCGTGGGATCGCAAGCCGAGCGGCTTCTTCCCGCGCCGGATCATTCCTGACACGGACGCTGATGCTGTGAACCGGCTCTACGCCCTTCACCGCATGGTGCAGGTGCGCCCTGATTTCTTCGAACAAGGGGGCGAGGCGCGCCTCCTGACCTATTTCGTGGCCGAGGACGAAGAAACCGGCGCCGTCATTGGCACGGTCACCGGGATCGACCACAGCATCGCCTACGACGATCCGGATCGAGGCTCCTCGTTGTGGGCTCTGGCGGTCGATCCGCAGACCGCGCATGCTGGGGTCGGCGAAGCTTTGATCCGCTGGCTTGCCGAGCATTATATCGCGCGGTCTGCTGGCTACATGGACTTGTCGGTCCTGCACGATAATCGCGGAGCGATCGCGCTTTACGAAAAGCTCGGATTTCATCGCTTGCCTGTTTTTGCAGTGAAGCGGCGCAACGTCATAAACGAGCGGCTCTTTGTAGGGCACGACCCCGCCAAGGACATGAACCCTTATGCGCGCATCATCATCAACGAGGCACGGCGCCGCGGGATCGGCGTTGACGTGATCGATCCCGAAGGCGGGCTGTTCCAGCTTTCCTCCGGTGGCCGCACGATCCGCTGCAGGGAGTCGCTCAGCGAACTTACCAGCGCCGTCGCGCTTTCGATCTGCGACGACAAGGCGATGACGCGTCGGATCGTCGAAGCGGCGGGAGTGATCGTGCCGGACGAGATCGAGGCTTCGGATCGACAGGCTGTTGAGGCCATGCTGGAGCGGCACGGCTCGCTGGTGGTGAAACCCGCCCGGGGTGAGCAGGGGCGCGGGGTTGCGGTGGATCTCGATACAATAGAAAGCGTCGAGCGCGCCATCCAGATCGCTCGCAGCCACTCCGATCAAGTGCTGGTGGAAAGCTTCCACAAGGGCGACGATCTTCGTCTGATCGTTATCGGGTACAAGCTCATCGCCGCAGCCATCCGCCGGCCCGCTGAGGTGGTCGGCAATGGCCGCGACACCGTCCGGCGGCTTATCGAGCGCCAGACCCGCCGGCGCTTGGCCGCCACAGGCGGAGAATCGAGGATTCCCGTGGACGCGGAGACGGAACGATGTGTGGCCAAGGCCGGCTATGCGATGGAGGACGTTCCTGGCGAGGGCGTCGCCTTTCCCGTTCGAAAAGCAGCGAACCTCCATACGGGCGGTACAATCCACGACGTCACCGACCGCGTCCATCCAAGACTGGTGGAAGCGGCGGTGCGCGTCGCGCGAGCAATCGAAATCCCGGTGGTTGGCGTCGACTTCATCGTGAAAAGTCCGTGCGAATCCGATTACGTGTTCATCGAAGCCAATGAGCGGCCCGGCCTTGCCAATCATGAGCCGCAGCCAACGGCGGAGCGATTCATCGACCTTCTTTTTCCGCTGACCATGCCCGCCGTTGCGCGCACCAGGAGGGCCGATGCCGCTGCCGAACATTGATGCCGATTACCTGAAGGCGCAGCTCGGCCGACTGCTCTCCACCCCCAGCCCCACCGGATACACGGACACCGTCGTCCGCTACGTTTCCAAGGAGCTGGAACGGCTCGGCGTGCCCTTCTCTGTCACGCGCCGCGGCGCAATCCTCGCGCTTTATCGCGGGCGGGAGCTGGAAGGCGCGCGCGCGATCGTCTCGCACCTCGACACGCTCGGCGCGACGGTGAAGATGATCAAGGATAATGGTCGGCTCGAGCTGGTGCCGATCGGCACCTGGTCCGCACGCGCGGCTGAATATGTTCGTTGCACGATCTTCTCCGATGAAGGCTCATTCCGCGGCACCATCCTGCCGCTCAAGGCTTCGGGGCACACTTTCAATAAGGAAGTAGACACGCAGCCGGTCGGCTGGCCGCACGTCGAGGTCAGGATCGACGCCGATTGCTACGACCGCAAGACAACCGAAGCGATCGGGATCCATATCGGGGATTTCGTCGCAATCGATCCGGGCACCGAATTTCTCGACAATGGCTATATCGTCTCGCGGCATCTTGACGACAAAGCCGGCTGCGCGGTGGCGCTGGCAGCGCTGAAGGCTATGGTCGACGGGAAAGTGCGCACCCCGGTCGACATCCACTTCATCTTCACGATCGCCGAGGAAGTGGGCTCCGGCGCATCGTCCGTGCTGCTCGAAAATGTCGTCGCCATGGTCTCGATCGACAACGGCACGACCGCGCCTGGCCAGAACAGCTCCGAATTCGGAGTCACGGTCGCGATGGCCGACCAAGTCGGACCGTTTGATTACCACCTGACGCGCAAGCTCATCCGCCTTTGCGATCAGAACGGCATACGCCACCAGCGCGATGTCTTCCGCTATTATCGGTCAGATAGTGCTTCTGCCGTCGAGGGCGGCGCGGACGTCCGCACGGCGCTCATCACCTTCGGCATCGACGCGAGCCACGGCTATGAGCGGATCCACATGCACGCGCTGAAGTCACTGGCGGAGCTAACGGTGCTTTATGCATCGAGCCCGGTCGAGATCACCCGGGACATCGAGGAACTGGCGGGGCTCGAAGGCTTCACCGAGCAACCAACGGGACGGGCCCCGCATAGTGAAGACGATCCTTCAACCCACGACGGGCCGCCCGCTTAAACGAAGCAGGCGGGATCGCCGGAAGCCGTCTGCAAATTGCTTTCTCCGTCCCAGCCGTCGGCGACGATGACGACGTCGAAATCTTCCTCGGCCGAAAGCTCGAGCCGCGCCGGATCGTAGGCCGCCACGCCGCTGAGGCGGCGCCAATCGAGGACGCGCATTGTACGCCCGTCCGTCTCGATCACGCCGGAAAGCGAAAGCAGCGCCAGCGTCCTTTTGACACGGCAGAGGCTGGTGCCCAGCGCGTTGGCAAGCTCCACACGGGGAATCGGAAGCTCCTGATTCCTGGCGACGCCGCGCCGGCCAAGCTGGTAGCCAAGCTCGCAAAGCAGATAAGCCAGCCGTGCCCGACTATTCCGTTTGCCGAGGTCCACCGCACGCTCGGCGGCGATGGCAGCGGCGAGAGCGCCGCGCACGGACCATTCGAAATCGCCTGACCGCGAGCGCGCGAGCAGAAAGGGTAGCGCCAGAACGGACGCTGGTATTGAGGAATATTGTGTCGCCACGGGTTGCTCCGAGAAGCTATGCAGCAGAGGCCGCAATCGTTGCTTTCTTCGTCATATCAACCCTTTGATGCGCTTCAACGTTCCTTAAAATCACATTAACAACGATCAATGCCGTGCCCGCGCGCCAGGCAAAAACCGGCTCACGCGCGATGCCCCGCGGCAGCAATCAGCCCGTTTCAGCCGCCCCAGCAAACAGGTAGGAGAGATCACCCGAAACGGTTGGTATCCAGCAGAACCGGTGAGCTGAAGGCGAGCCCGGTCAACGGGCCGTCAACCCACCTCACTACTGCCGGAACAAGGATCCCCCCTTCAAATCTGACGTGAACGGTCGACATCGGTTCGAGACCGACGGGATCGTCTCCCATGAGACCGCCCGCGGAAATGTTGTGAAGCGCAAAGCTGTGCGGCGAATCGTCGATCAGCAGCTGCAGCGTTCTGCCGGCCGCTCTGATGCGCTCGTCCTGCCGGCGCTCCTCCCAGTTGATGTGCTCCGAGGCTCCTAGCGCAGCTGCGTTCGGGTTCGTCGGCTTTTGCAGTGCTTCGGCTGTGCGCCCCTCGCCGGCGCCAGCTCCGCTCCATTTGGCCTCGGCCAAGGCGACAGCCGTGCCGCAAAATCCGCATTCAGCCGTGATCCGGCCTACATACCACTGCGCCCGCCCACATCCTGGGCAGCGGTTGCTTTCGTTGGCCCGGTAAACGACGTGATGGCCGCGCGCGGACAGGTCGAGCCCGAAATCCCGTCGCGCCCTTTGATAAATCATCACTCCGGGCATCTGAACGCCTTCCTTCTCTGCAACATTTTCAGCCATCGTCTAGCTCTCCGGCCGCCGGGCCGAACACGACAACAATGCGGAAGTTGAGCTTGAGAAGTCGTTACCGTTGCGACGGAA
>JADDQD010000210.1 GCA_016781555.1 Pseudomonadota bacterium | reverse complement strand
CTCGATCTTCTCGGGCGTGAACGGATATCTGGACAACATTCCGACCGCCGCGGTGACCCGCTTCGAGAGCGCTCTACTCAGCCACTGCCGGAACGACCATCCCGAAATCCTGACGAAGATCCGCGATACCAAGACGCTCGACGACGGCACGGCCGGCCAGCTGAAGTCGGTCATCGGCGACTTCGCGAAGAGCTTCGCTTAAAAGACCTGCACCGTTCGCCCTGAGCTCGTCGAAGGCGTTCCTTCCCTTCAGGATCGAAGAAGGAAAGGCTTCGACGAACTCGGCGCGAACGGGTTTGGAGACAAGGATAGATGGCCTCTCTCAAGACTCTCAAAGGGCGGATCTCCTCGGTGAAGTCGACCCAGAAGATCACCAAGGCGATGAAGATGGTGGCAGCGGCCAAGCTGCGCCGTGCGCAGCAGGCCGCCGAAGCTGGACGGCCCTATGCACAGCGACTTTCGGGGGTGATGGAGAGCCTTGCGAGCCGCATCACCGTCGGCCCGGAGAGCCCCAAGCTGCTCGCCGGCACCGGCGCCAGCCAGACCCATCTTTTCGTGGTGTGCACTTCGGACCGCGGTCTTGCCGGCGCATTCAATTCCAATATCGTTCGTGCTGCCCGACGCAGAGCCGACGAGCTGATGCGGCAGGGCAAGACGGTTCATTTCTACCTTGTCGGGCGCAAAGGCCGTGCGGTGATCGGCCGGCTCTTTCCGCGCCAGATCGTTCACCAACATGAAACCGGTCACATCAAGCAGGTGAGCTTCGGGGACGCGCAGGCGATCGCGAACGACCTGATCGCGCGCTTCAACGGCGGCAACTACGACATTGCCCATCTGTTTTACGCCCGTTTCCAATCTGCCCTGGTGCAGGAGCCGACCGACCAGCAGATCATTCCCGTTCCGATGGCAACGAGCACCGGGGCGCCTGCCGGCGGCGTGACTGCTGCGGTCGAATATGAGCCGGACGAAGAAGAAATTCTGGCGACCCTCCTGCCCAGGAACATCGCGGTCCAGATTTTCCGCGCGCTGCTTGAGAATGCAGCGTCCGAGCAGGGCAGCCGCATGACTGCGATGGACAATGCAACCCGCAATGCGGGCGACATGATCAACCGCCTGACAATCCAGTACAACCGAACTCGCCAGGCGGCGATCACGACCGAACTGGTCGAAATCATCTCGGGCGCCGAAGCGCTCTAAATATTCAGAAGGCAAGGAAAACAGCCATGGCAACCGCCGCAGCAACCACCACCAACAACATCGGCCGCATCAGCCAGGTCATCGGCGCGGTTGTGGACGTGAGCTTCAACGGGGAGCTTCCGGAAATCCTTTCGGCGCTCGAAACCGACAATAACGGCACTCGCCTTGTTCTCGAGGTGGCTCAGCATCTCGGCGAGAGCACTGTCCGGACGATCGCGATGGACTCGACGGACGGCCTCACCCGCGGCCAGCGCGTGGTCGACACGGGCTCGCAGATCCGAGTTCCGGTCGGCCCCAAGACGCTCGGTCGCATCATGAACGTGATCGGGGAACCCATTGACGAGCGCGGCCCGATCGGCGCCGAACAGTTCGCCCCGATCCATGCCGATGCCCCGCTGTTCGTCGACCAGTCGACCGAAAGCGCGATCCTCGTCACCGGGATCAAGGTGGTCGACCTCCTCGCGCCTTATGCGAAAGGCGGCAAGATCGGCCTCTTCGGCGGCGCGGGCGTCGGCAAGACCGTGCTCATCCAGGAGCTCATCAACAACATCGCGAAGGGGCATGGCGGCACCTCGGTGTTCGCCGGCGTCGGCGAGCGCACGCGCGAGGGCAACGACCTCTACCACGAATTCCTCGACGCGGGCGTCATTGCCAAGGACGCTGATGGCAACCCGACCCCGGAAGGGTCAAAAGTGGCGCTGGTGTTCGGACAAATGAACGAGCCGCCGGGGGCCCGCGCTCGCGTCGCTTTGTCGGGCCTTACGATCGCCGAATATTTCCGCGATCAGGAAGGCCAGGACGTGCTCTTCTTCGTAGACAACATCTTCCGCTTCACCCAGGCCGGCTCAGAAGTGTCGGCGCTGCTCGGCCGCATCCCTTCGGCAGTGGGCTACCAGCCGACCCTCTCCACCGACATGGGCGCGCTCCAGGAGCGGATCACGTCCACCCACAAGGGTTCGATCACGTCGGTGCAGGCGATCTACGTGCCTGCGGACGACTTGACGGACCCGGCGCCAGCAACGTCCTTCGCCCACCTTGACGCGACGACGGTGCTTTCCCGCGCGATCTCGGAGCTCGGAATTTACCCGGCGGTCGACCCGCTCGATTCGACCTCCCGCGTGCTCGAGCCGCGCACCGTTGGCCAGGAGCATTACGAGACTGCCCGTGCCGTCCAGGAGATCCTCCAGCGCTACAAGTCGCTGCAGGACATCATCGCCATCCTGGGCATGGACGAGCTTTCGGAAGAAGATAAGCTGGTGGTGAGCCGCGCCCGCAAGCTCCAGCGCTTCCTCTCGCAGCCGTTCCACGTCGCTGAAGTGTTCACCGGCATTCCAGGCAAGTTCGTGCCGGTGGAGGACACGGTCCGTTCGTTCAAGGCAGTCGTGAACGGCGAATATGACCACCTTCCCGAAGCCGCTTTCTACATGGTCGGCGGCATCGAAGAAGCAGTCGAGAAAGCGCAGCGCCTCGCGGCCGAGGCCGCGTAAAACCACCTCCCCTCCCTGCTTGCGGGGAGGGGCCGGAGGTGGGTGCGGTATGCCGGAACGCGCGCACCTCCTCCTCGATCAGCGGGTCGGCCGGGATCAAGCCCGCCGGTCCGCAACCCACCCTTAGCCTCTCCCTGCCAGGGAGGGGGGAGCCGTTAAGATGCCCCTGCACTTCGAACTCGTCACCCCGGAACGCCTCGTCCGATCAGAGGACGTCCACATGGTGGTGGTGCCCGGCAGCGAAGGTGATTTCGGCGTGCTTGAAGGCCACGCGCCCTTCATGTCCACCATCCGCAACGGGGAGCTCGCAATCTACCGCAGCGGTATGACCGGAGAGCCCGAGCGTATCACCATCGAAGGCGGTTTTGCCGAGGTCAACGACCGGGGGCTCACCGTCCTCGCCGAGCGTGCCAACACCCCAATCTAAGCGTCGGCGCCCTTTCCTTGGCGAAGACTTGGAGCCTCTAGACCAGCTCAGGATGACGCTTGGCGTCAGTCGGGCATTTCCGCGACAATTGGGGTCTTTTGAGAGCGCCATAGCCACAGCCCTCCTGCAATGATCAGAGCGGCGCCGCCGATCGTGGCGGCATCGGGGCGGTCGCCGAACCAGGCCCAGCCGATCCCGCCTGCGACCAGCAACTGCACATAGGTCATTGGAGATACCACGGCGGCCGAGGCGCGCACCGTCGCCGAATAGATAAGAAGATGCCCGAGCGAGCCGGTGACCGCCACACCGGCGCACTTCAGAACCACTTGGGGGCTTGGTGTGGGCACCGCGAATGCGGGCCAGCCGCTGAGCGCCAGCACGATCGCCGACAGCAGCAAAAGCGGTGCCGCCATCACTGCAACAAGGAACTGCATCACCAGCACGGGTGCGTCGCCCGCGGCCTTGCGATTGAAGATCATCAGCCAGGCCATGCCGAAGGCTGCGCCGAGCGGGTAGAAAGCAGCAGCGCCAAGCTCCACCACGTTCGGACGCAGCACCAGCAGCACGCCGGCAAAGGCAAGAAGAATGGCCACCCAGGTGGCGGAGGGTGGCCTTTCGCGCAGTACCAGCCACGACAGGACCGCCGTGATCATGGGGCTGGTAAACTGGATGGACGTTGCGTCGGCGAGCGGCATCGCCATTGCGCCCAAGAAGAAGCAGATCGTGGCGAGCCCCACCGCCGCGCCGCGCCCGAACTGAAGCCACGGCCGCGGCAGGACGAAGCCTCGCCGGCCATGGCCGATCGCCACCGCAGCCGCGAGCCCGAGCGCGCCCAAAGAGTAGCGGAGCGCAGCCACGGCGGGCGCCGGCCACTCTCCGGCCATCGACTTCACCAGTGCATCGCCCACCGAAAGAACCGAAAAGCCGGCGAGGGCGAGCAGCAAGGCTGCCCCGGCACCGCCGGTCCTTTGAGACGTCATTCACACTTCCCGTTAAGTCGCGCCGTCATTTCCCCCGGTTAGGCAATTGTCAAAGTTTCCCTCATATTCACCACCACGGACCAACGAAATTTAAATAAGATCAGTGAGGTTCGCGAACACATGAGCGCATTCGGACGACGCAGCGGGCCCAGCAGCACGGGCGGCCAGAAGCCATCATTCGGCGTGGCGCGGCCTATGAAAGGCGGCGCCACGGCCATGCTCCCCGAGGGCGGTGATCAGTTCCCTCCACTCGACCCCTTTGCCGGTGGCAACGAGTTCGGCGGACTGGAGCCGGCACCAGGGGATCCGATGTCGCGGCTTGCCGATCGAATGGCAGCCGCAAACGAAACGGGCTCTGCCAAATTGGAGGGCTTCGAAGCCTCCATTCACCGCATCAAGGAGCAGGTGCTCCCGCGGCTTCTCGAACGCGTCGATCCCGAAGCCGCAGCGACGCTGTCCAAGGAAGAACTCGCCGAAGAGTTCCGGCCGATCATCGGCGAGGTTCTGGCTGAGCTCAAGATCAATCTCAACCGGCGCGAACAGTTCGCCCTCGAGAAGGTTCTCGTCGACGAGTTGCTCGGACTCGGGCCCCTCGAAGAGTTGCTGAACGATCCCGAGATCAGCGACATCATGGTAAACGGGCCGAATCAGACCTTCATCGAACGGAAGGGCAAGCTCGAGATCGCGAGCATTCAGTTCCGCGACGAAGAACATCTGTTCCAAATCGCACAGCGGATCGTGAACAAGGTCGGCCGCCGAGTCGACCAAACGACCCCGCTCGCTGACGCGCGTCTTCAGGACGGCAGCCGCGTCAACGTCATCGTTCCACCGCTTTCGCTCCGCGGCACTGCGATCTCGATTCGTAAATTCTCCGAAAAGCCGATCACGCTCGACATGATGCGCGGCTTCGGGTCGATGTCGGAAAAGATGGCGACAGCGCTCAAGATCGCTGGGGCAAGCCGCTTCAACATCGTCATTTCGGGCGGCACCGGCTCGGGTAAGACGACGATGTTGAATGCATTGTCCAAGCTGATCGATCCGGGCGAACGCGTGATCACGATCGAAGATGCGGCCGAACTGAGGCTCCAGCAGCCGCACTGGCTGCCGCTCGAAACCAGGCCGCCGAACCTCGAGGGTCAAGGCGCGATCACCATTCGTGATCTGGTGGTCAACGCGCTTCGTATGCGCCCCGACCGCATCATTCTGGGCGAAATTCGTGGATCCGAATGTTTCGATCTCCTTGCGGCAATGAATACAGGCCACGACGGGTCGATGTGTACGCTTCACTCCAACTCCCCGCGCGAGTGCCTCGCTCGTATGGAGAACATGGTGATGATGTCCGACATCAAGGTGCCCAAAGAAGCGATCAGCCGTCAGATCGCCGATTCTGTCGACCTCATTGTCCAGGTGAAGCGGCTTCGCGACGGCTCGCGCCGCTGCACCAACATCACTGAAGTCATCGGCATGGAAGGCGACGTCATCGTCACCCAGGAACTGTTCAAGTTCGAGTATCTGGACGAAAGCGCCGACGGGAAGATCATCGGTGAATATCGGGCAATGGGCCTGCGCCCCTACACGCTCGAAAAAGCCAAGCAGTTCGGCTTCGACCAGCCTTATCTCGAAGCCTGCCTGTAGAAATCGGCGCGAAGTGGTACTTCGCGCCGGATGACCATAGCCTCGCCGGAGGCTTGATCACTTCCTCATGTCCCTGGCTGTGCCTGCTGGGGCAGTCCGCCCCACCGTCATCCGCAGAATGGTGGAGCGGGCACAAAGCGGGGAGCAGTCCCCCAGCCCAAACATCCGCCCAGCTTCTCCAATGGCGCACTGCGACGATCGGCGCGCTCCCAAAGGCGAGCGGCGCCCGGGTTGCCTTGTCACTTTCCTTCCCTCATGAGCAGGCACTCATTTGGAGGAGTGAATCTCGATGCGCCACCTTCTTCTCGGAACTGCGCTGGCCGCGCTCGTGGCTACCGGCGCCTGCACCGCCATGGGCAGCGAAGGCATGTCCTCCGCGAGCAGCCAGACTGCGCTTGCAGCAGCCGTTGCGAGCCCGACCCGAACGCCCGCGAACCTCGCTCGCGACCGCTACCGGCACCCGGTCGAGACCCTGGCGTTTTTCGGAGTCCGGCCGACGGACACCGTTGTCGAAATTTCACCGGGCGGCGGCTGGTACACGGAAATACTGGCTCCCTATCTGGCGCAGTCGGGCACTTACTACGCCGTAGCTTCCGAGCGCGGTCTGGCCGGCGTGCGAAGGATGATGGAAGCGAATGCAGCCGCTTACGGAAAGGCCCGCTTGGCCACCTTTCCTGCCCCGGCAGCGACCGCCTCGAAGGTGCCCGACGGGAGCGCGGACGTGGTTCTCACGTTCCGGAATGTTCACAACTGGATGGGATCCGAAGGTGCAGCGCCCATTGCACCGGAAGCCTTCCGGCAGATCTACGCGATGCTGAAACCTGGCGGTACGCTCGGAGTGGTGGACCACCGCCTTTCTGAAACGGCCGACGCAGCGCGTGAACACTCGAGCGGTTACCTGAAGGCTTCCACGGTGCGCGGCCTTGCCGAGCAGGCGGGGTTCCGCTTCGCCGGATCGTCGGAGATCAATGCCAATCCCCGCGACACCAAGGATCACCCGAACGGTGTCTGGTCGCTGCCGCCAACGCTCCGCGGGGGCGCTGTCGATCGGGAAAAATACCTTGCGATCGGCGAGAGCGACCGCATGACCCTGAAGTTCGTCAAGCCGCGGTAAGCAGCCGCATCAAAGTCATACCTTGGCGGTTTCTCAGCCGCCGAGCTTGTCCAGCTTTTCCTTCATCGCAGCGAGCTCTGCCTTGAGGTCGGCAATCTCTCTTCTGGTAGCCTCTTCCGGCTGAGGTTCGGCCCGCGTCGGCCGGACAGGAGGCGGAGCGGTAAAGAGCTCCATGTTGCGCCTGGCGAGCTCGGCGAAAGGGCCGGCGCTGAATGCACCTGCCATGGCGTCCCGGAACTGCGATTGGTTGCGCTGGAAGGCGCTGAGCGAGTCTTCCAGGAACTGCGGGACCATGGACTGCATGGAATCGCCATACATCCCAATGAGCTGGCGGAGGAAGTTGACGGGAAGCATGTTGGTGCCGCGCGCTTCCTCTTCCATGATGATCTGCGTCAGAACACTGCGCGTGATGTCCTCGCCGGTTTTCGCGTCGACGACTTTGAACTCGCGCTTCTGACGGACCATTTCGGCCAAATGCTCAAGCGTGATGTAAGCTGAACTTTCAGTGTTATAGAGCCGACGGTTGGCATATTTCTTGATGATGACAATGTCGTCACGAGGCGCGGAGGCCATGACAGATCCCCTGAAAGCCGAGGCATCCGCACTAGCACCAAAGCTTGTTGCGCCGCAACACAGGCCGCGGCCGTTAACCCTC
>JADDQD010000112.1 GCA_016781555.1 Pseudomonadota bacterium | reverse complement strand
GTCGGACCCGCAGCCGTGGAAGCGCTTGCAGACGCGCTGAAGACTTGCCGCACGCTGGTTTGGAATGGCCCGCTCGGTGCCTTCGAGACGCCGCCGTTCGACCGGGCAACTGTGCAGCTTGCCCAAACGGCGGCGGCGTTGACTCAAAGCGGGACACTGGTTTCAGTGGCCGGCGGCGGAGATACGGTTGCGGCGCTCAACCATGCCGGTGTAGCCGAGCATTTCACCTTTGTTTCCACAGCCGGCGGTGCCTTCCTCGAATGGATGGAAGGCAAGGAGCTGCCCGGCCTCACGGCGCTTGAGAGCGCCGGCTGATCATTAAAGACCAGGAGCATAGCCCATGACCTTCACACCCACCGTTAAAGCTATTCTCGACAATTACGAGAGCGACAACCCTGGCACGAAGGCCAACCTTGCGCGGATCCTGACGCAGGGGCGGCTCGGCGGCACGGGCAAGATGATCATCCTGCCGGTCGATCAGGGTTTCGAACACGGCCCGGCGCGCAGCTTCTCGGTCAATGAAGCGGCTTATGATCCACATTATCATTACCAGCTCGCAATCGATGCCGGCCTTAATGCCTATGCGGCGCCGCTCGGGGCGCTTGAAGCGGGCGCCGACACTTTCGCGGGACAAATCCCAACCATTCTCAAGGTGAACAGCTCGAACAGCTGGGCGACGTCGATCAACCAGGCTGTGACCGGCGGTGTCGAAGATGCGCTTCGCCTGGGCTGCGCCGCCATCGGCTTCACCATCTATCCGGGCTCCGACGACGTCTTCGAGATGATGGAAGAAATCCGCGAGATGTCGGCCGAGGCGAAATCGGTGGGCATTGCCACCGTCATCTGGTCCTACCCCCGTGGCGGCAACCTGTCCAAAGACGGCGAGCTTGCGCTGGACGTGGGCGCGTATGCCGCGCACATGGCCGCGCTGCTCGGTGCGCACATCATCAAGGTCAAGTTGCCGAGTGCTCATATCGAGCAGAAGGACGCGCGAAAGGCCTATGAGGGGCGCGACTTCGCTGCTCAAGCGGACCGCGTCCGCCATGTCCGCCAGAGCTGCTTCAATGGCCGCCGCATCGTCGTCTTCTCGGGGGGCGCGGCGAAGGGCATTGATGCGGTCTTCCAGGACGCGAGGGACATTCGCGACGGCGGTGGCAACGGCTCGATCATTGGCCGCAACACGTTCCAGCGGCCGCGCGAAGAGGCGCTCGCCATGCTCGACCGCCTGGTCCGCATCTACAAGGGCGAGGAGTGAGCTAGAATCAAGCTGCCGGGGCACTTTTCATCCTAGGCTACACCCTCCTGACGCGGTTCCTCGCGCGCCAATTTACCCGTCCAAGCGGCTCCGTCGGCCGCTGGCTGATCGCGCCCATGCTCAACCGGATCGGCCGGACGATGAGCCGGGTCGCCCTGGAGCAGCTCGACGTCAGGCCGGGTGACCAGGTGCTGGAGGTCGGCTTCGGCGGCGGCGAGTTGATTGAGGCTCTGTTGGCCGCAGGTGCCGAGGTCACGGGCGTCGATATCTCCGACGCGATGGTGACGCGCGCATTGCGGCGGTTCCGCCAGGCGGCCGCGGCCGGATGGGCGCGGTTCCTCTTAGGGTCGGCGGATTTGCTCCCACTAGACCGCTGCGCAGTCGACAAAGCCTGCAGCGTCAACGCGATTTATTTCTGGAAGGACGCTGGAGCCGTTATGCGGGAATTTGCGCGGGTGATCCGTCCGGGGGGAAATCTCGTGCTTTGCTTTCAAACGCCGGAGGCCGTGCAAAGCTGGCCGGGCCACCGTCATGGCTTCATCGCCTATGACGAGGCCGAGGTGGCAGATTTTATGCGCGCGGCGGGCTTTCGCCTTCTCGGCAGCGAAGCGGGGAGCGGCCGGCACGTTGGCGAGTTCGTCTGCATGAAAGCGGAGCGCAGCTGATGGACGACGGAGACGATCTCAAGCTTGACCCGAACTTCGCCTCCCGTTTCGGGCCTGGCGACCGGCCTTCATGCCAGCTTTACCTCATCTCGCCCGTGCGCATCGGCGACGCCTTCGCGGACCAGCTCCAGGCTGCCCTTGGGGCCGGGGCAGTCGCCGCATTCCAGCTCCGGCTCAAGGACGCGCCGGACGACACCATTCTTCGCGCTGCCGAGCGGTTGATGCCGATTTGCGCAGCGCACGAAGTCGCCTTCATCGTCAACGACCGGATGGATCTGGCCAAATTGGCCGGCGCGGATGGGGTTCATCTGGGCCAGGGTGACGGCGATCCGAAGGCGGCGAGGGCGCTGCTCGGGCCGTCTGCCCAAATTGGTGTCACCTGTCACGATAGCCGCCATCTCGCAATGGAGGCAGGCGAGGCGGGAGCCGACTATGTCGCCTTTGGCGCATTTTTTCCAACCGCGACAAAGCAGGTGTCGCATCGTCCTGATCCATCGATCCTCGGCTGGTGGTCGCGCGTGTTCGAGATTCCCTGCGTCGCAATCGGCGGCATCACGCCGGACAACGCGTCGCCGCTGGTCGATGCAGGCGGCGATTTCCTTGCTGTGTCGGGTGCGGTGTGGGGGCACGAGAAGGGTCCAGCTGCCGCGGTCGCCGCTTTCGCGGAAGTGCTGAAGCGCTGATCTCTTGCGAAGTCCGGTTTAAGGCAGACTGCGCTAAATCTGACCCGATCGCCCTGCGCCTGTCGAAGGGCTGTCCTTTTTTCCTCCGAGGGGCAAAACAGGGCTTCGACAAGCTCAGCCCGAACGGAAAAGAGCACTGATCCCGATTTCGCGCAAGTTGCTCTAACCGACGAGCGATGGGTGCTCGTCAGTTCGTGCCGTGAACCGCTCTATCTCGCGACTTGCGAAATCATCGCTCTCAGCGTCAGCGCATCGTGGATGGCGTGGGCGAACAGATCGTTGTTGAAATAGACCCAAACTTCGCGCCCGTATCGCGCCTGTTCGGCAATCCAGTCGCTCCAGCTGAGCAAGCCTTCGTCGGAGTAGCGGCCCCAATATTTGCCTTCCCCGCCGTGGAACCGAAGATAGGCGATGGGTCCCGCCGCCCATCGCGGCGTCGCCGAGCCGGGCATGTCGTGGACGCAGAAAGCGATCCCGCGCGCGTCCAGCAGCGCCAGCACTTCTTCGGTGATCCAGCTCTTTTCGCGAAATTCGAAGACATGGATGAGGTCCGCCGGAAGGAGGCCGATGAACTCCTCGAGCCGCGCGCGATTGAGCGCCCATCGTGGTGGCAGCTGGTAGAGAATGGGGCCGATCGTGTCGCCAAGCTTTCGAGCGCGGGACAGGAATTCATCAACCGGTTCAGAGCAATCCTTGAGCTTCTTCATGTGGGTGATGAAACGCGGCGCCTTGACCGCATAACGGAAGCCCTCGGGCGCCTGGTCGCGCCACTTCTCGAACGTCTCTGGCTTTGGAAGATGATAGAAGCTGGTGTTGAGCTCCACGGTGCTGAACACGCCGGCATAATGTTCGAACCACCGCGTAGTCGGCACGCCCTTCGGGTAGAAGGCTTCCCGCCAGTGCCGGTAATTCCAGCCGGAACAGCCGACCCGGATGGCGCGCGTTTGGTTCATGTCGGGCGAACGGCGCGGCATGGAAATAAGTTTCCGCCTGGGCGTTGAAGTCGAACACATGTTAGCGTGGAGTAGGGCGTGAAAAAGAAGCTGATCCCGTTCCTGATCGGAGCGATGGCAGTCACCGTTGCGGGCGCCGCGGCCCAGCAACCTCAGCCGGAACCGCAGGCGAATAGGGCTGTCGGGCCCGCTCAGGTCCAGTCAAAAGCCGCTCAGCCGCAGATCGACCCCAATGTTCTCCACGCGCAGGTTCTGCTCGACCGGGCCGGTTTTTCGCCGGGCGTGCTCGACGGTCTAGAAGGGGTGTCTTTCGAAGAAGCCCTTCGTGGATTTCAAAAGGCCCGCGGCCTTCAGCCGACGGGCGAACTCGACCAGCCCACCCGCGCAGCCCTGCTGCGCGATCGTGCGCCGGCGCTTGTCACCCTGCGGGTGGACCAAAGTGATGCGCGTGGGCCGTTCGTTGGTCGTATTCCCGATGATCCTGCGCAGCAGGCGAAAATGGAGCGGCTCGCTTACCGGAATCTGCTCGAGAAGCTCGCGGAGAAGTTCCACACCACCGTCGACACGATCATTGCGCTGAATGATCCGCGTAAGGTCCTGCGCGCGGGCGCGGTTCTGCGTCTCCCCAACGTCCTCCCCCCTTCACGCAGCTATGAGCGCGTGAAGCCAGATGTCGCGCAGCTTCTCAGTGATCTGAATGTGAACCCGAACCAGCCAAAAGCTGAGCGGGTGGTGGTCGACAAGTCCGACAAAACGGTTCGGGTGTTCGGCGAGGACGACCGCCTCATCGCTCAGTTTCCCGCGACACTCGGCAGCGAAAAGGATCCGCTCCCGCTCGGCAACTGGAAGGTCAACACCGTCGCTTACAATCCGCCTTTCAAATACCAGCCCAAGCTGTTCTGGGACGTGGAGGATACCGAAGAGGAGCAAATGCTTCCGCCGGGCCCGAACGGCCCTGTGGGCGTTGTCTGGATCGATCTTAATCGCGAACATATCGGCATGCACGGGACGAACGCACCAGAGACCATCAAGCGAGCGGAAAGCCATGGCTGCGTTCGCCTGACGAATTGGGACGCGGCGCGGCTGACGCTGATGATCGAAGACGGCATGGAGGTAATCTTCCAAGCTTGAGCACGCTGAAGCTGATCGGCACCAACCTTCTGACGGCGCTCGTCACCGCCGCGGTGACCAGCGTCTTCTGGCTGTTCGCCTTCAATGCCGGATCGGTGGAACCCGGAGCACCTGCCCAGGAGGTTAAAGGGCAGCCCAAGGCGCCGCCGCAGCCCCAAATTTTCACCGGGCCCACAGGCCTCGTGATACCCGTGGCCGGCATGAGGCCGGAGGATCTTATCGATACCTACAAGCAGGCGCGGGCCGGCGGTGCGCGCGTTCACGACGCGATCGACATCATGGCGCCCGAGGGGAGGCCGGTGGTCGCCGCCGCACCAGGAAAGGTTGAAAAGCTCTTCTTCAGCAAGGGCGGCGGCGGAATCACTGCTTATGTGCGTTCGCCCGACAGTCGCTACGTCTTCTATTATGCGCACCTGCGTGACTACGCGCCTGGCCTTCGAGAAGGGCAGATCCTGAAGCAGGGTGATCCAATCGGCACCGTCGGAGTGACTGGTAACGCAAACCCGGCCGGGCCCCACCTCCACTTCGCTATTCACCGTATGGCCCGCGGCGAGACGTGGCACGAGGGGGCGCCGGTCAATCCATACCCCCTCCTTGTCGGGAGCGGGGAGGCCCGCTAAGGGCTGCCGGCACTTTCCTGAAGCACGTGAGACAATCATGAAGATCAGCGGCGTGGACATTCGTCCCGGCAACATCATCGAATATGAAGGCGGCATCTGGCGTGCGGTGAAGATCCAGCACACGCAGCCGGGCAAAGGGGGCGCCTACATGCAGGTCGAGATGAAGAACCTCATTGACGGCCGCAAGAACAACGTCCGCTTCCGCTCCGCCGAGACCGTTGAGCGCGTCCGGCTCGACACCAAAGACTTCCAGTATCTTTATTCCGAAGGCGACAATCTCGTTTTCATGGACAAGGAAAGCTATGAGCAGGTGACGCTGCCGCGGGACCTGATCGGCGAGCCGGCGGCGTTCCTCCAGGACGGCATGGACGTGGTGATGGAGCTTTATGAGGAGCGAGCGATCTCGGTGCAGCTCCCCGACCAGATTGAAGCGACCATCGTGGAGGCAGACGCCGTGGTGAAGGGCCAGACGGCTTCTTCCAGCTACAAGCCCGCTATTCTCGACAACGGCGTTCGGGTCATGGTCCCGCCGCACATTTCATCCGGAACCCGCATCGTCGTCGATGTGTACAACCAGGAATATGTCCGCCGCGCGGACTAGCTTCCTTCCGGCTCCCCCGGAAGAGACCAACGGGCCGAGCATATACTCTGCCTCCGCGCGATCGGCGACAGCGCTGGCGTAAGCCGGCCTGTCGCCACCAACCCTTGTCCCTCCCGCCACCGGGAGGCGGGAGCAGCTATGGTATCGCATTCCGGCCTTATCACCGTCATGCAGCGCGCCGCGCGAAAGGCCGCGCCGCGCCTGCGCCGTGACTTCGGCGAAGTCGAGCTGTTGCAGGTCAGCAGGAAAGGGCCCGCCGATTTCGTTTCAATGGCGGATCGCCGGGCCGAGCAGACGGTGGTTGAAGAACTGCGCCATGCGCGTCCGGATTGGGGCTTCTTCATGGAAGAGGGCGGCACCGTCGCCGGCGACCCTGCAAAGCCGCGCTGGATCATCGATCCGATCGACGGCACGTCCAACTTCCTCCACGGAATACCCCACTTCGCCATATCGATCGCCGTCCAGGAGCCGAAGCCTGGCGGCGGCTGGGGCGACGTGACCCAGGGCCTGACCTATCAGCCGCTCACCGACGAAAGCTTCTGGGCCGAGAAGGGGCGGGGTGCTTGGCTGAACGAGCGGCGGCTCCGCGTCTCCTCCCGCCGTGGGCTGGCCGACACCCTGATCGCCACCGGAATTCCGTATTTGGGGCACGGAGATCTCGACCGGTTCCAGCGCATCCTCGGCGCGGTTTCACCCGAGGTTGCTGGCATCCGCCGCTTTGGTTCAGCGGCCCTCGACCTCGCCTGGGTTGCGGCGGGCCGTTATGACGGCTTTTGGGAAGAGGATCTGAAGATGTGGGATATCGCAGCTGGCATCCTCCTCGTGCGCGAAGCCGGCGGTTTCGTCACCGACTTCCGCGGCGCCGACCGCGCTCTCGACACGGGTCAGGTGCTTGCCGCAAACGACCAGATCCACTCAAAACTGCACAAGCTCGTCGGGGGTGTGATGCGCGGGGCATGAGCCGTCGCTCCCAAGCCCGCGGCAGCTTCGATACGGTCGGGAGCTTTGCTGCCGTGAGTATTTATCGCGCCAAGCCGACCTGTCGCGGCACGACGCCGAACGGTGCGTTGAGGCTGCCGCCAGCGATCGTCATCAGAGCGGTTCCGTGCAGGCTATATCATTGGGAACATTCCGCGTTTCCCGCCTGTTTTCGGCTTGCTTGCTGGGCGGTTGCGGTGGCGGTCTCGCTGCCCTAGAAGCCGCCTCAACTTCTGTTCTGGAGAGTCTCGATGGCGTCCAGCGCCGCCGAATATCTGCCCATCCTGTTGTTCCTCGGCGTGGCGCTTGCGCTGTCGACGTCGTTCGTCGTGCTGCCGATGATTGCCGCTCGCCTGACCGGCGCGAGCAATCCTTATCCTGACAAGCTCGCCGAATATGAATGCGGCTTTCCCGCGTTCGAGGACAGCCGCAGCCAGTTCGACGTGCGTTTCTATCTGGTCGCAATCCTTTTCATCATCTTCGACCTTGAAGCCGCTTTCCTGTTTCCCTGGGCGGTCTCCCTCGGCACGATCGGAATTGCCGGCTGGGCGGCGATGATGCTGTTCCTGGCCGAACTCACCCTTGGCTTCGTTTATGCTTGGAAGAAAGGAGCGCTCGAATGGGAGTGATCCTCGACCCGCGCCATGAGAACCAGCGC
>JADDQD010000118.1 GCA_016781555.1 Pseudomonadota bacterium | reverse complement strand
TGGGCCGCTTCGGCTATCTGATCTGGGCCA
Organism: Pseudomonadota bacterium; assembly: GCA_016781555.1. GTDB lineage: Bacteria > Pseudomonadota > Alphaproteobacteria > Sphingomonadales > Sphingomonadaceae > Allosphingosinicella. The sequence continues at coordinate 7,688 of JADDQD010000118.1, read as the reverse complement.
TCTGGTGCCTGGTTCGCTTTCGGCCCTTCAAGCTGACGGTGGACAATGGCCACGAAAAACGAACCGTCTGGGCAACCGAGGTGCGCATTGCCAACGGACCCTACCATGGCGGTGTGGAATTGGTTGAAGAGGCTGAAGTGGACAGCGGCGAGATCGTTGTTCAAGCAGTCACCGGCCGCAGCGTGTCGCGCCTCATCTGGGACTGGGTGGCGAAGTTCTTCAAGTTGCCGGCACGCGGAGCTGCGGCTGAAGAATTTTACGGCAAGCGGCTCCTCGTGGACACAAAGCCGCGCGTCAAGATATCGATCGACGGCGAAGTGCTGACCAAGACCCCTGCCGTCGTGGAAGTCGCGCAGCGGGCTATCGAAGTCGTGGTCCCTGCCGACGCGGCAATCTGAAAAGCTACGAGCGCGGTGAAGTTCGGTTGAATCATCGTTGGGCGACGCGGCAATCCACTTCAGCGCCGCGGGCTGGATTGCTTCGCTGCGCTCGCAATGACGCGGTGGTTCAACCTGAAGTCATTCCGCTCTGGCCGAGCCGCTCCAGGGCGGCCCGGTATTTCTCGGCGTCCGACGCTTTCTCCGCATGATCGGCGCGGGCTTTCTCCACTGCCTCCGGCTTTGCGCGCTCGACGAAGCTGGGGTTGCCGAGGCGCTGCAACAGCGAGTCACGCTCCTTCTCCGCCGCCTGAAGCGCTTTCGCGAGACGTGCCCGTTCAGCCTCGATGTCGATCACACCCTCTAGCGGGAGGATGTAGGTCGCTTCATCCACCACGACCTGCGCGGCGCCCCCCCGAGCCTCTTCGAAGCTGACCGAATCGATCCGGGCGAGTCGCTCGATCGCCTGCCGGTTGCGTTGAAGCCGGTCGCGCGTTTGCTCGTCGGCATCGCGCACGTGCAGCGCGAGCTTGGCGCCCGGCGGCACGTTCAATTCCGAGCGGGCCGCTCGGATCCCGCTGACGAGTCGGATCAGCCAGTCGATTTCCGGCCCGGCCTCCGGATCGAGGGCTCGCGCGTCGGGCATCGGCCACGCGGCAAGGATGAGCTCGTACGGCCGCTCGCCCATCGAGTGCCAGAGCTCCTCGGTGATGAATGGCATGAACGGGTGGAGCATGACCAGGATCTGATCGAGCACCCAGGCGGCGACTTCTCGCGTCTCGTCCGCACGGCTTCCGCCGTCGAGCACCGGGCCTTCGGGCTGGCTCAGGACCGGCTTGATGAGCTCCAGATACCAGTCGCAGAAGCTTGCCCAGGTGAAGTGGTAGATGAGGTTCGCACTTTCATCGAAGCGGAACTCGGCCATGGCAAGGTCGAGTGCTTGAACCGTCTTCACCGTCTCGCCGATTATCCAGCGGTTGACGGGCAACGACGCGCGCGGCGGCTCCAGGCCCTTGCTCGCCCCGATGCCGTTGGTCCGGCAGAAGCGGGCAGCGTTCCAAAGCTTGGTCGCGAAGTTGCGATAGCCCTCGATACGCTTCTCATCGAGCTTGATGTCGCGACCCTGGCTTTCCATCGCGGCAAGAGTGAAACGAAGAGCGTCGGCACCGTAGCGGTCGATCAGCCCAAGCGGATCCACCGTATTGCCCTTGGACTTGGACATCTTCTGGCCCTTCGCGTCGCGAACGAGGCCGTGAAGGTAGAGCGTTTTCCAGGGAACCTGCCCCATGAAGTGGATGCCCTGCATCGCCATTCTAGCGTCCCAGAAGAAGATGATGTCAAACCCCGAAATCAGGACATCGTTCGGATAATGGCGCCGGAGGAGCTCCGTTTCCTGAGGCCAGCCGAGGGTGCCGAACGGCCACAAGGCTGAGGAAAACCAGGTATCGAGGACGTCCGTGTCACGGCGGAGCTCCGCACCTTCGCCAGCCTGCGCTTCCGCCTCTTCCTCGGTTTCCGCAACGAACACGTTGCCGTGGCGATCAAACCAGGCCGGGATCTGGTGACCCCACCAGAGTTGCCGTGAGACGCACCAGGGCTGAATGTTTTCAAGCCAGTTGAACCAGGTCTTCTCCCACGTCTTGGGCACCACACGGATTTCGCCGGTGCGCACTGCATCGATCGCCGGCCTCGCGAGCGTCGCTGCATCGACATACCATTGATCGGTAAGCCAAGGCTCGATCACTGCGCCGGACCGATCGCCATACGGTGTCTGGATCGTGCGGTCTTCAACCCGCTCGAGAAAACCATCCGCTTCCAGCAACTCAACGATGCTCCGCCGGGCGTCGAAGCGGTCAAGGCCGATCAATCGCTCCGGGATCAGCCCGTCCGCCGTCTGGACGACGCGCGCATCCTCATCGAGCATGTTCAGCATGTCTGCCGCCCTGATGCCGGCGCGCCTTCCCACCTCGAAATCGTTGAAGTCATGGCCCGGAGTGATCTTGACGCAGCCCGAGCCGAGCTCCGGATCGGCATGCTCGTCGGCTATGATCGGCACGAGCCGACCCGTGATCGGCAAGCGGAGCTTCCTTCCGACGAGGCCTGCATAGCGTTCATCCTCTGGATGAACGGCGACGGCCATATCCGCGAGCATGGTTTCCGGGCGGGTTGTCGCGACGTGGATGAAGCCGCTGCCGTCTTCGAGCGGATATTTGAGGTGCCAGAACTTCCCCTGCACTTCGCGAGTCTCGACTTCCAGATCGGAGATCGCGGTCCTGAACCTCGGATCCCAATTGACGAGCCTTTTGTCGCGGTAGAGCAGATCTTGTCGATAGAGCTGCACGAACACCTTGATCACCGCGGCCGAGAAGCCAGGATCCATGGTGAAGCGCTCATTCGTCCAGTCGCAGGACGCGCCGAGACGGCGGAGCTGGCGCGTGATCTGACCGCCGGATTCGGCTTTCCAATGCCAGACCCGCTCGACGAACGCCTCACGCCCGAGATCGGCACGCCGGATCCCCTCCGCCTCGAGGTTCCGCTCGACCACCATTTGCGTGGCGATGCCGGCATGGTCGGTGCCGACCACCCAAAGTGCATCCTTGCCCTGCAGGCGAGCATGGCGGACGAGAACATCCTGGAGCGTGTTATCGAGCGCGTGCCCAATGTGAAGCGATCCGGTGACGTTGGGGGGCGGGATCACGATGGTGAACGGCTGCCCGTCCGGCCGCCCCGGGCGGAACAGCCCCTTTTCCTCCCAATGACGGTACCAGCGGGCTTCGATTTCCGCTGGGTCGAAGGTCTTGGCCAGTTCGCTCATAGCTCCGCGCTATTAGCGGGCCGCTGCTTGTCCGCCAGCCCCTTTCAGCCAGCGCTCGAGCCAGCCGTGCACTTCGCGGTACCATTGGATGCTGTTGTGCGGCTTCAGGATCCAGTGGTTTTCATCGGGGTACATGACCAGGCGCGAGGGGATATCCCGCCGCTGGAGCGCGTTGAACATCGCGAGCGACTGGCTGTAGGGAATGCGGAAATCCTTCTCGCCGTGGAGCACGAGCATGGGCGTCCGCCATTTCACCACGTGGTGGACCGGGTTCCACCGCTCGATCACCTCCGCGGCTGCGGGTTCGAAATGGGGTCCGCCAAACTCCCACTCACTGAACCACAGCTCCTCGGTCTCGTAGGCGAGCGCACGGGTATCGAAAACGCCGGCGTGGCTGACCAGGCATTTGAACCCTTCGGGCCAGATGCCGGCGATCCAGTTCACCATGTAGCCGCCATAGCTGCCGCCAAGCGCACAGGCATTGTCCGTGTCGACCTGCCGATCGAAGCGACCCGCAGCAACGAGGCCAAGCCTCAGATCCTCGAGCGGAGCCCCGCCCCAGTCGCGCTGGATGGAATCGGTGAACGCCTGCCCGTAACCGGTCGACCCGTGGAAATCGACCGAGACCGCCGCGTAGCCCGGGGCTGCGAACAGACGTGGGTTCCACCGATAGGACCAGCTGTTGCCGAAGGAGCCCTGAGGCCCGCCGTGGATGAGATAAGCGACCGGGAGCGGCCCCTTCGAGTTTCGCGGCTTTACGATCTGGCCCCAGACCTTGTCCCCGCCCGCGCCGGCAAAGCTGAACCGCTCAACCGACACCGGATCCAGCGCAGCCAGCTTGTCCGCATTGACGCCCGTCAGGCGCTCCACCCGGCCGCGACGCCCAATGCGATAGAGATCGTCGGGCGCATCGATGCTGTTGAGCGTATAAAGAGCACCGCCACCGCGGATCGGCGTCACATTGTTCACCGTTCCCTCGCGGGTGAGGCGTGTCACCTTTCCGCTCCGCGCGTCCACCCGGAAAAGTGGGTGATCAAGCACGTCCTGCGTGGTAACGAATATGCTTCGGCTGTCGGGCGCCCATGCGATCGATCCAACGGACCTGTCCCACTCTTGGGTCAACGCACGCGTCTGCCCGGTGCGAAGATCCCGCAGGTAAAGAACCTGCCGGTCCGATTCATAGCCGGGACGGCGCATAGCTGCATAAGCAAGCCAGCGCCCATCCGGGGAAGCCGCTGGAAGCGTGTCGGTTGCCTGATTGGCCGCGGTCAAATTGACCGGCGGCGCACTGGCGTCTCCGGGCACGGCAAAGATGTCGAGATTCGTTGAGGTCGGCTCAATTCGGCCTGCTTCCCGAAGCGCGAAGAACAAGAACTTGCCGTCAGCGCTCCAGCTGATCTCCTCGGGGCCGCCGAACGGCTTGGAAGGCGCATCGCCGACCAGCTGGCGGGCGACCGGAGTTCCCGCGCCTTGTGGCTTCCCATCCACCAGCGGGAAGGTGAAAATCCGCGACCGGACGCCCGGCTCGGTCCAGGCATCCCAATGACGCACAAAGGTTTCGTCGTAAACGCGGGCGCTGCCACGACCCTGCTCGGATGCCGGTACATTGGCGCAGTTGAAATCCATGCACCTGATGTTGCGATCAGCCCAGATTGCAATGCGGTCGCCCGATGGCGCCAGCAGGAAGCCCGAAATGTCAGTGGAAAGGCTGGTAACCTGTTCGGGTGTGCCAGCGGGCAGCCTGACCCTCCACAGCTGGTCGCTTCCGGACCCGTTGCTGAGATAATAGAGCCACTGCCCGTCCGCGGAGAAGCGCGGATCGTGCTCGTTCTTGTCCGGCGCGGATGCGATCTTGACGGGCTGCGCGTCCTTGCGGTGAAGGTCGAGCAACCAAAGGTCGATGCGGCCACGATTCGCCTCGAGGTCCGTCTCGCGTAGCTGATAGGCGGCCCAGCGGCCGTCCGGCGAGACGACCGGCGCAGCGATGCGGCGTAGCGTCGCAAGGTCAGTGGCGGTCATGGGCCGAGCAAACACAGCCACTGGCGCCTGCGCGGTTGCAATCGCGGCAAGGCTGGCGAGAACAAGCTTTTTCATGGGCAAGCGACTAGCACTGCGTGCGCCGCACGCACAAAAGAAAAGCCAGAAAGGCTAAAGCCCCTTGCCGGTGATCCTGGCGATCTCGCGAGCCACCATCTCCTCGATCATCTCGGGGAGCCGCTGGTCGAGCCATTCTTTGAGCATGGGCCGGAGCAATTCTTTCACCACAGCTTCGAGCGGGCCGTCATTCACGGACGCAAAGGCAGTGGGCTGTTCGTTCTGCTGGCGCATGGCAGCCAGCACCGCAAGCGACTGCCGGCTGGCGGCTGCGGAGCCTTCGGACATGAGGCTGCCATCCTCGGACACGGGATCGCTCAGTTCAAGCACATCCTCCTCCGGCGGGGGAGCTGGCGGCGCTTCGGCCTCGTTGCGCTGAGGGTTGCGAGCGCCGCGCCCGGAGCCGATTGCCGGCCGTCCATCCTCTGCGATCACACGCTTGATGGAAGCAAGAATCTCTTCCATCGACGGATCCTGGTTAACGTCCACCATAAGCTCAGCCCAATGCCCTATCGGGGCGGCTCTGTCACGGTGTTTTGCTGCGTATCAGGCGGCCCCACGACCGTCCGTGTAGCCACCGGGGCCGGCGCAGGACTGTCGGACCAGTCCGACGCTCTGCGGATGGTTCGGTTATAATTGGCCGCGGGATCGTAGAAGGGCCCGGCTTCGAGCCCAAGGTCGTCCGCCTCAGCCTGACCCATCGCGTTCAGCAGTGCAAAGCCGGCGACATACGCATCCCGGCGAGCGCTCACCAGCGCGACCTGGCTGTTAAGCAGCTCCTGCTCCGCATTCAGGACGTCGAGCACGTTGCGCGTGCCGACCGTCTGCTCGGCTCGCGTGCCCTCGAGCGCGAGGCTATTTGCGGCAACCGCGATCTCGTTCGATCTGATGGCATCAAGGGCGGCCTGGTAGCTCGCGAAGGAGGCCTGCGTGTTCGCAACCACGGTCCGTTCAACCGCAATACCCTGCTCGATCACCTGACTTTGAAAGGCCTGCGCCTGCCGGACCCGGCCGGCGACAAGGCCCCCTTGATAAAGCGGTATCCGCGCCTGAACGCCGATGCCGGCCGTGGTTTCGCTATTCTGGAGCGTCCCTTCAGGCTGGTTGAACGCCTCATCCATCGTGCCAAGCGCATTGATGTACCGGCCCGAACTGATCGCATTAAGCGTCGGCAGCCGATCGGCTCGGGCGACCGAGACATCCAGGCCGGCAGCCCGCGCTTGGGCCGTGATCGCGATGATGTCGGGATTGTTCGCGAGCGCGATGTCCACCGCTTGGTCCGGACTATTTGGAAGCGTCGGTAGGGGAGGTGGCGGCTGAAGATCCTGCGGAAGCTCGCCAATGACGCGTCGATAGTTTTCCTCGCTGCCGCGAAGACGTCCCTGGGCGAGCGCAAGACTGCTCCGCGCCAGCGACAGTCGCGCTTCGGATTGGGCAACGTCCGTGCGTGTAAGGTCACCAACCTCGAAGCGGTCCCGACTTGCCTGCAAGTTGGTTTCGAGAACGCGCACCTGGTTCTGATTCAGCGTGACGATTGAGCGGTCGCGGATCACGTCGTTGTAAGCACCGACGGCTTCGGTGAAGACATCGCCTTCGACGGCGCGGAGCGTCGCCCGCCCTGCCTGGACGCGTGTATCCGCTGCACGGATTTGATTTCGGACGCGACCTCCGTTGAAAAGCGGATAGCTGACGTCGACGCCCGCGCTTAAATCACGGCCATTGCTCGTTCGCCGACGGGTCGTGAGCACGTCCTGATTGAGCCCCACGGTGCCCGACACTTGCGGACGAAGCCCGGCGCGCGCGATCGCCGAAACCTCGTCGAGGCTGCGAAGCTGCGCGCGTTGCGCGGTGATGGTCGGATTTCTTCCGTAGACCTGGATCAGTGCCTCCCGCAGCGTGTCCGCCTCGGCAGCGCCGCCCATGAGCAGCGCACACGCTGACGCCGCAGCCATCAACCGTACCCGCATTACCCCTACCCCGCCTCTTTCAAAAACTGAACGTCTTAGGCTTCAGGAAGCCCGGAAGTATCGATGCTGCCCGATCCGTTACCGGCGTAACACCGAATCCCTGCCCGGCCCGCCGCCCGATCGCAATGCGGCTGACGCCCCGATCCAGAAGCGCCGTCGCAATGCGGCCACCATCGATGAGCTGGCCGATGATCGCCTCTGGGATGAACTCAACCGCGCCGTCGATCAAGATGAGATCATAGGGCGCGCCCGCCGAGTAGCCTTCGGTAAGCGGCCCTTCAACGAGCGCGACGCTCGTACCGCCCAGCATTTCATGCGCAGTCGCAAGGAGCGCCGGATCCTCTTCAACAGCGATAACGGACCCGACCAGCTGCTTCATGACCGCGGCCGAATAGCCGGTTGCCGCTCCGATAACGAGGGCGCGTTCGCCTTCCT
>JADDQD010000198.1:604-7733 GCA_016781555.1 Pseudomonadota bacterium | reverse complement strand
TGTGCGCGATGCGGGGTTCGGGTTCGAGCACCCCGTGGCCTTCGTAAGTCATGATAATGAGGCCAGGAAGGACGCTCCCGCCCATGCTGCTCAGCGTTGGGGTTGGGCCGGCCCAGCTGACCATGATCGTCGGCCGCGGACCGGGCGCCGGTCCGAGCACGGCTGCGTAGCGGGCAAGTATCTGCGGGACCGAGCGGGACAGGGTCCCTTTCATCCAAGGGGGCAGCTGCGGGTCAATGATCGCCGCCATCGCCTCCGTCACAATCGGCTCGGCGGGACCGAACAGCACGTAGGTGCCTCGCCGCTGAGCGTGACGGAGGGTACACGCCGGCCCCGGTGGAGCACAGGTCCCGCCGCGTCCCGGAAGGTCGCCTTGGTAGTGACGCGAGCGACGTTCGAACCATTGAGATCGAGCGGCAGCCGCTCCGCCTCCTTCAGAGAAGGAACGGGAAAGGCGTCGAACTGCTTACTGTACAGCGCGAACGAGCCATCGGTGAAAATCAGAGCCGGGTCATAGGAGGCGATCACGTCGCGGGCGAAAGGAGCGAACCGGATCCGCACGCGCTCGGGAACGGCCCGGCCATTCTCGCCGGCGAACACATCATAGCGGCCGCGCCGCTCGAGACGCACGCCTGGAGTCTCCACAGTCCAGCTCTGCGGCCGCCAAGGCATTTGGCCCGCCCGGGTCAGCGGCGATCGCGTAAACGCCCAAACGGGCGATGCGCGGGCGAAGCGGAAATCGGCGGTCCACCGGTCGCCCTTCCGAACCACAATGACCTTCGCGACGACGGGCCGGCCGGCTTCGGCTGATGGCCGCTGCGCGCTCCTGGAGCTGGCGCAGGCGCTGAGCGTCAGGAGTAGGGCAAAGATCAATCGCTTCATCGACCGAGCGGCTCGACACCCATGTTAAACGCTGTCACAGCATTCTCAAAGCCCCTTCGGGTGAGACGCTGTGGCGAACACTGGCGCGGGCGAAGAGGGAGAGGATCGCGGCCTTTGGATCCGTGGCGCCGTGATCAAGCAATCGCCCAATATCGCGGCTGATCGATGGATCCTTTGAACTTTCATCAAGCAGCGCCAGCCATTCCGCGCGCGTGACTTCCCCGTCAGTGCCTTTTTCGCTGATTAGGCGCTGCACGAACTTACTGAACGACCCGCCCGATGCTGCCTCTGCGACCAGGGCGAACACCACACCGCAGGCATAATGCGCGCGAAGTTCGTTCCGCTCGATCGCTTTAGCAATGCCGCGGCCGGCGCTGAGCTTCACGCAGTCGTCAAGCTCCGTCTGCAGCTTCGACCGGACATCGTAGCCAGCATGAACTTGCGGCACCATCCGGACCGCCAGCAGGTCGGCACCTCCCTCTGTGATCCACGATTCGTAGGGAGAGCCATAGCGGACCGCCTGGCCAAGCCAGAAGTGAGCCGCTTCGTGGGCAATGAACCAAAGTCCGAACTCCCGACCCCTGGGACTTTCCGTCTGGATGCCTTCTCCTTCGTACCTCATCGCGATAAAACCTGGCAGCACGCTGCCGCTCATGCTGGCAGTTCCCTTAGTCGGTCCCGCCCAGCTCACCATCACCGTCGGCTTTGGGCCTGGCGGCGGCCCGAGCACCGCTGCGTAGCGGCCGAGCATCTCCGGCACCGAGCGTTGAAGCGTCGCGCGAATCCACGCCGGCAATTGCGGGTCGATCACCGCCGCCATTGCATCGCTAACGATGGGTTTGGCTGGTCCGAACAAGACATAGCTGCCGCTATCGTCGTCGACCGTGACGGAACCGACGCGGCGGCCGGCATGGAGCACTGCTCCGCCCGCTTCCCGGAAGCGCACACGAGTGCGGCTGTCGGGCACCCCCGCTCGGTTGAGGTCGGCGGGTAGCGCCCCCGCAGCATCGGCGGAGGAGAGAGGGAATGCGTCGAACTGCTCGCTGAAGAGGGCCACGGACCCGTCGCTGAAGATAAGAGCAGGATCGTAGCTCGTCGCCACGGTCCCTCCATAGGGCCTGAACCGGATGCGGACCCTTCGGGGCATCGGCCCGCCGTCCGCAGCGACCAACAGGTCATAGCGGCCCCGCCGCTCCAGCCGCACGCCCGGCGTTTCTATGGTCCAGCTCTGGGGTCGCCACGAGCCGCCATCCGGCGTGATCGGCGAGCGAACGAACACCCAAGCTGGAGCGGCGCGGTCGAAGCGGAAATCAGCGGTCCAGCCTTCCCCCTTGCGCAGCACGTTCACGAGAACCCCGGCCGGCTTTGCTGCTCCGGCGTGTGGCTCCTGCACGGTGCGAGGACTGGCGCATCCGGCAAGCATCAGGAGCAAGTAGAGAGTCGCGCGTTTCACGCAGCCTCAGGGATATTGACGATGATGAAGGCGTAAGCCTCCGCTACCTCCCGCAAGCTGTCCCAGCGGCCGGATTTGCCGCCATGTCCTGCGCCCATGTTTATCTTGAGCAGAAGCAGGTTCTTGTCGGTCTTGGTGGCGCGGAGCTTTGCAGCCCATTTTGCTGGTTCCCAATAGGTCACGCGCGGGTCGTTGAGGCCGCCGGTGATCAGCATCGGCGGATAGGCCTGCGCCTTCACATTATCGTAGGGCGAATAGCTTCGGATCAGCTCGAACGCCGATTTGTCCGTGATCGGATTGCCCCATTCCGGCCACTCGCCCGGAGTGAGCGGCAGCGTGTCGTCGAGCATCGTGCTCAGCACATCCACGAACGGCACGTCTGCAACGACCGCGCCCCAAAGCTCGGGATCCGAATTCGCGACCGCGCCCATCAGCTCGCCGCCCGCCGAGCCGCCCTGAATGGCAATCCTCCCTGGCGCCGCGAAGCCTTCAGAAATCATGCCTTTGGCCGCATCGACGAAATCGTTGAAGGTGTTGGTGCGCTTCTCGAGCTTGCCGTCGAGGAACCAGCCGTAGCCGAGATCATCGCCACCGCGAATGTGCGCGATCGCACAGGCAAAGCCGCGGTCGAGGAGGCTGAGGCGCGCCGTCGAGAAGCTTGGCGGGATGGCGTAGCCATAGGCTCCGTAGGCGTAGAGGTAGAGCTTACCAGTGCCGTCTTTCTTGAAGCCCTTCTTGTAGACAACCGAGACTGGCACGCGTTTGCCGTCCCGCGTCGGCAGCATCAGCCGCTCCGTCTCATATTGCGAAGCGTCGTATCCGGACGGTATCTCCTGGACCTTCAGCACTTCGAGCCGGTCGTCGGGCGTGTGATAGTCGTAGACCGTGCCTGGCGTAACCATCGAGCTGTAGGAAAGCCGGTAAGCCGCGGGCGCGAACTCGGGATTGGAGCCGAGCGAAGCGGTGTAGCTTGCCTCGGGAAAGCGGATGCGCCGCTCCTCGCCGGAATAAGAGCGAAGGCGGATCTGGTCGAGGCCGTTCAGCCGTTCCTCGATGACGAGGTGGTCGCGAAACGCGGCAACTCCCCGGAGATAGACCTCGTCGCTTCCCCCGATAAGCGTGTTCCACTCACCGGGCGTGGCGGGGTCCGCCTGCGCAATGCGAAAGTTGATGTGCTCGTCGTTGGCGAGGATCCACAGCTTCCCATGCGCCGCATCGACCGAATAGATCCGGTTCGGCTGACGGGCGGCCACCAGCGTCGGCTCCGCGCCGGGATCATGGGCCGTCACGAAGCGCACTTCGCTGGAGCTGTTGTCGCCAGTGCCGACAAGAATGAGGCTCCGGTCCTGCGACTTGCCGATCCCGACCGAAAAGCCCTTGTCCTCCGTTTCCTCATACAAAGTTACGGCTTCGCCCGCGTCATGTCCAAGCCAGTGAAGCCGAGCGCGGTAGCTTCGCCAATGCTCGTTCACTTCCGTGAAGACGATCCCGCGCGAGTCCGCAGTCCAGACGGGGCTGCCAATACCCACCTCGGTGACGGTCTCGATATCCTCGCCGCTCGTCAGATCACGGATCCTGAGCTTGAACCGCTCGGAGCCGTCGTCGTCCACCATGGTCGCGGCGTAGCGGCCGTCGGGGCTGGTCGCGATCGCTCCCAGCCGAAAATATTGCTTGCCCTCCGCTTCGGCGGGTTCGCTGAAGATGAGCATGTCCTCACCGCCCGCTGCCAGCCTCCGAAACCACCTGCGATATTGGGCGCCTGCCTCGAAAGCCCACCAATAGACCCAGTCCCCGTCCCTCACAGGAACGGAGCGGTCGTCCTCCTTCATCCGCCCCTTCATTTCCGCGAACAGCTCCTCGACGAGCGGCTGGTGCGGCGCCATCATTGCTTCGAAATAGGCGTTCTCCGCCTTGAGGTATCCCAGAACCTCCTCGTCTTCGACCGTTGGATATCCGGGGTCCCGCAGCCAATGATAAGGATCATCGATGGCGTAGCCGTGGCGTTCGTAGCTGTAGGGGCGCTGCTGGGCTGTGGGAGGGTTAAGGGTCATCGTCTCTTTCGGCTGGGGCGCTGCTGGTCTATTCGGGGGCCCACATAGCCACGTTCGGGAATTTTGCCATGTCGACCTACGAAGATCGCCTTTCCGCCCTTCGCGAGCAGTTGAAGGCGGACCGGCTGGACGGCTTCGTCGTGCCGCTGACGGACGAACATATGAGCGAATATGTCGGAAGCTACGCACAGCGTCTGGCGTGGCTTACCGGCTTTCAAGGCTCGGCCGGGTCCGCTGTGGTTCTTCCAGAAGAGGCTGCGATCTTCACCGACGGCCGCTACACGCTGCAGGTGCGCGAGCAGGTCGACGGCCGACACTGGGCCTATCAGTCGGTGCCTGAAACCAGTGCCGCAGAATGGCTGAAGCAGCACGCCGCCGAAGGCGCGCGCATCGGCTACGACCCTTGGCTCCACACCAAAGAGTGGGTGACGAAGGCGCGCCAGGCGCTCGGCGAAAAGGAGGCCGAACTCGTTCCAGTGCCGCGCAACCCGATCGACGCGATCTGGTCCGATCGCCCCCAGCCGTCGAAGGCGCGGTTGCTCGTCCAGCACGACAACCATGCCGGCAAGTCCTCCGCCGCCAAACGGCAGGAGATGGCAGACTGGCTGAAGGAGCAAAAGGCCGACGCGGCCGTGCTCTCTGCGCTCGATTCGATCGCGTGGACCTTCAACGTACGCGGACAGGACGTCGAGCACACGCCTGTCGCGCTGTCGTTCGCGCTCATCCATCAGGACGGCACCGCCGACCTCTTCGTTGCGCCCGAAAAGGTGGGGGAGGATGTCCGCCAGCATCTCGGCAACGGCGTACGTCTTCACGACCGCGCCGCATTCGAGCCGTTCCTTGGCTCATTCAATGGCAAGACGGTCGTTGCCGATCCGGAGCGGGCGGTGGCTGCGATCTTCGAGGCGCTGGAAGCCGCCGGCGCCAACGTCGTGCGGAAGCGCGACCCATCCGTTCTCCCAAAAGCGATCAAGAACGCGGCGGAAATATGCGGCCACAAAGCGGCGCAGGCCCGCGACGGCGCCGCGCTGGTTCGCTTCCTCCACTGGCTGTCCCTCGAGGCGCCGAAAGGCAGTGTGGACGAGCTCAGTGCCGCGGCGAAGCTGCAGGCCTTCCGCCAGGCCGGTGGCGACCTTCGCGACACGAGCTTCGACACCATTTCGGGCGCGGGGCCGAACGGGGCGATTGTCCATTATCGTGTAACGGAAGCGACCAACCGGCCGATCGAGATGAACTCGCTTTATCTGGTCGATTCGGGCGGGCAATATCCGGATGGAACCACCGACGTCACCCGCACCGTCGCGGTAGGCCAACCCACGGCCGAGATGCGGGACCGTTTCACGCGAGTGCTGAAGGGCCATATCGCCGTTGATCGCGCGCTCTTTCCCGATGGCACGCGGGGAAGCCAGCTCGACACCCTCGCCCGTCAGTTCCTCTGGCGAGCCGGTCTCGATTACGCTCATGGGACCGGCCACGGGGTTGGGAGTTACCTGTCGGTCCATGAAGGCCCACAGCGGATCGCACCGGCGGGAAGCAGTCAGGCCGGAGGCGATGAGCCGCTCCGTGCCGGCATGATCCTTTCTAATGAGCCCGGCTATTACAAGACCGGCGAATACGGCATCCGGATCGAGAACCTGGTCCTGGTGAGGCCGGTCGAAATCGGCGGTGCCGAAAAGAAGATGCTCGGCTTTGAGACGCTCACCTTTGCGCCGATCGACCGAAGCCTCGTCGAAGCCGGCCTGCTCTCCCCTGAAGAGCGGCAGTGGCTGGACGCCTATCACGCGAAGGTGTTGGAGGTGATCGGCCCATTGCTCGAAGGCGAGGTGCTCGGCTGGCTCAAGCAGCAATGCCGGCCGCTGCAGAACTGAATTTCAGCGCCGGAGGCTGGATTCCTTCGCTACGCTCGCAAACGACTTAGTGGGTCGATCCCGAATATATCCGCTTTAGACTGAGCCGCCCCCGTCTTCCTGCTCGCCGTCGGTCGCCGAATGTGGCCGGCCGCCTGCGCCTGCCGGCTCGCCCCGCGCCTGCGCCTTGCGGCGCCGAAGATTCTCGCGAAGCGCTTCGGCCAGTCGTTGGTCGCGCTCCCTGTCGGCCTTTGGCATAGGCACCAGCTACTGCCTTCGAGGCGCTCGGCGCAACCCGCCTTGACATTGCATCCGGCAAGCGGCCATAGCGCCGCGTCCCTCGACACAGCGATGCTGCCGTAGCTCAGTGGTAGAGCGCATCCTTGGTAAGGCTGAGGTCGTGAGTTCAATCCTCACCGGCAGCACCATCGCTTTTGAATGACTTAGGGGTGTTGATTCCCCCACTCGGGACTCAAGTAACCCTGCCCTCCGGCGCAATCCACCATGGACGGGGCCGAGCCGTTCGGCCAACAAGGCGGCATGCGCACAGCCCATGTGATCGCCTGGGGCGGCTATGACGAGAGCAAGCCGCGCGTGCGGCTGCTCCTCGATGCGCTGCGGCGGGCGGGCGCGCTCGCGGCCGAGATCAACATTGCGGCGTGGCGCGGCGTGGAGGACAAATCCGTAGCCGGGAGGGGCCGGTTGCTGAAAGGGGCGCTGACCTTGCTGCGCGCCTATCCTGCGGCAATCCTGAAGCTGCTGCGTGCGCCGAGCGGCGGCGCGGTGCTGCTGCCTTATCCGGGCATTCCCGACATCTTCTTCGCCGCAATCCCTGCGCGGCTGCGCGGCCACAGGATCATCCTGGACGCCTTTCTGCCGCTGCATGACACGATCGT
>JADDQD010000198.1:0-542 GCA_016781555.1 Pseudomonadota bacterium | reverse complement strand
GGATCGGCCTCAAGCTCGCCGACATCATATTGGTCGATACCGACCAGCATGGCGACTTCTTCGCCGCCGAATTCGGCATCGAGCGAAGCCGGCTCGTGACGGTGCTGGTGGGCGCCGAGCCGCTGTTTCGAGCGCCGGCGGGACCGGTTCCGCCGCTGCCGGTCCCGCCCGGAAAGCCGCTGGTGCTGTTCTACGGCCAGCTGATCCCGCTGCACGGTCTGGGGACCATCCTGCAAGCGGCGCGATTGACCGCCGACGAGCCGTTCCATTGGCTGCTGGTTGGGCGCGGGCAGGAGGAGCCGTTGCTCCGCGCCGTCTTGGAGGACGGCGCCATGTCCAATGTCAGCTGGCTGCCTTGGGTCGATTACGAGGCGCTGCCGGCGCTGATCGGGCGCGCGGATCTCTGCCTCGGCATTTTTGGCGCCTCCGACAAGGCAAGCCGAGTTATCCCCAATAAGATGTTCCAGGTGTTGAGCGCGCGAAAGCCGATCCTCACCCGCGCCAGCCCCGCCGTCGAAGCGCTTGCCGGGCAGTTCCCCGAC
>JADDQD010000148.1 GCA_016781555.1 Pseudomonadota bacterium | reverse complement strand
GAATATGCATTAAAATTGAGAATCCGACCGGCTTCGGACATTTCTTTTGAGACAAGCACCGCCCAACATTGGCTGCGCTTCAGGGGTGTTGCGTGAGCACCCCATGGTCAACCCCGTACATGGCTGTGTCGCTAAGTGGCTGGAATACCGTCCATTGTGGAGCTTTTGACCGCAACCCGCGTCCGATCGCGCCGTCTCATATTGACAGCATAAACGAGAACGCGACCAGCTCACGTTCTCACATTTCGTGTCCAAATCCGTTCGAAACAGCAAATTCTCATTCCAAAGTGCCTGCTGACACCATGGGCACCTCCGCCGGTGCCGGTCTTACCACCGGATGGGGGATGCTGGCTCAACCAAGCCGAAGGATCTGCGTTCCGGAAGGAGCCGGTCAGATGCTCGCGAGCGACTACGGCTGACCACTCGAAACTGAACCGGGCAACATTGTACGGGGGAGTACGATCCAACGCTTTGGCAGCACGACAAAGCGGTGGTGATCACAGCGGCTTCCATCTTGCGGCCCTGATAGCCTGCATCACCGATGATACGCTCGATGAAGGGGAAGGTCCGGCGCGCCTCCCGCAGCAACGCCTCGGCTCCATCCCGGTCCTGCACGCTGGCAGGGTGAACAGTGACGGCCAGGAGCAGCCCGAGCGTGTCGGTCAGGATGTGGCGCTTGCGGCCTGTGACCTTCTTGCCGGCATCATACCCGGACGGGTCGAGCGAAGCCCCCCTTTGAGGGCTCCCTTGGCGGTTTGGCTGTCGATGATGGCTGTCGTCGGGCTCCCCTCCCGCCCTGCCTGCTCCCGTGCCTCAACATAGAGGGCGTGGTGGATGCGGGTGAGCGTGCCGTCCCACTCCCACAGGTCGAGGTACTCCCAGACCGTGCTGCGCGGCGGCAGGTCTTTTGGCAGCGCCTTCCACTGACACCCTGTCCAGAGCACGTAGAAGACGGCGTTGAGCACCTCGCGCACATTCACGGTCCGAGGTCGTCCACCGCGTTTGGCCGGGCGGATCAGCGGCTCAACCACTGCCCACTCGGCATCGGTCAGGTCACTGTCGTAGCGCAGCCCCCGCCGATCCGCTGCCCTGCGATGCTCCGGCTTCCACATGCGGCACCTCGCTCCAAATCAGGTGCCAGGCAGGGAATCACAACCGACTCCAATGACTCAACTTCTTTCCGGAAGGGCTCTGAGGAGTGTGCGTTGCAGGATGGCCAATATCCATGGGCCGCTATTCCTTGGCGCATCTTGAAGCCGCCGACCGATACGCGGCAACATGCTACCTATGGTTGATCAGTGCGCCATGAGCATAGGTAACGTGGAGTGCTCAAGGAGGTAGCGTGTGGGACCTCCAAAGATCATCTGCCGCAGCCGGCTATGAGTGTAGGCTCCTTTCACCAGGAGATCAGCCCCGATCTCCTGCGCATTCAGGAGAATAGCCTCGCCCACTGATCGGCCCTCGTCCTCCTCATCCAGAGCATGGGCCGGAACGCCGTTGATCCGGAGCGTGCGAGCAATCTGCTCGCCTGTCGGGCCAGGCACTGTGCCGCTTTTGATCGTTAGGACCGTAACCTTCTCGGCCATGAGCAGAAGCGGCATGGCAAAGGAGATCGCTCGAGCTGTTTCCGTGCTGCC
The DNA here is from genome assembly GCA_016781555.1 of Pseudomonadota bacterium. GTDB lineage: Bacteria > Pseudomonadota > Alphaproteobacteria > Sphingomonadales > Sphingomonadaceae > Allosphingosinicella. The sequence continues at coordinate 6,094 of JADDQD010000148.1, read as the reverse complement.
ATTCCAGGCGATCACCACAGAGTGCCCTAAGGACGAGGGCGGGAGGGGTGGAGCGACAATAACTGGCCGGCCGCTGTTGAAGAGCGCCTCCTCCAGGGTTGCCAGCCGCGGGCTATGGTCTCCTGAGGTGGGCCGGCCCACAACGATGACATCGAAGGCGCGGCCGTAATCACCGGCATAGGTGTCCCCCTGCAGGGCATCGCTATGCCAGCCGAAGGAGAGGCCACTAGGCTCGCCAAAGCGCTCCGGCACGCGGTGCTCATGCATGAAGGTCTCGAACTGCTGGCGGGCACCGGCCGCCATCTCCCGCCGCGCGGGTTGGTCCAGGATAGGCAGAACGACGACCGGCACGTCGACCGCATACACATCGGGAATTTCAGGTCCGAGGGCGAACCCTTCGACGTAGCCCCCTAAACTGCGACCCAGACGCAGAGCGGTACTGAGGGCCGATCGTAGGAAGGCGTGAGTCTCAACAGGAACGAGAATGGTTCTCATGGCAGTCACCACAAGCAGGACCCAGTTGACACGAGCACCATATCACATTGAGCACAAGCGAAGAGCCCAAACAAGATGGACGGAGTTCGGCCACCTGCCGGGTTGGTCCATCAGCTGTGCCAAGCCATTGCCACGATCTGAGCGGAAGATGGGCTTACCAGGAGCGAACAGGAGAGCACCAATGACCCTCTTTGACACGACGCATGACCGACCCTGGACCTTTGAGGCGGTGCAGCAGCTTCTCGAACTTGCTCGCGAGCACGTTCCAGCCCCGGTAATGAGCCTGAAGCTGTGCCGGAGTATCGGGGCCATTCATGCCAAGCTCGCGGAGCTTGGTGTCTCGCCAGGCAGTGAGCTGTAGGCGGGCGAGCCCATGCTGCCGCTTTACAACTGGAGGGTCTCTCTTCTGAGGTGACGTCCCATGACAGACACGACGATCAAGAAGGTTAGCAGCCAGTTTTCGCCGAAAGGCGAGATGGGTCAGGTGTATTTAGCCTCAGGCAAGCGCGTTTCGATGCGACTGTGGCAGGACGAGGAGGCAGCGGAGGCCAAGGAGGCCAGCGCGCGGGATTACGAGACCGTCGGGTACGTGATCTCGGGTCGGGCGGAGCTGATCCTTGAAGGGCAAACGATTAAGCTCGATCCGGGCGATTCCTGGCTTGTTCCTGCCGGGGCCGAGCATAGCTATCGCATTATCGAGACCTTCACGGCTGTGGAAGCCACGGCGCCGCCCGCTCAGGTCCACGGACGTGATGAGGTGTAGAATAGCGAGGGAGCTTGGTTCAAGTAGGAGTGGAAGGGAGGTCATGACACCGGACCTTTGCAACTCGTTTCGCCGCAATTCGGATGGATCTTGGACCTGCACCAAGGCCAGCATTCTGACGGTCGCGGCTGGGCAGCCCATAACGATCGAGCCGGGCCAGACTGTCCGACCGGGGGAACTCCTCGGAACCTATGATCTTGCAGCCTATCTGGAACGGGTGTGCGCGCGCGACGACCACAATGCCGGATAGCTGAGCGCGTTCGGCCATACTTCACCGGGCGCGAAGCTCAGTATTTTGCCCTCGATGACCGTGGCCGGCCGGCGCTCAACTGCAGAGGGGATATTGATGGCGTCAAACCCTGTCGTTCTGATCACCGGATCGAGCGGTTTTCTCGGAAGCGCCATCGCCTCGCGTTTAGCGCGCCGGTACCAGGTGGTCGGCCTCGATACCGCCAAGCCCAGGCAACCACTTCCTGGTGTCGAAACGATCCCGGTCGATCTGACCTCGGATGAGAACGTCCAAGGTGCCCTGGCCAAAGTTCGTGAGCGATATGGCCCTCAACTCGCCTCCGTGATCCATCTCGCGGCTTACTACGACCTCTCTGGTGAGCCCAATCCCAAGTATCAAACCGTCACGGTCGAAGGCACGCGCCGTCTCCTGCAGGCCCTGCAACAGAGCTTTGCTAAGGTTGGGCAGTTTGTCTTCGCGAGCACGATGCTTGTTCATGCCCCGACAGAGCCGGGACGGCCCATCAATGAGGACTGGCCGCTTGAGCCCAAATGGCCCTACCCGCAGTCAAAGGTCGAGACGGAACACCTCATCCGAGCTGAACGTGGCCCGATCCCTGCCGTGATCCTGCGCCCAGCTGGCGTCTACGATGAGCGCTGCCGTGCTACCTTCCTCGCCCAGCAGATTGCCCGCATCTATGAGCGCCAGCCAACGAGTTATCTCTTTGCGGGCGACCCCTTGCACGGCCAGCCTTACCTGCACCTCGACGACTTGGTTGATGCGGTCGAGCGCGTGGTGGACCGGCGCGGCGAGCTACCCTCTGAGGTCACTCTTCTTCTCGGCGAGGCCGAGGCGCCAAGCTATGAGACGCTACAAAAGCGCATCGGCGAACTCGTCCACGGCGAGCCATGGCCTGTGTTGTCCTTGCCAAAGCCCCTCGTGCAGGCCGGCGCCTGGGTTCAGGACGAGGTGCTGGCGCATGACCCCTTTGTCCGGCCGTGGATGGTCGAGATTGCCGATGATCACTACGAGCTCGACACAAGCCGTGCCCGTACTCTCGTGGAGTGGGGGCCGCGCCGCTCGCTTCTGGCGACGCTGCCCGCCATGATCGAGGCGTTGAAAGACGATCCGACGGATTGGTATGAGGACAACAAGCTCAATCCGGCTCTCGTCGCTGCGGCTGACACGGAGCTGCAAGAGGTTGTCGAGCGACTGCCCTCACCCAATGATCCGTCGCTGCGGGCGCTCGAGGGTGTCCTCGAGCGTGAACATAGCGCCACGCTGTGGGCGCACCTGGTCAATATCGCGCTAGGGCTCTGGTTGATCGCAAGCCCGTTGGCATACGGCCTCTTCGACCCTGTTGGTCCCATTCCGCCACCGCCTGCTGCAGGACGCGAGCTCCCTGCGCCCGAGGTACGCAATGCGTGGCTCGGCTGGAGCGAGTTGGCGAGCGGCTTCGCCGTGATTATCCTGTCCTGCCTCGCTCTCACGCGCCCGCGGTCCTGGGCGCAATGGGCGATTGCCTTGGTCGGAGTGTGGCTCCTCTTTGCGCCGCTTATATTCTGGACCACGAGCGCGGCGGCCTATGCTGCCGACACTTTGATCGGTACGCTCATCATCACATTTGCGGTTATGGTGCCTCTGCAGCCGGGCATCAGCCGAGAGGCGCTCACCTCGCCTGCGGATGTGCCCCTCGGCTGGTCCTACTCACCTTCATCTTACGTACAACGGGTGCCCATCGTAGCGCTGGCCTTTGTCGGCCTTTTTATCTCGCGCTATCTTGCCAGCTTCCAACTTGGGCACATCGATAGCCTATGGGATCCATTTTTCTCGGGCAATGGAGGCGGACGGAACGGCTCCGAGGCGGTGGTGACATCGAGCGTCTCCAAGGCGTTTCCCATTGCGGATGCCGGCTTTGGTGCGGTCGCCTACATTCTCGATGTTTTGACCGGCGCCGCCGGTGACCAACGTCGCTGGCGCACGATGCCCTGGCTGGTTCTCCTGTTCGGGCTCCTGATCGTGCCCCTTGGGGCCGTCAGTGTCTATTTCATCATCATCCAGCCAACGGTGATCGGGGCGCTCTGCACGCTCTGCCTCGTCCAAGCGGCGATCACCGTGATCCTGATCCCTTATTCCGTGGACGAAGTGCTGGCGACGGCGCAGTACCTGTGGCGGAGCAAACGTGCGGGTCGCTCCTTCTGGCGCACTCTCGTCTTTGGCGGTCCGGCTCTGTCCGAAGAGCGCGATCCGGTGCAGGGTCTCGCTATGCCGGTCAGGCAAGTTGTTCGGGAGTTTCTCGGCGGCGGCGTGACCTACCCCCGGACGCTTATTGCCGGCACGCTCATCGGCGTTTATCTACTCTGCACGCGCCTTGTCTTTGGCATCGAGGCGCCGCTTTACTTCAGCGATCACATCGTGGGCTGCCTTGTCATCGTCCTTGCGGTTACGGCCTGGGCAGAGGTTGCGCGGCCTGTCCGCCTTCTGAATGTGCCCCTTGGGTTGTGGGTTGCAGCCTCACCCTTCCTGCTGGACGGCGGCAACACGCTTGCTTTGATCTCCAACCTGATTGCAGGCCTCACCCTGGCCGTCCTGAGCCTGCCACGCGGAAGACGAAGTCAGGAGCACTACGGCGGATGGGATCGATACGTGCTCTAGGCGAAGGGCTCGGGCTCGTCGGGAGGCCCAAAAGGTGACGCTTGGGGTGATGGGCGCCGCTCGGCGTGAGCGCAACCTTCCAGATGGCTGGTCTTAGGCATGCTCCCTTTCAGTGATTGGCCGATCTGGATGAGCCTTGCCGCCTTTGCCGGAAGCGCCACCGTTGTCTGGCGCGGCGGGACGCGGCTGGCTGCATACGTCGACGGGATTGCAGAGCAGTCCGGCATCGGCCATGCCTTTACAGGGATGCTGCTACTCGGCGGGATTACATCGTTGCCCGAGGCCGCAACCGTGGTGACCTCCTCCTACACAGGCAGCGCACCGCTCGCGCTCAACAATCTGCTCGGCAGCGCGTCGATCAATGTCGTCCTTCTCGCTCTTGCGGACGCAGTGCTTGGCCGTGATGCACTCACGGCCATTGTCGCTAAGCCGGCAACCCTCCTGCAGGGCACCCTCGGCATGATCTTGCTCGCCGCTGTCTCAGCGACGATCAGCGCGGGCGACATCGCTATCCTTGGCGTTGGAGTCGGATCGACTGTCCTCCTCGTGATGTGTATCGGTGCAATCTGGCTCTCGTCCGGCTACGAGCGCCGCCATGTATGGACTGTTGTCAATCCCTCTGGTGCGGAGGATGAGGAAGGTGCAAAGGAGCCGCTCGAGCCGCTACGCCTTCTCGTGATCAAAACGGCGGTGACAGGACTCGTCATCTTACTCGCGGGCTTCGTGCTCTCACGAGCAGGCGATACGATTGCGCAGCAATCCGGCCTCGGTGCAAGCTTGGTCGGACTGGTCCTGGTCGGCTTCGCCACCTCGCTGCCGGAGCTCTCGTCGATTGTGGCTGCACTCAAACGCAAACGGTATGAGATGGCGGTCGGCGATATCTTCGGCACGAACCTCTTCAACATTGCCCTGATCTTCGTCGCCGATCTCACCTATCGGGGAGGGCCGGTGCTGCGCGAAGCAGGACCCTTCGAGGCGGTGGCCGCTCTTGTCGCCGTTGCTCTGACAGGCATCTTCATGCTGGGCCTGCTGGAGCGCGAGAATAAAACTGTGCTCCGCATGGGCTACGACTCGCTGGCGGCCATCGCGGTTTTTGCTGGCGGGCTTATTGTGCTCTACCGGCTAGCGCCGAGTAGCTGACCTTAGCGCGAGTAGGGGGACAAGTGGCACCGAGGCCCCATGACGGAGGCACCCATTGAAGGATACGTCAGCCTTGATAGAATAAAGAGAGGAGCGGCTTGAGGGGCCCACCTCACATGGCGTAACAGCCAAGCTCTGGAACGCAACTGATCACCGAGGGGAGCTCCTGCTGGACCGTGACTGTTTGTGAGACGTAATGAGCATTGGCACAGTTCTTCTTATCGTGCTCGTCCTGATCCTGATCGGAGTGGTTCCGGCTTGGCCGTATAGCCGCGGCTGGGGCTATGGCCCAAGCGGCGTGGTGGGCCTGATCGTGCTGGTGATGGTGTTCCTCTTGCTGACGAGCCGGACGAGCTTCTGATCTCAAGTGCGGGAGTTTGTTATGAGGTCAGGAATGTTCGCGCCGCAAGAGCTCCAAGCGCAACTGAAACTCTGCATAGCGACCTTTTTGGTCTTGGGCCCGGTTCAACGGGACTTCGCCGCCTGGCTCGGCCTGGTGCCCAAGCAGCTCTCGACCGGAGACCGAACGATCCTAGGAGGGATCACGAAACGCGGCAACCGCTATCTGCGGACCTTGTTCATCCAAGGCGCGCGAGCCGTGTTGCTGCGGCGCCGAACTTAGCCGCACCACGGGTTTGGAGACTGGCTCGCAGCGGCATCCAAGCGTCTGCACGCCAACGTCTTGGTCGTCGCCCTGGCGGCCAAACTGGCCCGTATCGCTTGGAGCCTGCTCGCGAAGCACCACCCGTACGCCTCCGACCTGAGGGCCCGCGCAGCCTGACGCTCGCTGCAGCACCGGAAACAACGAGGTT
>JADDQD010000290.1 GCA_016781555.1 Pseudomonadota bacterium | reverse complement strand
GCAGATGCTCGGGGAACGCCACTTCTGCCTCAGCAACCACATAGCAACCACCTCGTGTGGGAAACTGGGGTAATCCAGAGGCTAACTGCTCGGCATTTGGCCGCAGCCGATGCCGAGTGGGCAACTCAGTGCAGTTCCACGTTTTGGCCACCAGTTGCCACCTTCATCAAGCGGCGAATGATTGTGGCCGCCAGCGGAAGGTCCGCCTTTGGAGCCCAGGCGTGCGCAGCTTCAGGCCGGCATCAATGAACCGCCCTAAGGGCGCCGGCACTGCGGGCGGAGATGTTTGCTCCTGCCATTTTGGACCCATTTATCGTTGACCTAGCCGTCCGGGTGGACGAGCATCTCGCCACGAAGCGGCACAGGGGGAAGTCGTGAGCGATGCAGACCAAATGTTTGCTTGGGCGGAGGAAGCAGTCGAGGAAATCATCCTCGATCTTGATGATAGCCTTGGAGACATCTGGCGCACCTTGACTCCTGAAGCCATTGGAATCGGCAAGGATGATTGGCTCTTGGCGTCCAAGCGGATGGTGAAATCCTTCAATTTCCGCGCCGAAGGCGTAAGCTCGATTTCGATAAGCGAGCCGGCCCGCCTGGCGTACCGCAACAGGGAGCTTATTGATTTCGTCGGAGCGATTGCTGACGCGGCGGAGCAGGTAGCGTGAGCCCGCGCGGTGCGTGTCTGCTGATGTGCAGCACGATCTTCCTGCCCGCGGCAGCTTACGCTCAGTCTCTTCCTGCCGGGCAAGTTGTTTCGGGAGCCGTCGCTCGCGCGTGTCAGGGAAACGCCGGTCAGGTGCTCACCCGCGAGCGCCTCGCTGAGGCGCTGGTGGTCGAAGCGCGAGCGGCACCAACCTTGAGCGAGATGTCAGAGATCTCGAAGGAGATCGTGCAGACCGGCACATCGGCTCGGGTCAATACGAGCTACCGCGCCGCATTACGCTTGCTACAGGAGGCGCTCGCTCGCCCCGGCTCGTCTGAAGCGGAGGCGATCCAGGTCACACCACCAGCCCCGCCGCTCCCCGCAGGAGCTCCGAACTGGCTCTTCCAGCCCGGCTATACGCTGACCTGCGCCCCGGCTTCTGCGCCCCGGATACCTCGATTCACGGAACTCCAGCCGCTGGTGGTCCGCGGATCGGTGGACGCGCTGGACGATGTGGGCAAAGAGAAGCAGGCTGCCGCCGCAGCTCAGATCGGCTGGGAGGAGACCCGCGTCACTAACTTGGATGGCGTGACCACCCGAACCGAGAACTTTACGGTTGATGCAACCGTGGGATACGCGCTCGGCAATGTCGATCGCTACGCCCTCCTCTACGCCGATTACTCACGCAATCGTGTGGAGACGCGCAAGGACGGCGGCGATAGTGATGTCGATAATGTCGAAGCGCTGGAGCTCGGGCTGCTCGGCACTACCCGCCTCGCCTCTTTTCGCACTACGGGCCGCATCGGGGTGACATTCGACGAGGTGACAAAGGCGAGGTACCTACGCGGCAACCTCCGCCTCACTCCGATTACCGGGGGGCGCGGCAACCTAGGACTGTGCAACCTCAATAGCTACCGCACCATCACCAGCGGGCTGCGAGGACGCTGCACGTTCGTGGCCGAGCTCGAGCTACGCGATGTTCTGACACGTGGCAGTGCCGATATCGGCTCAACCGACATCCTAGCCGCACTCGGCGGCACTGCCGGCATCGAGATCGGCCCCGGCTTCAACCCGGACGGCGACATCGACGACGGCATCGTCGCATCGGCTCGCTACACCTACCTCGCCGTCGTCGAAGGGGCTTTGCCGGATATCGACAGGTTCGAGGCGAACCTCAGCTACCGCTGGTGGGTCGGTGAGCTGGGCTTCGATGTGGGTCTTACCTATGCCGACGGGACCGAACGCAAGTCATTTGGCGATGAGAACCGCTTCGGCTTCCGCATCGGTCTACTCTACTAGTCGGTTCCGACTTGAGGCTTCTTACGTGACACCAACGCTCAAGGAAGATCTTCGTTTTTGGGAGGTCCTGGCCTTTGGCGCTTATTTCCTGGGTTTAATTGCCATCGGCGTTTACGCGTTCGCCGAACGCGAACTACGAGTCTTCGGCATTCTCAGTATCGTTGGCACCGCCGCATGGCTCGCCGGAACCGTGCTTGGGTTTCTGTTCGGTGTGCCGCGGGTGCGGGCCGCCGAGCCCGTCAGTGACGCTGACATCCCGCAGACGTCGGTTGTTCCAAACACCAACCTCGAACAGATTTCTGACTGGCTCACGAAAATTATAGTGGCGCGACGTTGGTTCAGCTTGGACCACTGGCAGATGCAGTGGGCAGATTGGCAGAGTCGATCGGCAGCAGCCTTGGTCCCCCGCAAGGAGCCGGCGTAGCAGCCAGCGGTGGCGTACTCGTCTTCTTCTTCGCAGCTGGTTTCATCTGGGGTTATCTTTGGTGCAGTCTTCGGGTCTTTCGTGAGATGCAGTCGCTGGTGCAGCGCGAGCGACGGGTACGCAGCAGTGAAATAGCTAGCCCATCGCGAAGAGTAGGGCTGCCTAACTCTACCTGAAAGGCTCGATCGATGAGGGCGGCAGTAGAGCGCAACTCCAAATCGGACCCAATAGCGCTGTTACCCTCAGGAAAATAAGAGCAATGTCACGGAGGAAGTCACCGTCGACGGGAGGAGCAATGCCAAGCCTCAGCAACCGGATCGGCGCGACGGCACCCGCCAAGTCGATCATCCTTTTCTCCGATGGAACGGGCAACAGCAGCGCTACTTTGTTCAAGACGAACGTCTGGCGCACGTACGAAGCCGTTGACCTTGGACCCGCTCCGCTCGGCCAACAGCGCCAGATAGCCTTCTATGACAATGGTGTCGGTACCTCGGCTTTTCGCCCGCTGCGGGCCCTGCAAGGGATCTTCGGCTGGGGTCTCAGGCGAAACGTCCTCGAGATCTACCGATACGCGTGCAAGAATTATGATCCGGCTTCTGTTCCCCTTCCCGACAGCGGCATCGAAGAGGCCGGTGATCATGTGTACGGCTTCGGCTTCAGCCGGGGCGCGTTCACCATGCGTCTGGTGATCGCGCTCATCGCCGACCAAGGCCTCATCCCCTACGAAAGCGACGACGATCTCGAGCGCAAAGCGGCGGCCGCTTACCGCGAGTTCCGGCGCAATAGGATGCCCCGAGCTTGGCAACGACTCCTCGAAATGTTCGCCGAGGAACGTTCCGAGGCAGCTGACGAACCGGCGCGGTCGGTCGAGGCGCGAGACGACTACGACCCTTCCAAGAATCACCATCCAGTGATCCGCTTTATCGGCGTCTGGGACACCGTTGCGGCTTATGGCGGCCCCATCGCTGAGATTACGCGCGCGATCGACAATTGGGTCTATCGACTTAGCATGCCCAATTACGAGCTGAACCCGCGAGTTCGCCGCGCCCGCCATGCGCTCGCGCTTGATGACGCGCGAGACTCATTCCATCCGTTGCTTTGGGACGAGTTGGCTGAAGCCAAGGCGGACCTCAAGCTGGCCGACGGTAAACGAGCGCCTTGGCTGGGTGAGGAGCGTCTTCAGCAAGTGTGGTTCGCGGGCATGCACGCAGACGTCGGTGGCGGTTACCCTGATGAGAGCTTGAGCTACGTGTCGCTGCTCTGGATGATCGAGGAAGCGGAGCAGTGCGGACTTCGCACCCTTGATGAAATCACGAAACGCTATCAGGCTCTCGCAAATAGCTTTGGGCCAATCCATGACAGCCGCTCCGGCCCCGGCGGCTACTATCGGTACCAGCCGCGCAGGATCGAGGCATGGATAGACCCGATTGATCCCAAGACGTTGAGCCTGCGCGATCCTGAAGTTCGGGACGTACGCGGCAACGCGAAAGGCCTCATCGAAGAAGCGGTCGTACACGAGAGCGTAATCGCCCGAATCTGGAGCGGGACGGATGGCTATGCACCAATCGTGCTGCCCGGCCGGTTTACAATTGTTCCGCCGGGGCGCCTTACCGAGGCGGCTGTTCAGGAGACCAGCGGCGGCGACCCTCCGCGCCTTCTTCTTACCCCAGGCACGCGTCAGTCTCTTCTTCAGCCTCACATCCATGTGTGGCTCAGGCCCGATGTTCGAAAGACGATCGCAAGCGCAATGGACAGCGCGTGGGACATCGTCTGGTGGAGACGTGCCGATTACTTTTTGACGTTGCTGCTGACGCTCGCCCTTCTGATGATGCCGTCGTGGCTTGGGCCAATAATCGAAGCCAGCAGCTTGTCCCCGAGGTCGGGCAGCATTGCCGTTCTGCATGATATCGGGCGCAAGCTCGGCTGGCTCATCAACGCGGGAGGGCAAATTTTGCCGGACTTAGCAGGAAGCTGGGTTCGCGCTTGGGCCGATCACCCATTTTGGTTCCTTGGCTTGGCTACTGCCATCATCTTATCCAAGCGATTGGGGTCCAAGCTCGAGCAGCGCATTCAAGACGAGGCCCGCGCGATCTGGCATGCTGCTGTCCCTCGCATTCCGCCCGCGAGCGCCCAAACGGATCCGTCCGGTATCATAGAGTCGAAGCGATCCAAGTTCGCGCGGTGGCGCAGCCGCAAAGGCTACCAGCGCGCAGTCCAGCGGCTCAAATGGACCATCCTGCCAAACCTCGTTGTGATGCCAATCGGCCTCGGTCTCACCGCATTGCTTTTCTGGCTGCTGGTCCGGTGATCCAGCATAGCTTAGCGGCTGCGAAAGGCATCTAGCGGACAAAAAATCGTGCGTCTGCGTCGGAATCGGTACGCTCCGCCCTGAGGGGAAATGGCAGTTATAGCACGGGCGGCGCTCCATGCCGGGTCGGAGCCGCTTAATTGCCGACCCCCCAGCCGGTTAAGACACCATTTTAGCTGTAAGTGGCTACGGACGTCGCTGATCCGTCTGAGTGACTCAGGCCGCTTCCACGTAAACACTGCAGGAACATCCATGGAGTCCCTGCGTCACTGCTCACACGTTAGGGAGGGTTGGCGCTCACGCTACGGTGCTCTAGCAGTCGGGCATGCTCTTCCATTTGGCAGCCCTGGCAGCCGGCTCGACCTTCATCTGCACGCCCGCTCAAGTGTGGGATGGCGACACCTTCACCTGTGCTGACGGGAAGAAGATCCGCGTCTCCGGCATCGCTGCTCGTGAGGTTCGCTGGAACGGCGAGCGGATGCTCGATGCTGGGTGCGGTAAGAACCATCCCTGCCCCACCGCCACCGGCGTGGCAGCTCGGGAATATCTGGCGCGCCTCTTCGGCGGTGCTCATGGCGTGGGACCGCACGGACACCTCCTTGTAAAGGGACCCCTTCTGCAATGTCGCCCAGATGGTCCCACGCATGGTCGCATCGCTGCCTGGTGCAGTTCGGGCGCTACTGGGGATATTTCCTGTCGGATGGTTCAGAAGGGCTATGCCCTCAAGTGGCAGCGGTATTGGAAGCGGCACGTCTGCCGGTGAAACTCTCGGACTGGGAGCTGTGGGCATGTGCCGCCGAAGTGATCCGCCAGCACGGGGACAGCGCTCCGCTTCACGTTGCTGAGAGGATTGGCTGCCTCGCAATCGCTGGTGACGTCGCGGGCGTACAAGCCTGGAAAGCCATCGCGAAGCGGGTGGACGAGCTCAGCCGCTCGCCGGGCACCACCAACTGAAAATGGGCATGTCTGGAATAGGCGGACGAGGGCGATCTTAGCGGCCAGAGCGGAAGAAGCGATCTTGCCGCGGGTTCCTTGAGCTGGAACGCAGACATTTAGCGCGCAGGCCGCTATTGTACCACGGGATGCACAAGGACGTTCTATAGCCGCATGCGATACGCCCTCCTCTTGGCGGCCCCTCGCCGCCGCACCCGCCTCTCCCGCTTTTTCCTGGGGCCAGACCGGCCATCACGTGACCGGCGCGATCGCCGAGCAGAATTTGAGCGGGCTTGCCCGCGCGCGGATCCGCGCGATTCTGGGTGACAAGAGCAAGCCGATCCGGCTGTGTGGATCGTTGAGAGCACCAAACTGCGCGACGGGCTCTATCCCACCGGAACCTCGCTATCGTGGGAATACGCGTATCAGCACCTTCCCACTGTCGAGCTGCGTCTCCAGCAAGCCGGCGTGCGCATAGCTGCCTATCTTAACCGGCTTTTCGAGACCTAATCCACAGCCGACCCGAACGATGGCGGGAATTCGCGGCCTAGCTGGGGCTCCATACGCAAACAACAGTCTAGCGGCGGCAAGGAACGACTGGAACGGGCCTTCCGAAAGTGAGTCCGAATTGGTTCTTTCTCGGCTCGACTCTCTCTTGATCAAGCGTAGATTTCTGCTGCTGCAGGGGAGAAAAACAGATGAAGCCGACGTTGTTCTTAACTGCCATTATAGCCGCTGCTTTGGTGCAGCCCGCCTACGCTCGGCAATCCGATTCACAAATCAAGCAACAGATCATTAGGCAGTCCATTGCCAACTACTCAGGCAATTGCCCCTGCCCATACAACACTGCTAGCAACGGGAGTCGTTGCGGCGGTCGGAGCGCCCATAGCCGCGCAGGCGGTGAGTCTCCGAAGTGCTTCCCGAGCGATGTCAGCCAGGCAGAGGTGAATGCCTACCGTCGCAGATGAGCACTTTGCGCAAGAGCTCCTGGCGAACCCCAAAGTTCGGCCGGGAAGGCTTCAGGTTCCCTGATCCTTGAGCTGATCGCGTTCCTGTCGTCGCCGATCCTAGCGGATCGACGCCTTCATTTGGCGGTGACGTTGCTGTCGTTAAGCTCAGAAAGCCATAACAGGCGGGTGGATCAGCTTAGGGAAGCGCTGGAGCGCTGCAGTGAGCAAAGGCTGCCAGCATGTCTCGATTGCTGCAGCTTACTTGTTGGTTGTGGTACAGAACGATCGACATGCCATCATCCAACCCACCGCCCGGGCCTCCTGCCTCATTGAGGTCGAAGCTGGCCGCCACGCTTCGTGAGCGGCTCGAAAAGGTACGTGAGGTGGAGGCTATGCGAACCGACCGGGACCGCAGGGCAGCTCGCAACGAATTAGCTGATCAGATCGCCGAAGCGGTGATTGAGACCGTTCGCCTGCACATAGCGGAGCACCGGGTGAACCCATGCACGCCTCGAGATTTCGAGGGGATGATCAGAGAGAGCGGGCATAGAATCTGAGTTCACGCGCAAAGCTCATTGATGGGGGCAATTCGGGGGTTAGAGGTTTTCGCCCTTCGGGTTGGCCAGCGTCTCCACACGAATACCCTTCAGGCTTGCCACGATTTGAGCTTTGACCCGATTAGGCACGCAGCGGGCGCCTTTCACGGTGGGCCAATCTTTTGGTTGCTCGGTCTTCAGCTGGAAAGAGATGGAGGAGTAAAGGCCGCCTTTCCCGTCTGCCTGCGGGACCGCAAGCGGGATGTCGAGGGGAGCGTCTGCCTTCAGGCGGTGCGACTCGGAGACGTGCGCGGCCGCGCTTACCGGCTCGGAGCCGGTCTTTATCAGCCGCAGCGCGAGCGGCTGCTCCTCGTTGCAGCTCTTCGACTGCTCCGTTGAAGAAGCGGCACAAAGACATCGATCGAGGCCGGACGAGTCGATTTCGATGTCGTACCCTGCGAACCTCGTGCGGCCGCCGCTTTCCTTGGTCCGAAGGGGCAATTCGACTTCTTCGCTGCGCGTTGTTTTCAGCGTCGCCACGCGAAAG
>JADDQD010000134.1:13189-19978 GCA_016781555.1 Pseudomonadota bacterium | reverse complement strand
AACGGCTCGGGCCTCAACGGAACCATCCGGCTGGCGGCGGCCGGGCGTGTCCAACGGGCCGACGTTTCCGCGCGGGCCAACGGTGCCCAGATTCCTGGGGCCACGCCGATCTCGATCCAGCGCGGCATCATCCAGGCAACCGCGATCCTCTACCCGGGAGCGCCGGCGATCGTGGGTGATGCACAGCTTGCGGGCGTCAGACGAGGCGACCTGCTCGTCCAGACGGCGCGTGCGCGGGTCAACTATCAAGGCGGGCGCGGCCAGGCGCAAATTGTCGCGCAGGGAACGAGCGGCGTGCCGTTCCGCGTGGCTTCCAACATCGCCCTCACTCCCGACCATATCCGGGCAGCCGCGCAAGGCGCCATCAACCGCATCGACTTCCGCTTGGCCCGGCCGGCCGACATCAGAAAGGTCGGGGCGGACTGGCAGCTTGCGCCGACGACGATCGTCCTGCCGCAGGGCAATGTGCGGCTCGCAGGCCGGTTCGGCAACGAGGTGGCCATTCAGTCGCGGATCGACGGGCTCGATCTTTCGATCCTCAATGCCTTTTCGCCTGGCCTCGGCGTCGGCGGACGCGCGAGCGGAAGCATAGACTTCGCACAGCCTGCAGGCGCGGCCTTCCCGCGCGCCGATGCGCGCCTCAACATTGCGAACTTCACGCGCACCGGCATCGCCACCGTTTCGGAACCGGTAAACATCGCGTTGGCGGGCGCACTGCGGCCGGAAGGCGGCACCGCCGCCGCGGTCATTCGGAGGCTCGGCAACGTGATCGGCCGGGCGCAGGTGCGCCTCCAGCCCCTCTCCCCAGCCGCAGGCAGCTGGACGACGCGCCTCCTTGCCTCGCCGCTAGGCGGCGGCATCCGCTATAATGGTCCGGCCCAGGTCCTCTGGTCCTTGACGGGAATCGCCGATCAACAGCTTTCCGGCCCGATCGGAGTTGCCGCCGACTTCAGCGGCAGGGTGCAAAATCCGCAACTCGCCGGCATTGTGCGCGCCAACAATCTGACCTTCGATCACGAGACCTACGGCACGCGGATCACCAACCTCGCGCTCCAGGGCCGCTTCACCAGCTCTACGTTCGAGCTCACCCAGCTGAACGGCCGCGCGGGCAGGGGAACTCTGACGGGACGCGGCACCGTCGGTCTTGCGGCCAATTCCGGCTTCCCGATCGACGTCCGCCTCAACTTCGATCGAGCCCAGCTCGCGCGCGGCGATGCCATCGGCGCGTCCGTTTCCGGCGATGTTGCGATCACCAACAGCCGCGCGGGCGGGGCGCTGGTGCGCGGCGATCTTCGCCTCCCAGAGGTCCGGTACCAGATCGTGCGCCAGGGCGCCGCCCAGATTGCGGAGCTTGAAGGCGTGCGCCGCAAGGGTGAGCCGCTGCTCCGGCCCGATCAGATTAATCAGCAGGCGGGCGCGCCGAGCATCTGGAAGCTCGGCCTGAGGGTCCGCGCAGACAACCAGGTGTTCGTCTCCGGCATGGGCCTTGAATCGGAATGGCGCACCGATCTCAGGATCGGCGGCACCTCGGCAACGCCTTCGATCGTCGGCGAAGCGGAGGCAATCCGCGGCACCTACAGCTTCTCGGGCCAGCGTTTCGAGCTCACCCGCGGCGAAGTGGCCTTCACCGGCTCGCAGCCGGTCAATCCGCGGCTCAACATCGCGGCGAGCGGGGATGTGAAAGGCGTGACGATCACCCTGGGCGTGACCGGCAACGCGTTCACCCCCCAGATCCGCTTCAGTTCGTCTCCGGCGCTCCCGCAGGACGAAATCATGGCACGGCTGCTATTCGGTGGCTCCGTCACCGAGCTGTCCGCTCTGCAGCTCGTTCAGCTCGGCTCGTCGTTGAACGCCCTGCGCGGCGGCGGCGGCGGGCTTAACCCGCTTGGCAAGCTCCGCTCGGCGACGGGCGCCGCCCGGCTCCGGGTTCTCGGCGGCGACGAGGCGACTGGCCGCGGCACCGCGCTTGCCGCCGGCTTCTACCTCGGTGACGATATTTATCTCGAACTGATCACCGACGCGCGTGGCTTCACCGCGACGCAAATCGAAGTCGCTTTGTCGAAGAGCCTCAGCATCCTTTCCCAGGCTGGATCGGCAGGTGGGTCCAACGTCAACCTGCGCTACCGAAAGCAATATTGACGCACGGGAACCCGGCGCAGGGCCCGACATCCGCTCAGGCGGCGGCGCTCCTGAGGTGATGCAGCACGATGCCGCTGGTGGTTGCGACGTTGAGCGAGTCGAACCCGGGCGCCATCTTTATGCGGACGGATTCAGTGCGCGCGAGCAGCTCGGGCGCGAGGCCGGGGCCTTCCGCGCCCAGCAAAACCGCGGCGCGCGGCGGGGGTAACAGCTCGGACAGGTCCTGCCTTCCGGACGGGCTGAGCGCGATTGCCGCAAAGCCGTGCCGCTCGAGCAGCGCTATCGTGTCATCCTCGCGCGGAATGCTGGCAAAGGGGACGAGCAGCGCCGCCCCCACCGAGACACGGATCGCCTTCCGGTACAGCGGGTCACAGCAGTCGGCGTCGAGCAGGATTGCATCGGCTCCGAATGCAGCCGCGTTGCGGAAGATGCCGCCCATATTGTCATGATTGGCGATCCCGGACAGGACGAGCACCAGCGCGCGCTCAGGCAGGCGGTCAATCAGGCTATCGGCGTCCGGCGCCTCAACTCGGCGGCCGATCGCGAGAATGCCGCGGTGAAGCGGGAAGCCGGCGATTTCATCAAGAACGCGCTGCGTCGCAGCGAACACAGGCACATCCTCCGGCACGGCCGCGATGAGCTTGGAGAGCGATTGGAGCCGGTGCTCGGCAATCAGCAGCGAGAGCGGCCGGAAGCGGCTGGAACCCAGCAGCTTTTGAAGAACGACTTGTCCTTCCGCAACGAACAAGCCTTGGCGCCCGACCAGGTCGCGCTCGCGAACGTTGCGATAAAATTCGATGCGCGGATCGTCTGGATCTGAAACGGGAGTGATCATGGCGGTCGAGCGGTGTCGTTCTTCTCGCGGGATCAGCCGCCCGACTTGAAGTGGAGGGCGGCACCGCCGCTCGGCGCAAGCTGAAGCGTTACCGGCTGCCGTTCGGCACCTGCCACCTTCCAACGGTCGATCTTGAGCTCCGTCGGGCTGGCGCCATCGGCCCAGAGCGTCGCCCCATAGCGGCCGGAGCTGAGAAAATCGAGCGGCAGCGAGATCGTTCGTCCGGCCTCGTTGGTCATTGCGCCGACATACCAGTCCTTCCCCTTGCGGCGGGCAATGGCGACATACTGGCCGATGTCGCCAGCGATCACGCGGGTTTCGTCCCACGTGGCCGGAACCAGGCTGATAAAGTCCAATCCGGCTTGGCCGCGATATGCGTCGGGCGTGTCGGAGACGAGCGCCAGCGGGCTTTCGTAGACGACGTACATGGCGAGCGCCTGGCCGCGCGTGTTCTGGACAAAGGGCGGGGCGTTCTGGATTCTGAATTCTTCGGGCCGAAGGTTGCGGAAACCGCCCGGCGTATAGTCCATCGGCCCGATCAGCATTCGGGTGAACGGAAGCGTGACGTTGTGGGTGGGAGTCACCCGGCGGCTCCATTTGCTATATTCCGCACCCATGACGCCCTCCTGCGTCAGGTAATGCGGGTAGGTGCGGACGAGCCCGGTCGGGTGGTAAGCGCCGTGGAAGTTCACCATCAGCTTGTGCTCGGCCGCGCGGGTGAGCACGCGGTGATACCAGTCGACCATCTCCTGGTCGTCGCGGTCCATAAAATCGACCTTGATGCCCTTGATCCCGAGCCGCTGGTAGAGCGCGAGCGCCTCGTCCATCTGGGGGTCGAGCGCCTTCCAGTTGAGCCACAGCCAGAGGCCGACGCCTCGCTTCTGTCCATATTCGACGAGCTCGGCGAGATCGAGGCCCGGGATAGATCGGGTGATGTCGACGCCCGGCCGGACGGTTCCGCCGCCGCCCCCGCCTACGTACCAGCCTTCGTCGATCATCATATATTCGAGCCCCGCTCCCGCGGCGAAGTCGATGAAGCTTTTGTAGGTGGCATTGTTCATCGGGACGTACGGCTTGCCGCCGAGTGTGGGCCCGTTCCACCAGTCCCAGGCGGACTTGCCGGGCTTCACCCACGAAGCGTCGAACGCCGGATCCGGATTGAGGTTGGTGATGAGAGTAGATTCGATAAGCCGCCCTGGCTCGTCGCCGAGCATCACCACCCGCCAAGGCGAGACGATATCGGATCCGATGCGGGTGCGGACGGCGACATTCGGATCGTCGATCCGCGGGGAGAGCCTCACTTGTGCGCCAAGGCCGCCGTCGCCGCGGCCGCTGAGGTACATGGCGGCATAGTTTTCGAGGTCGGCTTCGGCGATTGCAAAGCTGGTTTGCCCCTCGCCCGTCTTGCAGACGAAGGGCGCGTCGAAAAGATTGTGATCGCGCAGCATCGAGGCCTTTACCGGGTCGAACTCGCCTTCGTGACTGGTGCGGAACTTGCCGAGGTTCAGCCCCCAGCAGGAAAAATCGCGCGCGAAGTCGAAGCGGGTCATTTCGCCAAGGATGGAAGCGGCCGCGGTGGCCGGTTGGACCGGTACCCGGTAACGGAAGGCTGCTCCGTCGTCGTAGGCGCGAAAGACCAGCTGGAGCTTGCGGCCCTTTCCTTCGCCCGCCGGCTCCTGGAAGTCAACGACCAGCTCATTGTAGTGATCGCGCGCGTTCCGCGTCTTGCCCGCAACGAGGGTATAGTTGCGGTCCGCCGAGGTCCGACTGGAGCCCGTGACCTCGAGGCCGTAGGACAGGCGCCCGCCGCGGTCCAACTCCAGCCCAAGCGGGGAAGGGGCGATGATGGGTTTCCCGCCCATCGAGACGGCAAAGGTCGGCTGTCGTTCGGAACTGGTGCCGACGATGATTTCGACGCGTCCTCCGGGGGATGCCAGCCTCAGGTCGGCTGCGTTACCGGCTCCCGCGATCGCCACCAGAAAAAGAGCGAGGATTGGTCGGATCCTCATGAGCTGTCAGTCTCCCCTGGCGCACGTGAAACCAGAGCCCGACACGGGATGCAAGCTCTCGAGCGCTGCTTTCATCGGCGCGGTCCATCTGGCATAGCTGCCGCCATTCCAGCAGAGAGCCAAAATGTCCGCCACAGCCGCTCGTGTCGATTGCGTTCCAGGCGATCCTGATCGCTTTGCCGAGGAGATCGCGACCTCCGCCCGGCCGGTGCTGATGCGTGGAGTGGTCTCCGACTGGCCTGCCATCGCGGCGGCCGCTGAGGGGCCGAGAGCGCTTGCCGAATATATCCTCCGCTTCGACCAAGGCCGCCCGGTGGACGTGTTCGTCGGCCCTCCGGAGATTGGCGGGCGCTTCTTCTACCGCGACGACATGCGGGGCTTCAATTTTCGTCGCGAAAAGGCGCCGCTCTCTGCCCTCCTCGGCGAGCTCATTCGCCTGATCGACGATCCCGCTCCACCCGCACTTTATGCCGGAGCAGCCGCCGCGGCCGATTATCTGCCCGGCTGGGTCGATGCCAATCCGCTGCCGCTGCCGGTCGCGGGCGCGGTTCCACGCATATGGATCGGCAACGCCTCGCAAGTCTCGACCCACTACGACATGTCGGGAAACGTCGCCTGCGTGGTGGCGGGCCGCCGCCGGTTCACCTTGTTCCCACCCGATCAGATCTCGAACCTATACGTCGGCCCGCTGGAGACCACGATGGCGGGGCAGCCCACCAGCATGGTGAACGTCGAAGATCCCGACCTCGAGCGCTATCCCCGCTTCGCCGAAGCGCTGAAACACGCAATGGTCGCCGATCTCGAGCCCGGCGACGCCATCTTCATCCCGCCATTATGGTGGCACAATGTGCGCGCCTCGGGCCCGTTCAACGTGCTGGTGAATTATTGGGCCGGCCACGACGCTGGGGGCTCTCCGTTCGAGGCACTGATCCACGCCTTGATGAGCGTGCGCGACCTGCCGCCCGCCGAAAAGGGAGCCTGGCGGCACTGGTTCGAACATTATGTGTTCGGGGATGACGCAAAGCACGCCGTCGATCACTTACCGGAACATGCCCGCGGCGTGCTTGGCCCCGCTTCGCCCGAGCGGACGGACATGATGAGGGGATATCTGCTGCGCGCACTCAGCCGGCGCTGAGGCGAATCTCCACGCGTGCTGTCCGGTTGAGGCGCGGGCGCACGAGATCTTAACGGTGCTCGATTACGCGCGCTCCTATGGCGACGCGATACCATGATGAAGCCATTTTGAGCCGGTCACGGAGCAAGGCGGCTCTGCCGATCGCTGCTGCCTTCCTCTCCACGCTGGTGCTCGAGCTGGCGTTGGTTGAACGCAAATACGCGATATTCGGTGGCGGCTTTGGAAGCTCGCAGGTTATCGACCGGCCAAGTGAATTGGCGCTGTTCGCTGCGGGTTTGGTGCTGTCGCACGGCTTGGTGATCGGGCTGCTGTTCCTTGGCCTGCGCGCGCTCCACGGCAGGAGGCGCAACACGCCGCTGTTCCTGCTCCATTTCCTGCTGATCTCGGTCGGTGGAGGAGCGGCGCTGCTGGCTGTGAAATTCCACGTGCTCAGCTATTTCAGCGACGCCCTCAGCTTTCAGCTCATTCGCAACCTGGGCGGCGGCAGCCTGTTCGACGCACTTCTCTTCGTGGCGGATGAAGCCGGCCTACTCCTGGGCGCCGCGGCAGCGGGTGCAGTTTCCTACTGGGCGGGTCTGCGCCTATGCAAGCGCTACGCCCCCGCTGAGCTGAAACTATGGCCTCATCGGCTGAAGCCGCTGCTCTGGCTCGCTCTGCTGCTTCCGCTGGCC
>JADDQD010000134.1:0-13171 GCA_016781555.1 Pseudomonadota bacterium | reverse complement strand
GCCGCGGACCGCTCGCCCGACGTGCGCTACGGCCTCACCCGGTTCAATGCCTACGCAATAGCCGGCAATGTGTTCTCGCAAGCCACGGATCCCGACCGAGACGGCTACAGCTTGTTCACCGCTCAAATCGACGCTCATCCGTTTGATGCGGCGCGGCACCCATTCGCGCTCGACGTTCCCAATAACGGGATTGACGAGGATGGCATTGGTGGCGACTTCAAACTACGCAGCGGGCCGCCGACGCTTGCCGCGCCGAGCCTGCCGCAGCAGCCGAAGCACCTGGTCCTCATTGTCCTGGAGAGCACGCGCGCCGACGCAGTCGGCAGGCGCGTGGCGGGCCGGCCGGTGACCCCGGTTCTGAACGCGCTCGCTCAGTCGGGCTCCCTTGCTGCGGAAGCCTACAGCCATGTTGGATTCACGACTGCCTCGCTGAAAAGCCTCTTCTCGGGAGCTCTCGACCCAGCTGTCGGTGATCCATCCCTGTTTCGGGATCTCAAGGCGAACGGCTATCGGATCGGCGTTTTTTCGGGCCAGCCGGAAAGCTTCGGCGACATCTCGGCGGTGGTTGGGATGAAGCCCAACGCGGACATCTTCATCGACGCCGACGTGCTGAAGGCCGAACGCGCCTTAAGCTTCGCCGCACAAGGTTCACTTCGGATTGACGGTCGCAAGCTGCTGCGCGAGTTCGATCGAAGCTTCGCCACGCCCGCGGCCTGGGCCCGTCCGGCGTTCATTTATTTCAACTTCCAGGAAGCACATTTTCCTTATCATCATCCCGGTGTGCCGCAGCTCCTTCAGGGGACCCCACTCGCGCGCTCCGAGATCAGCGCGGCCAACCGCGGGCGTGTAGCCGGCACCTATTGGAACGCTGTGGCGTACGACGACTGGCTGATCGGCCAGGTGATCCGGCGCCTGAAGAAGCAGGGCGTGTGGGACCACACGCTCCTGGTCGTGACGGCGGATCACGGGGAGTCGCTATTTGACGATGGCTTCCTCGGCCATGGCCACGTCATCAATCGCCA
The DNA here is from genome assembly GCA_016781555.1 of Pseudomonadota bacterium. Taxonomy (GTDB): domain Bacteria; phylum Pseudomonadota; class Alphaproteobacteria; order Sphingomonadales; family Sphingomonadaceae; genus Allosphingosinicella. The sequence goes on along the minus strand of JADDQD010000134.1, from coordinate 12,149 downwards.
GCAGACGCAGGTTCCGCTGATCTTGAGTGTGCCTGGACTGGCGCCGGATGGCCCGGTCGGGCTTTCCGACTTTCGGGCGCTCCTGCTGCGGAGCTTGGGGGCGAACAATATAGCCGAGCCTGCATCGGCACCGATTTTCCAGCACATTGGCGAGCTCAACGCCCCAACCGCGATCGGAATCGTGGAACGTGGCGGCAGTTGGACGACGATGCACCTTGAGACCGAGGAGCTTTGGTTCAGCAAAAGCGGGCGCAGAATCCGTTTCGGTGAGCTCCAGGCCGGTTCAGAAGAGAAAAACCGTGCCGACCGGCTGATAAACGAATGGGCCCGTCAACGGTGGTTTGCCCACGTCGCTCACACGCGAAGGTGTCGGGGAGATCGTCAAGGGGAGGGGAGGCCGAGCGCTGCTGGAACTGCAGCATGTCGAGCCGGCTTTTCCGCTGGCCGCAGGTAAGGAATAACCAATGATGCGCTTCACCATCGCAATGGTCGCTCTGATCGCCGCCCCGGCTGCTGCTCAGCGGTCGGGACCCTTCACGGTGCTGGAGACCGGCGACAGGTTTCTCCGCCTTCAGGATGCGGTGAACGCTCTCGACGGCGGGGATGGCACGGTCCAGATTGCTCCAGGAACATACCGAGATTGCGCTGTTCAGCAGGCCGGGATGGTCGCTTTTGTCGCAAGGACGCGGGGCACCGTCATCTTCGAGGGCGGGATCTGCGAGGGCAAGGCAACCTTGGTCCTTCGCGGGCGCGCAACGCACGTCGAGGGCCTGACCTTTACGCAGACCTTTGTGGACGACGGTAATGGTGCGGGGATCCGCATCGAGAAAGGCGATCTCACCGTCCGATCCGCGATCTTCGTCGATGCCCAATCGGGCATTGTCTCATCCAACGACGATCGGTCGAGCACGATCAGCATCGATCGGTCCACCTTCGCAGGCCTCGGTAAGCACCCCGACGGCAATGGCTCGCATTCAGTTTACATTGGACGCTACGGCGGGCTCAGAGTCACCAACAGCCGGTTCGAACGGGGAACGGGCGGCCACTACTTGAAGAGCCGGGCGCCGCGCATCGAGGTCCTGGGCAGCAGCTTCGACGACAGCCGTGGACGCGACACGAACTACATGATCGACGTGCCGGAGGGTGCCGTTGGCCGGATCGCTGGGAACACGTTCGTCAATGGGGCCGACAAGGAGAATTACGGCACCATGATCGCGGTGGCTGCCGAATCGCGCCGGCAGCCCTCGGCAGGCCTGACGATCGAGCACAATCGAGCCTGGCTCGTGCCGGCCTTCCCTTGGTCCACCACCTTTGTTGGAAGCTGGACCGAAGAGCCGCTCGTGATCCGCGACAACGCCCTTGGAAGCGGCATAAAAGCTTTCAAGCAGCGTTAGCGGACGCCGCTAGTGGATCAGCCGCGAACCCAAATGGGCGGCGAAATATTCGAGGCAGCCGATCCGTCGCAGCATTCCGCTGTCCCTGATACGCTCAGGCCGGAAAAAGCGCCGCATCGCGGGATATTCGAGGTCAATCACTCGGGCCATGTAATCAGGGCTGAGAAGACCGCCATGTTCGTCTTTCATGGAGTGGAGCCTCCGGTGAAATGCATAGCTCTTCTGCCGCAGCCAAGCAGGGCGCACGCGGGTCGACCACTCGCTGAACCTGTGCTTGAGGCTTGGCGGACCCGCAAAGTGGTGACCGTAGCCTGACGGCAGACGCGCCAGCGGCGGATCGATGGCGTTGAGCAGCATGGCCTGAAAGCGACCGGCATCCTTCAAGTGCATCGGCACCCTGAGCCCGGCCTCAACCACCTTGTGGTCGAGGAAGGGCATCAGATAGCCGGCATAACGACCTTCGAGGCTGATCTCCTTGCCGTACAGGGACCGGCAGCGGACACGCGGGTAAATTTGCTCGATGAGGGTGCGGGGCAGCGGTGAACGGACACCAGCCGTTCCCAAAGCGGCTAGGATCTTGTCTTCGACGGCGCGCAGGAAGTCGCCTCCATCGAATTCTTGGCTGGCGTCTGCCGCATCGAACCTCGCAAAAAAGCTTCGCGCGACCGTTGCCGCACGGGCGGGCCGATCGGGCAAGAAGAAGAAGTTGCGGTAGATTTCACCACAGCCGCCGGAGGCAGAGAGGGCGCCGCCGACATGCCGCGCGTCGCGCGCGGCCGCGTTGCCGCCATTCTCGAAAAGCTCACCGAAGTTCGGCAGCCCGTCATATTCGTGGAAGTTGCGCTCGACCTGCTCGGGGAATTGATCCGGATCGACGGTCCGATATTGTTCCTTGTCGAGCCAGTCGACGTCGAAGCCTTGTGCTTCGCCAACCTGCCGCGCGATCCGAACGTCCGTGCTTTCGGCGGGACCGTAAACGTAAACGCGCGGCCGGCAGCCTTCTGCGCGCAAGGCAGCAAGCACCAGCCTCGAATCAAGGCCGCCCGAGAGCGGGCAATGAACGTCTCCGGGAGAGGCGCCGACATGGTGCCGGATTACTGTGCTGAGCCGCTCGCGGTGAACTTCTATGCGTTCTTGAAGCGGCATCGCCAGACTTTCGGCGGGAAGCGGCTTTGCCGTGTCGCGCAGGACGGCCCCCGCTTCCCCGAGCTGGGCGAGCTTGTCGGGGCCCAGGGTCTTGAGCTCGCTCAGAACCGTGTCGTTGCCGATTGGCACGACGTTGAACGCGAACTCGTATACGGCCTGGCTGTCGAAGCTCACCCTTGGCAGCGCTTTCGCGGCGCTAAGCAGCGACGTCGAGAACAGGCGCAATTCGCTGTCGTGGAAGAGCTGAAACGAGCCAAAGTAATCCGTAAAGAGGAAGCTCCGGCCGTCCTTGTGAACAAAGGCAACGAATTGACCCCCGAGCCGGTCCCAGTCGAGCTTTTCGTAATTGGGCATGTCCAGCAGCGCCTGGAGCGCGGGCCGGCCCATCGTTCCGTCACACGTGAAAGTGCCCGCAACAGCGACGAGATCATCGCCTTCGACCAACAAGCTTTCGGGACCACCAATGATGTGCGGCGCGTGAATCAGCTGCCAGCCAGCCAGGTGCGTTTCGAACAGCTTGGGAAAACCATGGAGGGCAAACTGCTCCCGAGCGCCGGCTAGAGCCGCTTGCGCGAAGTCGGGGTCGCGTGCGTGCACGAGGAACAGGCCAGCCATTCGGCCGGCGCTACCACGGAACTCTTAAACCTGGCTTATCAGGCGTTTGCGCTCAAGACCCAGTGCGCCGTCCCATGCGCGGAGAGATCACCAGCCTTAACGGGCCATCAACCGCCCCGCTCTATCAGGACTTGGTGAAGGGCAGTTCGGGACGGCAGGCATGATCGACAATTTCGCGCTTGCGATCAGCCATGGGCTCATCCTGCTGGCAATCTGGCGCCTTCTATCACGACCCGATTTGGACAACGAGGGCGCGTCCGAAGCTGCCGCCTCGGAACCGAGCACCACGCCGAAAGGCCGCCCCGGTGCGTGACCTCGCATTCGTTGCATTCCTCCTGGCCATATTCGGGCTGGGGCTGAGGCGACCGTTCCTGCTCGTCCTTGCTTACGCTTATGTCGACATCGTAGCGCCGCAGCATCTTGCTTATTACCTGCTGAACAGTGTCCCGGTGTCGATGGTGGCCGCCAGTCTTGCAATTGGCGGGTGGCTGTTGTTCGACGACAAGAAGAATTTGAGCCTCGCGCCGCGCCAGCTGCTCATGCTGATCCTGCTGGGCTACGCCTATGTCACAACCATCTACGCCGACGTTCCCGACGAAGCACAGTTCAAATGGGAGTGGGCTTGGAAGGCGATCTTCTGGGCTACGTTCCTTCCGCTGACTCTGCGCACCAAACTGCGCATCGAGGCCTATCTCCTCGTTGTGGTGCTAGCGGCCGCGGCGATCATCATAGTGGGCGGTATCAAGACGCTTCTGTCGGGCGGTGGCTACGGCGCGTTGAACCTCATGGTGGACAATAATAGCGGCCTCTACGAGGGCAGCCAGATATCGACCGTCGCCATAGCGCTCGTCCCGATCATTCTTTGGCTTGCCCGCTTCGGCACCGTCTTCCCCCGGGACTGGCGGGTGCGCCTTTTCGCTTACTGCCTCGTCTTTGCATGCCTCCTCATTCCCGTGGGCACCGAGGCACGAACCGGCCTTGTCTGCATCGGCGTGTTGGCGGTCCTGATGCTTCGGGACGTCAAGCGGCGGATCCTTTATATCAGCTTGACCGCGCTCGCCTGCACGGCGGCGATCCCGATGCTGCCGGCCACCTTCACCAAGCGCATGGGGACGATCTCAACTTATCAGGCGGACGAGTCGGCAAGCACGCGCCTCGCCGTCTGGGAGTGGACCTGGAACTATGTGAAGGAGAATCCTTTTGGGGGAGGGTTCGAGGCCTATCGGCAGAACCGGTTGCGCGTCCAAGTGGTCTCGAAGACGAGCACAGGTCCAACCCAGATCGTCGATCAGCAACTCCTCGAGGATAAAGGCCGCGCCTACCATTCGAGCTATTTCGAAATGCTGGGTGAGCAGGGGTTCCCAGGGCTGATCCTGTTCCTCCTCCTCCACGGCATCGGCTTGCTGCGGATGGAAGTGCTCCGCCGCCGCTACTGGCGCGACGGAGGGGAAGACGCCTGGATCTCGCCGCTGGCGACTGCGCTTCAAAGCGCGCAGATCATCTACCTCGTCGGCTCCCTGTTCGTCGGAATTGCCTACCAGCCGCTGGTCTACATGCTGCTGGGTGTCCAGATCGGCTTCGACACTTTGCTTGGCAGAAGAGCCAGGCAGGCGGTAAAGGGCGGTGGCTGGACCGAAGCGGCTTCCCCGGATCGCGCTGAGCTCGCCACAGCAACCTTGCGGCCAAGCAGCTCGAACTCGGGTTAGGCCGCCCGCGGCAGGTGAGGGCCAAAGGGGCAGGGATTTTTTGCGCCGTCAGGTGGCGATCAAGCGGCTCGACTCTTAGGAGCTGGCGCTAGTCGGCTAGCGATGCTGGCCTTTTGGGATCGAAGCATGCCAGCTAAGTGGCGCGCCGGATCGTTCGCAGCCAGGGGAGGATGCCATGCGGCCGCTGCTCGGATCGTTGGAGCTTGGAGGAACCAAGGCCGTCGTGGCTGTGGCGCGCGATCCGCTGGAGCCGCTGCGGCGTGAGCGCATCCCGACCCGCGATCCGGAAACCACGCTCGCCGAAATAGCAGCTTTCTTCGTCGATGCGGCGGCGGAGCATGGCGAGCTGAGGGCGCTCGGCATCGCCTCGTTCGGCCCCATCGACATAAGGCAAGGCTCCCCTGACTGGGGGCGGATGGGCCGAACCACCAAGCCGGGGTGGGCGGGCGCCGACGTCGCTGGATTTCTCGGCCGGAAGCTCGGCTGCCCGGTCGCGCTTGACACCGACGTCAATGGAGCAGCGCTCGCAGAAGCGCGCTGGGGGGCTGGGCAGGGGCGCGGCAGCATCGCTTACCTCACCGTCGGCACCGGCATCGGAGGCGGGCTCGTCATCGGCGGCGAGGTCGTTCATGGTGCGATGCATCCCGAGATCGGCCATGTCCGCCTCCAGCGGTCGGCTGAGGATCCCTATCCGGGTGCCTGCTCCTTTCACGGCAATTGTGCCGAAGGGCTGGCGAGCGGACCTGCCATCAAGGCCCGGTTCGGCGCCACGCTCGAAGAACTGCCCCCCGATCACCCGTTCCGCGCCACCTTGGCCGACTATCTCGGCCAACTCTGCGCCACGCTGGTGCTCGTCGCCAGCCCGGAGCGGATCATCATCGGCGGCGGCGTGATGGTGCGCGGCGGCCTCCACTCGGAGGTCGAGCAGGCGACGCGCAAATGGCTTGCCGGCTATTTGGACATTGGAGGGAGCGCGGAAGCGCCGTTCATCGTCCCGCCGGGGCTTGGCGAAGACGCCGGGCTGATCGGCGGCTTTGCGCTCGCGGAGCATTGCCACCCAGCGGACATGCCCGCCCAAGAGTGACTCCAGCACCCTTTGCGCCCAATCCGCTTCGGCAGGCGGGAATCGCTAGCTACTCAGCTTTGCCCGATTGAGTTGGATCGTGGCGACGAGGCCCTCTTTCGACCAATCATGCTGGATAGTACCGCCCAGCTGCCTCGATACGCTTCGCCGGACGAGCTTGCTGCCAAAGCCCTCCGCCTCTGGCGGGGCCTCGACGGCGGGACCGCCGCGCTCCATCCAGATGAGGCTGATTTCGTCGCCGCTTGACCGGGTGGACACATCCAAGGTGCCGACGTCGGACGACAGTGCGCCATACTTCAAGGAGTTGGTGGCGAGCTCGTGCACGACCATGGCCAAGCTCGTGGCGGCGGCCTCTCCGACGCCCATCCGCTCCACGGCTACTCGGATTCGCCCATTGAATGCTCCGAGATCGTCGTAGGGCGCGAGCAGAACCGAAAGCAGGTCGCCCAGCAATGCTGCAGATCCCTGACCGTCAGGTAACGGCCTCACAAGATCGTGCGCCCGCCCCAAAGCGGTTAATCGCTGTATCAGTTCACCAGCCATTTCCTTGGTCGAGGAGGTGGTACGCAGAGTGATCGCCGTTAAGCCCGCTGCAATCGCCAGCAGGTTCTTCACACGGTGGCTCATCTCGCCCGCCAGCAATTCGTGACCTTCTTCTGCCTGCTTTCGGCCGGTCACATCGAGGAAGATGCCGAACATCGTCCGGCCCACGATTCCGAAATCCTCCCCCTGCCCGCGAGCGGAAATCCACCGAATCTCGTCGCCGAGGATAATCCTGAAATCAGTTTCGTACGGGCCAAGCACCGCTCGAGTAGCGGCGAATGCGGCTCTCACACGATCGCGATCTGCCGGGTGGATGTGATGAGAGAGTTCTTCAAAGGTGACGGTCTCACACCAGGGTAGACCCCAAAGCTCAAAACCGCGCTCATCCATGGTGAACCGATCATCGTCCACGTTCCACGCCCAGAGCGCAACACCGGCGGCCTCAACCGCAAGCCTGAGGTGATCGGCGTGCCAGGCATGTGGCGAAGGACGCTTGAAATCGTCGCTCATTAAAAAAAGTGCCCCATCTCGATGCGTGCACCGGTAACAGGTGTAGGTACCCTGCCGCAATCGAAGCTCCGCGGGCAGAAATGTTCGGGGATGCCCCAGCCGATGCTCCTCGATGAGGACGGGCCTTTCGTGCAGGAGTGGGCTAGCCGGCGCGAGCGGCGCTTTCGGCATTTCCACGGGAAGCTTAGGTTACCCGCACCATCTGCCTTCCGTCGTCGGAGCCGAAAGCCTGGTGTTCAGCTCGGTGCTGCCCCCGGCAGAGACGCGTGAACGAGCCCCCCGTCGACGACCAGCGTATGTCCTATCACATATTCGCCGGCGCGGCTGGCGAGGTAGATCGCGGCAGCGGCCATATCTTCAGGTTCGCCGATCCGTCGGGCGGGGATCCCGTGCGCGATCGCCTCGGCGTGGTCGCGGGCGGCGCGGTTCATCTCGCTTGCAAACGCACCCGGCGCAATCGCGGTGACGTGTACGTTCTCGCGGACGAGGCGCGCGGCCATGCGTTTCGTCAGCTGAATGACCGCTGCCTTGGACGCTTGGTACGAATAGGTCTCCCCTGGGTTGAGCCGAATGCCGTCGATCGAGGCGATGTTGATCACCTTGGCGGGGCGCTCCGTGGTTGCCGCTGCGGTGAGCGGACCGTGCAGCGCCTGCGTCAGGAAGAACAGGGACTTGACGTTGAGGTCCATGAGCTTGTCCCAACCATGCTCCGGAAAGTCGAGGTACTCCGCGCCCCAAGCCGCTCCCGCATTGTTGACGAGGATGTCGAGCCGCTCCTCGCGCGATGCGAGCTCGCGCGCCAGGGACTCGCAGCCCTCGACCGTCGAAATGTCCATCGGGATCCCGATGACCTGATCGCCAAGCGCGGCCACAGTCTCGGCAAGCTGACCCTCTTTTCGGGCCGTGATGTAGACGCGCGCGCAGCCGGCGGCGAGGAAACCTTCGATGATCATCCGGCCGATGCCGCGCGAGCCGCCAGTGACCAACGCGACGCGCCCGTCGAGGCTGAAGAGGTTCGTGATATCCATTTCGAAGCTTCCTGCTTTTGGGGTTCAACGCAACCTGCGCCATGCCAGATCTGCGAATTCACAAAGGAGCGGTCTTGTGTCCCGCGGATCGATGATGTCCTCGATCCCGAAACGCTCAGCGGTGCGGAAGGGGGAGCGGATTCGGTTCAGCCGATCGCGAATAAGGCCGAGGTGCGCGTCGTAGTCGCCAGAGCTCTCCAGCTCCGCCCCGTACGGGACTTCGATGCCGCCCTCGATCGGGAGGCTGCCCCAGTCGCCCGAGGGCCAAGCGAAGCGGTACTGAAACCGCTCGGCGTTCGACATCGCGCTACCTGCAATGCCGTAGGCGCGCCGGACGATCACGCTGGCGAGCGGCACCGTCGCCCGATAGATGGCATTCATTGCCGCGACCCCGTAGCGGATCGTGCCGGCGGTCTCCGCCGCGCGGCCGATCATGAAGCCGGGATTGTCGACTAAGTGCACGATCGGAAGCCGGAAGAGGTCGGCGAGCCGAACGAAACGCTCGGCCTTCTCGCTGCTCTTCGCATCCCAGGAACCGCCAAGGAAGCTCGGGTCGCTGGCCAGCACCGCCACCGGCCAGCCGTTGAGGCGGGCGAATGCCGTGATCACGGATCGCCCCCAGCGCTGGCCCATTCCGAACACGCTTTCGCGATCGAAGACGGCGCCCAAAATGCGGCGCATCGAGTAGACCTGTTTTGCTTCGCGCGGGACAATCTCGGCCAGCTCCGGATCGCGGCGGTCGGGCGGATCGCTGGAAGCGAGCCGGGGCGCCGCCGTGCCGACCCTGCCCGGTAGATAAGAGAGGAAAGCGCGGGCTCGGGCGAAGGCTTCGGCCTCGCTTTCCGCCTGATCGTCAACGACACCGTTGCGCGTGTGGATCTCGCTGCCGCCTAGCTCTTCCTTCTCGGCTTGCTCCCCGATCGCCGCGACCACTGCCGGCCCGGCGGCGAACAGCTGCGACAGAGCCTTCACCATCACGGAGTAGTGGCTCGCCACCACGCGCGCAGCGCCGAGACCAGCGGTCGGACCAAGGGCCAGGGCGACCACGGGTACCTGTTCCAAGTTGGTGACGACGTGGTGCCAGCCGGGAACGTGAGGCACGTAGGTCGCGCCGGTCGTCTCAAGTGTCTTGACCGAGCCACCGCCGCCGGTGCCATCAATCATCCGGACCAACGGCAGCCCGAACTCGTGCGCCATTGCCTCGCATTGCACGAATTTGCGGTGGATTGCAGCGTCGGCGGCGCCCCCTCGAACCGTGAAATCGTCGGCCGAGACCACGGCGGGCCTGCCGCCGACATCGGCTCGTCCGAAAATGAAGTTGGAAGGCGTGAAAGCTTCAAGCTCACCGGCTTCATCGTAGGTGCCACGACCGGCGATCTTTCCGATCTCCCGGAATGTGCCCGGGTCCACCAGCCCGCTGATCCGGGCACGAGCGTCGAGCTTACCGCGGCCATGCTGGCGCGCGACCTTTTCATCGCCGCCCATGCGCTCGGCGAGGGCGGCGCGGCGCCGGAGTTCTTCCAGTTCGTTTTCCCAGCTCACCATTGGCTGCCGGTCAGCGCGTTCTCCGGCGAGGACGGCTGACGCGATGGAACAAGCCACGGGCACGGGTCGCCCGTCCTTGTGGAAGAACGTGTCTCCGCGGGGATTGAGGCTGTTGCCGCCGAAGAACATGCGCGCCAGCCTGCAGCAGGAAAACCGCGTCGCCCGCATGCTCCATCACCGCGATGCGTAACGGCGAGCTGCTCCTGCAATTCGCCCGCGCGGGTGGTCCCGGCAGTCTCCAGGGCGCCGCTCAAATCCTGCCGCATCCGGCCGCTCCCACTACCTGCCACGGTTCGACACCGCACTAGACACAGCCCCGCGCCATTGCGCAACCCAGCTGCCGCAGCAGAAAGCTTTCGTTGTCCGCTTCAAACGCGGTCTCGGGGTGAGGTCACTCCCCCGCCGGCCTCGATGGAGGATCAAGACAGCCCCAGGCGCAAGCCTCGCCGCCTGAGCACTAGTCCGGCCCAGGCGCTGGTTGACCACAGCTCAGTGCTGCACGAGGATGGAACGTGCGGGAGGGAGCGTGTCGTTCGAAGCGGATACAGCAGTAACCGAACGGCGCGGCGCCGTCCTAGCCCAGGTCTCGCGCGCGTGGGAGATCTGGGGCCCTAACGGCGGTTACCTGTCCGCGGTCGCCTTGCGGGCCGCCGGGCTGCGGGCGCCGGTCGGGCACCGCCCGGCGAGCATCTCGGTGCAGTATCTAGCGCGCGGTGCGTTTGGCGAGGCGCAACTGGAGGTCGAGACGTTGCGCGAGTCGCGCGTCGCCTGCTGCTTCGGCGTCGCCATGTGGCAGGAAGGCCGGCGAACGCTCACTGCCCAGGTCTGGACCACCGGCAAACCGCTCGGCTTGGGACCGGCCAACCGCGACGTGCAGATGCCGAGCGTGCCGTCACCCGACACGTTGAAACCCGTGTCCGACCACCTGGGAGACGAACCAGCACACCCGTTCTGGCAGCACTTTGATGCGCATCCCGTGCGCTGGTCCTGGCCTGGCAACCCCGATCCGCGCGGCCACGTCTACGAGCAGTGGATGCGCTTCAAGAACCATGTGCCCGGAGCCGATCCGTTCGTCGACGAAGGACGCGCGCTGCTCCTGATCGACACGCTCCTTTGGCCGAGCCACTGGCGTGGGGAGCCGGCCGGAACCGATTACGCCGCGCCTAGCCTGGACGTGTCCGTCTGGTTCCACGAGCCGAGCGCCGGCGCCGATTGGTTGCTTGTCGAGGCACGTACGCCGGTAGCGGGAGCGGGGCTGATCAACGGCGGGGCGCGGGTGTGGACGCGCGACGGCGGACTCGTTGCGAGTGGCGGGAGCAACCTCCTGCACATGCCAATGAAGCCTGGCGCGTGACAGTTTCGCGCCCCTAAGGGTGCCTGCCAATGGAGTGTCGGCGGCGCTCGACGGGTGTCTGGCTTATCTCCGGTCTGATGGTCGAGCTGCCCAATGGGAAATAGAGCCGCACGGCCCAAAGTTTTTGCACGCGGACATTTCGTTCAGCGCCAGCACCTTGCGGCACTCGTGCCCAGGTGCAATCATGGTGGTGGGAAAAAGCAGCCGGGCGACAAGCGGGGCTCACAAAGGGGAACGAGATGCCGACTTGCGTGACTAGCCGTATCTTGCTGTGCGGGATCTCCTTGATCGCTAGCACGGCCGCCCAGGCCCAGACGGCGACCCCGCCGGTGACGACGCAGACCGGAACTCCGTCGGTAACTCAAGAGCAGATCGAGAACGCGGAAGCCACCGCCGAACCTGCGGGTCAGGGACCCGCGACGGATGCTGAAGAGATCGTGGTTGTCGGAACGCAGATTCGGGGCGCCGAGCCGACGGGCGCTTTGCCCGTCACCGTGATTGGCGAAGATCGGATCGCCGCGACCGGTTCCGTCTCCGGCGACGATCTATTCCGCTCCATTCCGCAGGCTGGCGACGTTCAGTTTCAAGAGGCGCGCACCACTGGCAACCTTAACGACGCCCGCGGCGACAATGCCTCCATCAATTTGCGGAGCCTGGGCACCGGTAACACTCTCGTGCTGCTGAATGGCCGCCGCATAATCCCGACGCCCGGCACGCAGACGGAGAACTTCGTCCCGGTGCAGACGGTCAACACCAATGCCATTCCCCTTGGGGCGACTCGGCGCGTCGAGGTGCTTCGTGACGGCGCAGGCGCCATTTACGGCTCGGACGCTGTAGCCGGTGTGGTCAACATCGTGCTCAACGACCGTTTTGAAGGCCTGCGGCTTGATGCCCGCTACGGCTTTGCCGATGGCACCGACGAATCTACCCTTGCCTCCCAGGCTGGATCCAGAATTCAGGAAAATACACGCGTCACGCTGTTCGGCAGTTACACGCACCGAACCCCACTGTTCGCGACCGAGCGGGATTATACGCGAAGCGAGGATCATCGGCCTCGCGCGGCAGGGACTCCGTTCGAAGGGGACACGGCTTTCGACAATCGCTCAGCGTCCTCCCCCTTCGGCGCCTTCAGAGTCATTCCGTCTCGCATTGTGGTGCGCCAGGGGACCGTCCCCCTCACGACGTCCGGCACTTTCCATGTAGAGCCTACCGCGAACACGGCCG
>JADDQD010000204.1 GCA_016781555.1 Pseudomonadota bacterium | reverse complement strand
GATGGGGTGTTGATGGTCTCACCCTTGAAGATGCCTTCGATGAGCTTGCCACCTTTGGTTAAGCGGAAGATCTTCGGCACCGGCCAGGCGGGCGTGAAACTTTCCAGCCGCTCAACCGCACGGGGGCCGATGATGATCACGCCATGGGCGCCCTCTCCGCCGAGCACTTTCTGCCAGCTGAAGGTGACAACATCGAGCTTATCGTAGGGCAGGTCCTGGGCGAAACAGGCGGAGGTCGCATCGGCGATGGTGAGGCCTTCGCGGTCGTCTGCTATCCAGTCCCCATTGGGCACGCGCACCCCGGACGTGGTGCCGTTCCAGGTGAAGACCACGTCAGTCGCGGGATCCAGTGCGGAAAGGTCGGGGAGCGCTCCATAGGGCGCCTTCATCACCGTGGCATCGAGCTTCAACTGTTTCACGGCATCCGTGACCCAGCCTTCGCCGAAACTTTCCCAAGAGAGCATCGTCACCGGGCGTACGCCGAGCATGCTCCACATCGCCATTTCCACGGCGCCAGTGTCCGACCCCGGAACAATGCCGATCCGGTGTGAGGGCGGCACCCGCAGCACCTTCCGCGTGAGCTCAATCGCATGTTCGAGACGCGCTTTGCCCAGCTTCGACCGGTGTGAGCGGCCTAGCGATCCCAAAGCCAGATGTTCGGGGCCCCAGCCTGGCGGCTTGGCGCACGGTCCGGAAGAAAAATACGGACGGGCGGGTCGGGTGTCAGGTCTTTCCGGGTGCGCAGCCACAGCGGCGGGGTCCGGCCGATAATTCGTCATTGCAGACTCTCCTCGCAGAGAGCACGCGCCGCGTTGGGACGGCGTGGCCCGCCGGCGGCCTTAAAGAAGCCGGCGGGCGTGTCAACCGAAACGCTATTTCTTTTTGAAGAGCACCTGGCCGCGACGGGACACGAGCAGCTTTTCCAAAGTCACCGGATGAAAATAGGCTTCCACGCGATTGCCCTGCGGGTCCGTCCCGTAAACCTCGTAGCAACCGCCATCGACCTTGGACTTACGGACCCGCCAACCTTGCCCGGTCAGCGTTTGCTGAAGCGCTTTCTGGCTCTTCCAGCCCGACTGTGGCCCGGCGTCGCATTTCATCTTGCCGGTGGCGAGGGCGGGGGCAGCGATGGCAAGCGCAGCGGCGGCAAGGACGAGCTTGGGCAGGTTGTTCATTCGATTTCCTCCAGATGTAGAAAGTTAGATAGCTGGTGAGGGCTGCCGGCCAGATGAACGGGTCCTCAGCAAATGCAATATGCGCCACCCTTCGAGTGCCACGAGGGGCGCGAAGTTCATGGCTGCCGCGATCACATCGTCATGGACGAACATCCAGTGGACGAGCGTCAGAACAGCCGCAGGGTAAGCGAGGCGCTGCAGCCGTTTCCAGCCCGCTTTCAGCGCTCGAACCGATGAGTCGTTGCTCGTCAAGGCGAGCGGCAGGAACAGGAAAAAGGCGGCCCACCCGCTCCAGATGCCAAGCGCAGCAATCTCGGCCAGAACGTTCTCAACCGTTTCCATTTCGAGGATGTAGAAAAGCAGGTGGAGCAGCGCGTAAGCAAAACCGGCAACTCCGAACGCGCGGCGCCTCCGGACCAGCGATCGGATCCAATGGCGGCCCTGGAACAGCATCGACAAAGGCGTGATCATCAGCGCTAAAATGATGAGCCGCGCCGACCACTCCCCGCTCGGGTGAACAAGATCCGCGGCCCAGATGTCGGGGTCCGTCAGATAGCTGCGCACCATCGAAATGGCAGGAACGGCGAGCAGCACCCAGAGCAGGAGCTTGCTCCCACAAAGCTTGATCATTCCCGCCAGCATGGAGGTTCCATTAGCCTATTGCGAACGATTATCAATAGCCGAGCACTTGACCGGAGCATCTTTGCCGCGCAGGCATGACGGCATGCGGAGGGGAATTGTTATCGCTTTTCTGCTGCTTACGAGTTGCATCCCAAAAGTGGATCCGCCGCCCGAGCGCGCCGTTCCGAACCTTGCGCAGCCAAGCAAGCAGACGCTGCAATGCCATGCCGACCTGCGCGATGAAGAAATCGAGTTCAGGGTCTTACCGGACCGTCAGTTCGATGGCGGCTGCTCCGCCATTGGCGCGGTGCAGCTGCGGGACATCGGCACGCCCGTCAGCAACTTGGGCGCGATGACCTGCCCGCTTGCGCGAGGGCTTGCCCGCTGGGCCCGAGAGGCGGTGCAGACCGCTGCCCTTCAATGGATGAAGAGCCGGGTCACTCGGATCGAGAGCTTGGGCAGCTACGCCTGCCGGCCAGTCAACGGGCTAGCCGGCAACCGTCTAAGTGAGCACGGACGCGCCAACGCAGTGGACATCGCAGCCTTTGTTTTTGCGGATGGCCGGCGCATCACGGTGCTGGACGGCTGGAAAGCAGAGGATGAGGGGGTACGGCGCTTTCTCCGTACCGTTCACCAAGCGGGCTGCCGGCGCTTCGATGTTGCTCTCGGCCCCGACGCCAATGCGCTGCACCGCGACCACTTTCACTTCGATATGGGACAGCGCCGATATTGCCGCTAAAGGCGGGATCATGACAGATCCTGTACCGCCGAAGCGCTTGTTTTCCCCCGCCGCCGAAGAAGCCAAAACCGCCCAACCGACAGTCTCCAGTCCGCAAACGCAGGATCCTGCCTATCGGCTCGCTTTTCAGGACCTGGACTTCCTGCTGCGGCAGGACCTGCGTCCGGTTCGGTTTCAGCTCGAGCTTCTGAAGCCCGAGTTGCTCCTCGACGAAGCCGGCATCGAATCCACCTTCGTCATCTACGGGTCGGCACGAATTCCAGAGCCCTCAAAAGCAGATGCGCTGATCCAGACGGCTGCCACCGACCACCAGCGCTTGATCGCGGAGCGGCTGAAAGCCAAGTCGAAATATTACGAGGAAGCCCGCCGCCTCGCGCGCATCGCCAGTCGGGTCGGACCAACTGCGGACGGCAAAAGGCAGTTCGTCGTCTGCTCCGGGGGCGGGCCGTCGATCATGGAGGCTGCAAACCGCGGCGCAGCCGACGAGGGCAAAGAATCGATTGGCCTCAACATCGTGCTGCCGCACGAGCAGCTTCCCAACCCCTTCGTGACGCCTTCGTTGAGCTTCCAATTCCACTATTTCTCGCTCCGGAAGATGCATTTCCTCATCCGCGCGCGGGCGGTGGCGGTTTTTCCGGGTGGTTTTGGGACATTCGACGAATGTTTCGAGCTGCTGACGCTGATCCAGACGGGCAAGATCAAGCCACTGCCGGTGATCCTGTTTGGGCGCGAATTTTGGGAGCGCGTCATCGACTTCCAGGCGCTGGTCGATGAAGGCACCGTTTCCCCCAACGACCTCGATCTGTTCAAGTTCGTCGAGACTGCCGAGGAAGCTTGGGATAGGGTCTGTCAGTTCTACGAAGGCAGATTTGAAATGCTAAGCGACGCCAAGTAGGCGCCGAACGCGGAGCAGGCTGCACAAAGGCACGATACGTTGTCCGTAACAGCGAGAGGAGACGTTTCATGCCCCGACGTGATCGCGTTTTGCCATTTCCCGGGACCGAGGTGCCGATCAGCGACCTCAACACCACGCCGCTCATCGACGTCATGCTGGTGCTCCTCGTCATGTTCATCATCACCGTCCCGATCAGCACCCACAAGGTGCCGCTGGAACTACCCCAAGGGCCGCCCGTGACCCAAGAGCCGGTGGTGCACCGCCTTGATCTTGATGCAGTTGGTCGGATCAGTCTCGACGGCACGCCCCTGCCGGATGCGCAGCTGCCGGCGCGGCTCGTCACCATCGCGAGCGACCCGGCCGGCGCGCTAGAGATCCGAGCGGATGCCGAGACGCCTTACGATCGGTTCGACCGCGTACTGGCGGTGGTGAAGCGCGCCGGCGTCAGCAAACTCGGAATGGTCGGCAACGAGCGCTTTGTCGAAGCGCTTCGTTGACCGAACGGCTTACGAGCCCTTGGTGCCGGGGACGCTGACCTCCACGTCAATTTTTTCGGGAACGTTGGATACGCTTCCGCCGAATATATCGCTCCAGAAAACGAAGAGCAGAACGACGATCAGCAGGAGGACGATCGCGAGTGCGATGGTGCCGCCCCCGCCCCGCCGCTCGGTTTGAACAACGGTGGTATGACGATCGGTATCGCGGTTGTCGGTCATGTCTGTTACTCCTGTTTTGCAGGCGTAACGAACGTTCCGGCGCGCGAGCGGTTCCGACCATCGGGCTGCTCCGTCAGCTTAGCTAAAGGGCTGTTCCATTTCGATCCCGCAAGTCGGGCTCTTTTCAGATCGTTTGGACGGAGAAGTCCTGACCCACCAGGGGCTAAACTCCACCCGGGCGGATTCGCCGGAGGACAAACAAAGTAAGGGCACGCGCTGCTACGCCGAGCAGCACCGAGGCGCCGAGCATCGTTAGAAGCGCCAGCACTGGGCCTGGGCCCTGGTTCGTGGGACCGGGATCGAGCAACGCGACCGCAAAACCGGTGAGAGCGAGTACGGCGATTGTTGCGGCAAACGCCGCAAGACCGGTCAGATCGGCAATTCTGCGATTGCTCGGACGTTGAGGTTTGCTGCTCATCCTGTCGGCTCAACGCACAGTGGCCGCCGCCGATCCCGGAACGGCAGCTTGAGTTGTCGGAGACGCGTTGCTGTTCGCGTATCGCGCCTTCCACTCTATTACCATCCGCACGCGAGTCGTACCCGAAGGATGATCGAAAAAGATCAGCTCTTCGAGCCAGTTGGGCTCGATCTTGCGACACTCCGACAGCTTCATCGCGATTGAAGTGAAGCCTCTTGCCCCCTTCAAGCCCCCTGCCCTTCAGGCGCCTTTGCCTGCCCAGGATAGCCGCTTCGGCCTGCACGAACTGCACTGGCATAAGATCGCGGCCTGGCGGCAGCAACGGCCCCCTTGTCGCGCTTGTGTTTTGCTGACCGGCTGCTTTATTCGCCCCCTTTTGATTTGCCGGGGGCGCATGCTCAGCCTGAACTTCATCCGCGACCACCGTCAGCTCGTCGAAAAGGCGATCGCCGACAAGAATGTGAAACTCGACCTTGGCGACTTGCTGCGGCTCGACGGAGAGGTCCGCGCAATGAAGAGCGAGGTGGACGAGCTTCGGCGGCAGCGCAACGAGATCAGCGCCAGCTTCAAGGATGCGGATCCTTCCGAGCGGCCAGCGCTCGGGGCACGCGCCAAGGAGATCGGCGCACGCGCCTCCCAGATCGAAGCGGCGCTGGCCGAGCAATCGGCCGCGCTTGACTCGCTGATGCTGCGCCTGCCGGGCATTCCATGGGACGGTGCGCCGGTCGGACCGGACGAGAGCTACAATGTCGTCGTCCGACAAGACGGTGTGCTTCCCGTCTTCGATTTCGAGCCGCGCGACCATGTCGCACTTGTCGAGATGAACGACTGGGCCGACCTTTCGCGTATCACGCAGGTCTCGGGCTCGCGCATGTACGCGCTGAAAGGTCGCCTGGCGCTCCTCGAGCAGGCGCTGATGTTCTACGCGCAGCAGAAGCTCGCCGCAGACGGGTTTACGCTGATGACCGTGCCCGCGCTTGCCCGGCCCCAGGCGTTTGTCGCGACCGGTCATTTTCCCGGCCACGAGGAAGAAGCATACGAGATCCCCAAGGACGAGCTCTACCTTGCCGGCACGGGCGAGATCGCGCTCACCAGCCTGCATTCGGGAGAGATCCTGGAGGCCGCGCAGCTGCCGATCCTCTACGCCGGCTATTCGCCATGCTTCCGCCGCGAGGCCGGCAGCGCCGGCCGGGACGTGCGCGGGCTGCTGCGCGTCCACCAATTCTACAAGCTCGAACAATATGTGATTTGCCAGGACGACGAGGCCGAGTCCGCACGCTGGCATGAGCGGCTGCTCGGCAATGCCGAGGCGCTGCTCCGCGACCTCGAAATCCCATATCAGGTCATTGAAACTTCGACCGGCGACATGGGCCTGGGGAAGTACCGGATGAACGACATCGAAAGCTGGGTGCCGAGCCTGGGCAAGTATCGCGAGACGCACAGCTGCTCGACGCTCCATGACTGGCAAGCGCGGCGCGCGAACCTCCGCTGGCGGGACGAAAACCGGAAGGTCCGCTTTGTCCACACGCTCAACAATACGGCACTCGCTTCCCCCCGCATCCTGGTACCGCTGCTCGAAAACCATCAGCAGGCAGACGGGCGGGTACGCTTGCCCAAGGCGCTGCATACGCTGATGGGCGGCGAGTATCTCTAAACACGGCGATCAGCGCCCGCCGCGCTGGATGATGATCCGCGAAGCGGCAGCTTTGTTGCCGCGACTGTGGCGCTCGTTCGGCAAGCTCGGCGAGCGCGGCCCGGCGGACGGGCCGCCACTGATGGTGATCCCAGGCTTTCTGGCTACCGACCGAACGACGCTGGGCCTGCAGCGGGCCTTGGCGAAAGCAGGCTATCGAGTTACCGGCTGGGGAATGGGCCTTAGCACCGGCGTGCAGGCCGACACGCTCGACCGCATCGTGGCGCGGATCGAGCGCTTCGGCCGCGGCCGCCCGGTCCTCCTGCTCGGCTGGAGCCTCGGCGGCATCTACGCACGTGAGGCTGCCAAACGGCGCCCGGATCTCGTCGAGAAGGTGATCACTCTGGGTTCACCCTTTTCAGGCGACAGGCGAAACAACAATGTCTGGCGACTCTACGAAATGGTCGCCGGCCACCCCGTCGATGATCCGCCCATCAAAACCGATGTCGCCGAAAAGCCGCCGGTGCCTACGCTCGCCGTGTGGTCGCGGCGCGACGGAATCGTCGCGGTATCGGCCGCACGCGGGCGGAAGAACGAAAGCGATCGCCAGGTCGAGCTCGACTGCACCCACATGGGGTTCGCGGTAAGCGGAAACTGCTATCCGCGGATCGTCGAGCTGGTGCGGAGTTTCTGATCCCCCGACGGGGTGGATCATGGCAGGACGTCTCGCCCCTTGAGGCTGCGCCCTGAGCAGCCGACCGCCCGCTGTCCCGATGATCGCCCAAGCCGTCTTGGCCCCACCCGCGGCTTGCCGTCTTTGTCCAGAAAGCCGACACAATGAACAGGCGGCCATCTCCCCTGGACATGGCCATCTGAATCATTCTGGGACCAGGGCACCAGCGGTATCGTTGACGTGCCATTCGCGCGGACGTCCACCCGGTGCGGCAGTGATCCGCAGCTCCCACGCCTCATCGGAGCGTCGGCATCCCGCCGAAGCCGCGCGTGTGGGGAACTCCGGCGCGGGTAAAAAGGGAAGCGATCATCGCCTTCGGGTCGGCGGCGCCTTTGTCGAGCATCCGGCCGATGTCGGCGCTGAGGGACGGATCGCCGGAAGCGCGGTCGAGTGCCGCCAGCCAATCGGCGCGGGTCAGCACGCCGTCGGCGCGGTTGTCGTCGATGAGGGTGCGGACGTGCTCGATGAACGGCCGACGCGACACGGCTTCGGCAACGAGGCCAAAAACTGCTCCGCAGGCATAATAAGCCCGATGCTCATTCCGCTCCTGCGCGCCGGCGACGCCGCGACCTGCACTGAGCGACACGCAATCATTGATCTCAGACTGGAGCTCGGCCCGCCAATCATAAGTCGGATCGAGCGCGGCAACGGTGCGCACGGCAAGCAGATCGGCGCCCCCCTCCATGATCCAGGCGTCGCGCGAGAATTCGTAGCGGACCGCCTGGCCGAGCCAGAAGTGGGCGCTCTCATGGGCGATGAACCAGAGGCATAT
>JADDQD010000208.1:12989-20202 GCA_016781555.1 Pseudomonadota bacterium | reverse complement strand
GCATTTCCTCCAGCTTCCTCAGGGAGCGCAGGCGCATGTTGAGAATGGCTTCGGCTTGGCGATCCGTCAGCCGGAACTCCGCCATCATCACCTTCTTTGGCTCATCCTCTTCCCGGATGATCTGGATCACGCGGTCGAGGTTGAGATAAGCGATCAAATAGCCTTCGAGCAGCTCGACGCGGTCGTTGATCTTGGCCACCCGATGGGTGGAGCGGCGGACCAGCACATCGATCTGGTGCTCCAGCCACGCCGTAAGCGCCTGGTGCAGGCTCATCACTCGGGGCGTCCGCTTGGCGTCGAGCACGTTCAGATTGAGCGGGATCTTCACCTCGAGATCGGTCAGGCGGAACAGGCTGTCCATCAGCAGTTGCGGCTCGACCGAGCGGCTGCGCGGCTGGAGAACGATCCGGATCTGCTCATCCGATTCGTCCCGCACGTCGTCGAGGATCGGCAACTTCTTTTCCGAAATGAGCGCGGCGATCTGCTCGATGAGTTTGGATTTGGGCACTTGAAACGGAATTTCAGTGATCACCGCCGCCCAAGTGCCGCGACCTTGGTCTTCCTGCTCCCAGCGGGCGCGGACCCGGAAGCTGCCGCGACCGGTCGCGTAGGCATTCGCAACCGCCGCCGCGCTGTCAACGATAACGCCGCCGGTCGGAAAGTCGGGCCCGGCAACGAAATCCATCAGCGCGCGATCCTCGGCTTTGGGATTGTCGATGAGGTGGCTTGCCGCGTCGATGATCTCGGCAACGTTATGCGGCGGGATCGAGGTCGCCATACCAACGGCAATGCCGCTGGCTCCGTTGGCCAGGAGGTTGGGAAACAGACCGGGAAAAACTTCCGGCTCTTCCTCCTCGCCATTGTAGGTTGGCCGGAAATCCACGGTGCCTTCGTCCAGCCCCGCCATCAGTTCGTTCGCGGCAGCGGTGAGGCGCGCTTCGGTGTAGCGCATGGCTGCGGCGTTATCGCCGTCGACATTGCCGAAATTGCCTTGTCCGTCGACGAGCGGGTAGCGCAGCGAAAAGGTCTGCGCGAGCCGGACCATGGCGTCGTAAACCGATTGATCCCCGTGTGGATGGTATTTGCCGATCACGTCGCCCACCACGCGCGCGCACTTCTTGTAGCCGGCGGTGGGGTCGAGCCGAAGCAGCCGCATCGCCCACAAAAGACGACGGTGAACGGGCTTCAGCCCGTCGCGCACGTCCGCCAGCGATCGCGCAGTGATCGTTGAAAGGGCATATACCAGATAACGCTGGGACAGCGCCTCGTCGAAAGGTGCGTCGGCGATATGATCGAAAGGGTCCTGAAGATCAGCCATGCACGAGGACTAGCAGCCTGATCCGCCTGCTGCAAAGTTGACGAACAGCGATCTGCGACCCGGGTGATCCAAACTCGTGTTCGATTGTACCTGAAGCACGTCGATTGCCGCCGAGGATGGTGACGGCTAATCCCGGCGCCCAAGGAGGCTGCCTCTTGCTACGCACTTTATCCCTTGCCCTCGGCTTCGGCCTTGCCTTAGCCGCGTGCTCCGTGACCGAAAGCGCGCCTCCGCCCGACGCCGCTGCGGCGCCCGAACAGCTGATGGTTTGGCCGGATCTGCTCGGGCGGCAGCGCCCGGCGCCGACGACCACGATCGCTTACGGCGACAAGCCCATGCAGGCCGTGGACCTGTGGCTGCCGGACGGCAACGGGCCTCATCCGACGGTCCTGATGGTGCATGGCGGCTGCTGGCAGACGGAAATCGCAGACCGGCGGATCATGAACTGGATTGCCGAGGATCTGAGACGACGCGGGGTCGCTGTCTGGAACATCGATTATAGGGGGGTCGATCGCGAAGGCGGCGGTTACCCCGGCACCTTTCTAGACGCCGCCGCCGCCGCCGAGGCTTTGAGGGCACACGCACCCCGCCACAAGCTCGACCTGTCCCCGCTGGTGGCGATCGGCCATTCGGCTGGCGGTCACCTCGCGCTTTGGCTCGCGGGTCGATCGCGACTCCCGCCTTCGAGCCCGCTTCGCACCGAGACCCCGCTACCGATCGACACCGTCATCAGCCTGGGCGGACTCCCCGATCTTGAGGAAGCAGCGCGTCCACCCGGAAGCGGCTGCGGAACTGACGTGGTTTCCAGACTTACCGGCGGCCACTTCACCGACACCTCCGTCCCGCGGCTCGCGCCCCTAGGCGTGCGGCAAGTGCTGATCAACGGGCGGCAAGACCGGATCATTCCGACTTCCTATGCCGAAAGCTACGCGGCGCCGATGCGGGCGGCTGGGGACAAGGTGAAGGTTCGGCTGTTGGACCGCACCGGCCATGTCGAGCTGATCGCACCCGATACCGCTGCCTGGGCCGCCGCCGTCGAGGAGATTGAAGCGGCGCTGGGCCGAAAGCGCCGCCAATGAGCGTTTCGCGCGAAGACGCGCGCGCACGCGATCTCACTGATCCGCTCCGGGCGCTCCGCGACCGCTTCTTGATCCCCGAAGAGCTTATCTATCTCGACGGCAACTCGCTGGGTGCGCTGCCTAAGGCGACTGTCGACAAGCAGGAGGACGTTGTCCGCCGCCAATGGGGGACTTCGCTGATCCGGAGCTGGAACGATCACGGCTGGATTGATGCACCTCAGCGCGTCGGCGCCATGATTGCTGGTCTGATCGGCGCGAAACCCCACGAAGTGATCGTCACCGACTCCGTCACCGTGAATCTCTTCAAGCTGATAACGGCGGCGGCGCGGCTTTCGCCTACCCGCCCGGTGCTGCTTTCTGAGGCCGGCAATTTCCACACCGACCTCCACGTTGCCGGTGGAGCAGTGGAGGCCGTTCCGAACATGCGGCTTGAAATTGTGGGGCGCGACGAGGTGGAAGCGGCGCTGGGGAGAGACACCAATCTCCTCCTTCTCACGCACGTACACTATAAGAGCGGCGCTCGCTTCGACATGGGCCAGGTGACCGCCACCGCCCTTCAGGCGGGCGCGCTGACGATCTGGGACCTCAGCCACAGCGCTGGCGCGGTTCCACTCGGGCTGAACGCAGATGGTGTCGAGCTCGCCGTTGGCTGCGGATATAAATATCTGAACGGCGGGCCCGGGGCTCCAGCTTTCCTTTACGTTGCCGAGCACCTCCAGGAAGCGCTTGTCCCGATGCTCCGCGGCTGGATGGGCCATGCAGCACCGTTCGCTTTTGCCGACGCTTATGTCCCCGCACCCGGCATCTCCCGCTTCCTTGCAGGAACGCCGCCAATCCTCAGCCTCACCGCGCTCGAAAGCGGCGTGGAATCCTTCCGCGACGTCGACATGGCCACGCTTTGGGCGAAGTCGATCGCCCTGTTCGACCTGTTCGGCAGCCTCGTGGCTGAACGCTGCGCCGGCCATGGGCTGCAATGCATCTCACCTCCGGAGCCGGAGCGGCGCGGCAGCCACATCTCGTTCCGTCACCCGAATGCCTTCGAGCTTTGCCAGGCGCTGATTGAGGAGGGTGTGATCGGCGACTTCCGCGCCCCAGACATTGTCCGGTTCGGCATCACGCCTCTCTATCTCGGGTACGAGAACGTCTGGGTCGCCGTGGACCGGCTCGCCAGCATCCTCACCGACCAGCGCTGGCGACACCCGCGCTTTGCGGTTCGCGGCACGGTCACTTGAAGTGCCCGAATCAGGTTGTGTGTTGCGTCCCCAAAACAACAAGAGGAGCCGACGAGTAGTCGGAAGGCAAAGCGTCCACGGCTCGGATGTCGCCACTAGCCTGAACTTCTGTTGGCTGCAAACGAAGCAGTTGCGCTGCCTTGGCTTGGGGCCGCGACGTCCGTTGAAGGTCACCGCGCCTTCCTTGTCCCGGGCCATCTGTTGGAGGCGCGGCATTCTTGCAGTCGCATTGCGCGCGCGGTTGCGCTCGGTTATAGGCCCTCCTTTCCGCCCCGCCCGCCTGCTTCCAACGGACGCCGCGTCCGGGCGGCCCTGTTTTAAGCCGGAGGCTTCCGCCATGTCCCGCCGCCGTCAGATTTACGAAGGCAAGGCCAAGATCCTCTACGAGGGGCCGGAGCCCGGCACGCTGATCCAATATTTCAAGGATGACGCCACCGCCTTCAACGCGCAGAAGAAGGGCACAATCTCGGGCAAGGGCGTGCTCAACAACCGGATTTCGGAGCACATCTTCACCCTGCTCGGGCAGATCGGTATCCCGACTCACTTCATCCGCCGCCTGAACATGCGCGAGCAGCTTATTCGACAGGTCGAGATCATCCCCATCGAGGTGGTGGTGCGCAACGTCGCGGCCGGCACGCTGTCGAAGCGATTGGGAATCGAGGAAGGCACGCAGCTGCCCCGCACGATCATCGAATATTATTACAAGGACGACGCCCTGGGCGATCCGCTGATCGCCGACGAACATATCGCCTGCTTCGGTTGGGCCAGCCAAGAAGAGATGAACGACATCGCCGACATGGCGGTGCGGGTTAACGATTTCATGTGCGGGCTTTTCGCAGCCATTGGAATTCGCCTCGTGGACTTCAAGCTGGAGTTTGGTCGCATCTGGGAAAACGACTATGCCCGCGTGATCCTGGCGGACGAGATCAGCCCCGACGGCTGCCGCCTTTGGGACATGGCGACCAACGAGAAGCTCGACAAGGACCGGTTCCGGCGCGACTTGGGCGGTGAGGCCGAAGCTTATCAGGAAGTCGCGCGCCGCCTGGGGCTGCTGCCCGAGGGAGACGCGAACATGGTCCTTGACCTCGACACACACCGCAAGAAGCGGGGGCGCTGAGCGCCCCTTCCGAAGAGTCGGGTCTCAGCGGATCCGTGCTCTTGCCAGCTAATAAGGAGCCCGCCGGTCCCTGGACCGGCGGGCTCTTTTTCTTCGTCTCCGAGACCTTACTTTGCTGCTTCGGTCGGCCCGCCCATCGCCATCCGCGTGGCCGCCGCCGCACGGCGCTGCACCGCGAGCAGGTAGTCGTTCGACTGCATGAAGGGAACCGGGTTCACGGCCTTTCCATCAATGCGCACTTCGTAATGAAGGTGGCTACCGGTGGAGCGGCCGGTAGAGCCCATATATCCAATAAGATCGCCGCGCTTCACGCGCTGCCCGGCCCGCACGCCGGAGCGCGACAGGTGGCCGTAGCGGGTCTGGATGCCGCGACCATGATCGAGCTCGACGAGGTTGCCGTACCCATTGGCCCATTCGGAGCGACCGACGGTCGCGTCGGCGGTGGCATAGATCGGGGTGCCGAGCGGACCGGCCAGATCGATGCCCGCGTGCATCGCGGCACGGCCGCGAAATGGGTCCGAGCGAACACCGTATCCGGAGGTGAAGGCGCTGCCTTTGACCGGCTGCGTCGATGGGATTGCAATGGTGCCGTGCCCGGCCTGGTCGAGCTTCTTCCAGTTGGAGAAGAGCTGCTTGAACTTGGGATCGGCGGCTTTCAGCGGCTCCACCGCTTCAAACGGACCACCGACACCGGTGAAAGCCTGCGTCGAGGAAACGTCCACCTGCGCCGCGGCAACGGTGCTGCTCGCCGGACCTGCATTGGCCTCGGTGGTTGCAAAGCCCGAGAAGAAGAGACCCAGCGCGGCTAGCACCGCCACCGAAAATTCCTGCCGCTTGAAAAACTTACGGAACTTTCCTGCCCCGTCGGCATTCAGCGCTTGAACGAAATTCGTCATCCTATTCCCCGGTCGGCCGAAAAGATCGGCGCGGCCACACGATGGCGACCTAAATTCACATAAGGGCGTTTCCACCCCGGCTTTGTGTGTCAGGAAGCTGCCCACCCCGTGACCCTGAGCGCAGAGTGTTAAACATCTCCTGCCGCGGCAAGCCCTACATAGTAATCGCGGGATAAACCGGCTTCGCCACGCGCTGAGTCGTTGAACGGAGGCTTCAGCGACCCCCGAAAATGAAGAGCAACAAGCCGTTGCCATTCCGAAACGGCAGCTAATCCCTGGGATTCGCAAGCGGATTGGAACCATTTCGTACCCGCGGCGACGTGGCGGATTTCGTCGGTGTAGATACGGTTGAGGATTGCGGCTGCCCTGAAGTCACCCGCCGCCTGGAAGCGGGCAACCGTAGCGGGCGTCACATCCAGCCCGCGCGCTTCAAGCACCATCGGCACTAGAGCAAGCCTGGCAAGTGGGTCGTGAGCGGTCGCTTCGGCAGCTTCCCAGAGGCCATCATGCGCCGGAAGCGCACCGTAGCTGGAGCCAACCGCACGCAGGCGCCGGTCGAGCAACGCAAAGTGGATCGCCTCGTCGGCGCCAACGCTGATCCAGTCGTCGACGAAAGCGCGGGGAAAGAGTGCGCCAAAGCGTCCGGCCATGTCGAATGCGAGATCGATCGCGCCGAATTCGATGTGCGCCAGCGCATGAAGCATGGCGGTCCGGCCCCGCTCGGACCCGCCCTTCCCTCGCTTCGGCATTCGCGCTGCGGAAAGGAGCTCCGGACGCTGCGGGCGGGACGGTCGATCAGGCATTGCCACATCGAAGAGATGCTCCAGCCGGTTGGCGCGCCACGCCCGCGCCGCAGCCCGAGCGACACGCACTTTGTCGCGCGGTTCGGCTGCAAGAAGAACCGCGCGCGCGGCCTCGGCAATCGTGGTCCACTCTGTCACGGGCTGGTGCCTAGAGCCGGATCGGTTCGCGTGGAAGCGTCAGAGTAAGGGGCTCCTCTACAAGGTGCCTCGAGACCTTCATTCATCAGGCAGGTCTACGCCAGATCTCGTGACGCAAAACCGCGGAGCGCTCGCTCCGCCTCAGATCTCTTTGAGCAATTCCACGGTCATGATCCCGTCTCCGAGGGTCACGAGCACCGGGCCGTCCACGTTGAGCTCCACACCTTGGGCATCAATCCGAATTCTGCTCAGCCTGTGCTTACCGGGTTGCATGGCTTTGCCGTCGACCAGCGGGGCCGCCGGCACGAGGACGGTGTACCTCTTTTCTCTGAATTGCATCAGCACCGGACGCTGACGCGCGGTGAGGGTGAAGGACGCGCCGGTCACGCTGAAGACGTTCGCGATCGGCAAGGCCAAGGTGGAAGGGCTAAGGTCGGTCATGTTCTGCGCGCTAAAGCCTGGTTGCAGCTTGCCTGCGTCCGCTGCGCCATCGAACACAACCTGAAAGGGCGCGAGCGCTAGGAACTCGTCGACCGACTTGATCTCCGCTTTTTCCGAGTTGCGGATGGCGGGCTCCAGCTCGCGGCGGCGTGCTTCATAGTTGAAGCGCTGCCGCGCCGTCGCCGCAAG
>JADDQD010000208.1:0-12975 GCA_016781555.1 Pseudomonadota bacterium | reverse complement strand
CAGGGCCGGGCAGCGAAATCAATGAAGCCAACAAGGCGTCGAGCTTCGCGCCCGCGGCGATTTTGCTATGCCAATCCTTGTCATACTGGCTGATGAGGTAAGTGACCGCAGCTCCGGTGGAATAGCTGCGGACTCGGAACCAAACCGTCCCGAACGGGCCGCTCGGATTGATCGGGCTGTCCAGCTCCTTGGCCAGCAGCGCTGGAAGTGCGCGACCACCGCCTGCAAAAATTTCTGCATGAGCCGCCCGCTCCACATATTTGGCAGTGCCCTCCAGCCGCTCGTAGCCGTGCTCGACGGCAACCACTTCCGCTGGAACGCTTGCTTCCCGCTCCCGCCGCAACGCAAAGTAGCTGCCGAGGAGCTGGCGCCGCTCCGTATCGGAATCCGCCGTCAGCGCAGCGGAAAGGACGCGACGTTCGAGCTCGGCGGCCGCGGCAAATGCCACCCGGTCCTTGACTGCCTGCGGATGAACGAACTGGCTGGCGGCCTTGTGCTTGAAAGCGCCGTTCTGATGATCGTGAAACTGCTCGTGGACGATCACGTCGATGATGCTTTGCGGGTCACGTCCTGCCGCGTTGACGAGCATCGCCGTACGCCCCTCACCGATGGGAAAGGCAGGAACGAAGGGTCGCGCAGCGC
This sequence comes from Pseudomonadota bacterium, assembly GCA_016781555.1. Lineage (GTDB taxonomy): Bacteria > Pseudomonadota > Alphaproteobacteria > Sphingomonadales > Sphingomonadaceae > Allosphingosinicella. Next base: position 12,333 of record JADDQD010000208.1, on the reverse strand, counting down.
CCGCCAGCGTTCCCGGATGAAAGAAGGCGCGGCCTTTCAAGCTCGCCGGCACCGCTGAGTCTGGCAGCGGTTGAAAGCCTTGGGGACGGGGGCCCGGCGAGACGAGCAGTGCCCCCTCACCTTCGACGTGGATGATGAACGCCTGATCCGCCGGCCAGTAGCCTGGCCAGATCGCAGACAAGGCAGTGCTCCCGCTCGCGAGTTGCGCCGCCGTCCCGATCATCATCTGCTTCGCAGCGGACGCGACATCTTCCTGTGCTGGAGCTGCGGGGGCGCTGCGTGCGCTCCCGCAGGCGAGCAATGCCGCCAGAGCCATGCTGAAGCTCGTCAGTCGCCGACTTGTTCGCATCAACGCCCCCCGTCGGAAGCAGTATAGCGGCAAGTTCGGCACCGTCGAGGCCCGCGGCTCGAACGCACGGAAGCGCCTCAACGCGAGGTGCCAGCCTTTCGAGGGCCTGATCACGATGCAACGAAGCGCGTAGACGCTATCGGGTCAGCGCTTCGTCAGCGCCGTCGATCAGAAAGGCGAGCAGTCTCGCCTCCGCACGCGCCTGCTCGGCAGCCAAGGCAACTGGAGCCAAGTTGGGCTGACTGCAGGTGGCCAGAAGCGGCAGCAAAGCTGCCGCCCCGATCTTAAGCAAGGGCAAGCGGCGCATGGCGTGGTTAACGCCATTGGCAAGCAAAGGATGCCTGAGCCGCGGCCTTTGATGAGCGTGATCCGATCCAGATCAGAAGCTTGCTGAAACCATTGGTTCAAGCGGCCCGATCGGCCGTCGCTCGGCTAATGCATCACCTTCAGCGTTCCCGTGTCGAGCTTGTCCGCCTGCCGTTCGTAATAACGCGCCAGTTGCATCAGCGCGCGCCCGTCGTTGCGCGACTGCGCCTCGCGTGCGGCCGCAACACACTGCCGCGCCTGCTCCCGAAGATATTCCGCTTCCCGCATCGTACTGCCCACCTCGACTGGCATGATGCGGCCGAAACACTTAACATGGATCAGCGTTCCCGTCGCGCGGTGATGCGAGACGCACGCAAGCGGAACTGCCAAAAACTTCTTTTCCCCCATCAGCTGACGAGGCCGCCCGGAACGCGATTCCCTAGCGCTATTCGGCCGGAACCGGCGCGGCAGAACCTGCTCTTAGGCGCCTGATCAAGCGGGGCAGCGGCGCGTTGCGCTCCATCCAGTCCGCATATTCCCGATAAGCGGGATCGGCCATCAAGTGCCGCTCCTCGGTTCGGGCACGCCAATAATAGACGCCCGAGATGATCGCGAGGAGCACCGTGTTGCGGATCATGTCTACGGGATTTCCAGTGGTCACGAGAAAGGGCAGGGTTGCGACCCACCAGAAAAGATTTTTCGACACATAAGCGGGGTGCTTCGTCCAGGCATATGGCCCGTGCGTCAAAATGCCGCGGTGCGTCAGGTTCGAGAAGCGAATACCGAACGCCACCGTTGCCCAGGCATAGATGCCGGTCAGCAACACCAGCAGGACGGCGATCGCCGCCATCAGCAGCGGATAGCCTTCGAGCCAGTAGGACCAGCTATTCTCCCCGAAGGTCCCCTGATGGTAATTCAGCGGACCGCCAGGGTTCATCAGGATGAACGGCGGATAACAGATGAGCGCCGCCATCCAGCCTGCAGCATAAGGATTGGCTGAGCGGATGTGGGCATCGAGCGGCTTCATCGTCAGCACGTAGCCTACCGTCGCGAAGCAGACGTCGATCGTGAACATCGCGCCAATGAGCCAGCGTGCGAGAGTGACGGGGTGGCCGATGATCTCGGCAGCAGGAGCTCGAATGGTATCCGCCCAATTTCCCGGCACAATCGAGATCATGAAGGCCATGAAGAAGCCCTTCACTGCCCAGGAGCGAAAATGTTCGTAAAGGACCTCGCGGTCCACGCGCTCGGTTCTGCCCGCAATCAGCTGGCCGAAATGCCAGGCGCCGTCGCGCGGATCCTTTAGACGCCGGTCCAGCCAAAGCACGTAGGGGACGGACAGGACGAGCAGCGGCACCGAAGCGAATGCAAGCACGAACATGGCAAAGACGTATTGGCCGTCCCAATACCAGCGCCCGATGCAGTAGAGGCAGCCAATCGCCGCCCACGTAACCCAGAGACCGGCGATCTTGGCGATGCTGATGTCCAGCGTTGCGCTAAGCGGCCGCGGCGGCGCGTCCCAGTCAATGCCGGTGGTGGGGCTGCGGTGCACCTTGTCGATCATCAACGACCAGGCGACCATCGGCACGCCGCAGGCGAGCAGCGCCGCGAGCGCTGCAAGCGGCCCCTGCATCCCGTAAACGCGCGACACGGCAAACCACAGAAAGAGCCCAACCAGGCCGACCACGCCCACGCCGGTACTCACCGCGGATTTCGGGCGCGGGTCGTAGCGCAGATCCGGTTCCAATTTGGTTTCGGCGTTCATGAGCCCGCTGTCGATAATGAAAAATGGTAAGCAAGCTGTGAAGCGGCGAAATGGAGCGCTGGTCCCAATGCGGGACTCAGCTGAAGCACCGCCCATAAACCGTTCTTAAACTTCCCGAAGGTTAGGATCGCTGAGGGGAGCGGCCATGCCGGCTGCGGGGAAGAGTTAAAACCGATGGAAGCTGTCGAGGAGACCACATTCTCCTTTTCAAGCGAGGCGCCTCAGGAGCCGGACCGGCGCCGGCAGCGGCGCCACATGTCAATCCTTCGGGTTGGAACTTTGGTCAGAAATGACGGCCGCGAACTCTGCCTCATCCGAAACATTTCAGCGGGCGGCGTCAAAGCCCACGTTTATTCCACGCTGAGGGTGGGCGATCCCGTCGCAGTTGAGCTCAAATCCAATCAGCAGATTGCGGGAAAGGTGGTCTGGACCGAGGGATCCAATGCCGGCGTCGCGTTTGACGCACCTGTCGACGTCGAGGAACTCCTGTCCAGCCAGACGCTTCAAAACGGTTGGCGACCCCGCCTGCCGCGCGTGGAAGTCGATCGCCTCGCGACTCTGCGGGTTGGCGCCCACATCTACGGCGTCAGCACTCGAGACATCTCTCAAGGAGGCGTCAAGGTCGAGACGGACTGCCCGTTCGAAGAAGGCGACGAGGTCGTGCTTACGCTTGACCGTTTCCGCCCAATCTACGGCGCCGTGCGTTGGTATGAGGATGGGCTTTGTGGGATCGCTTTCAACCAGGTCATTCCCTTCCAGGAACTGATCGGCTGGATTCGCCGCTGACGCCCAGAACCGACCGATAACCGGCCGTTTCACGGCACGCACTGTTCCGTCTCGATCTGGGCGAGGCGCTGACGGATCACCCCCTCACGGGCAATAAGCGCAGGTACGTCCGGAGTTGGCGCGACAGAGGGCACTTGGCTGGATTTATCTCGCTCCTGTCCCGACCGACGAGCGGCGGATACGCCGAGGTTCAGCGCAGCGCCCAGCCCGAACGGGAGGAGGACGGAAGCCGCGGTTCCAAGCACAGCCTGACCAACATCTCCTGCCTTGACTCCTTTTTTGAGCTTGGGCGTCCGCCCGAAGGCAAGGTCGGTGATGGTGCGATTGATCGCTGTGCCCTCGCCTTGAAGCTGCGCCCGTTCCGCAGCGAGAGCTTCGCAGTGCGTGGGAGCGGTCTCATTCGTCGCCTGCGCTGCCGAGCCACCAATCATCGCCGCAATTGCAGTCAGCCGCCAAAGAGCGGACTTGGGGAACGGGATGGCCGCTGGTGACATGGCGCCACCACCGGTACTCCAATTGCCAGCGGGAGGTGGCGTTTATTTGCTCCGCGCGAGAATCGAGACTCGAAACGCGGCCGGATTTCGGAGAACGTCAGCGCCCCGCCCGGAGCCAGAGATCACGTCACCAAGAAGGTTGCACTCGCCCGATCGCTGCCGCTTCGCACGGGCTCCACTCGGACGGCGCCTGCAACATGACGAAGGTAGCTGTTCGGGTCGCCGACGGCCGCAAACGAAATGCCGCGGCCGCCCGCTAGGCCAGGGCGTACTTCGAAGCTGCTTTGCGCGTTAAAAGCCGGGCTCCCGTCCGGCGCCGCGACGACGACCTCCCCGCTGTCCAATCGGCGCAGCATTCGACCGGGTGCCAAGATCGGCTCGAGTGAAACGGTGCCGACACCGGCAAGCCCTTGCTTCTGGCGGATTTGGGTTGTCGGCAGCGGGCCAGTGCCTACGAGGAGGCGGCTGCCGTCGAGGCGCAGGTAAGCGTCCGCTCTGTCCGCCGGGGAAAATCGGTCCGGCACCGCGCCGTTGCCGACGGGGATACCGAAGTCAGGCGTGCCGTCCGGCCGATAGTAAAGCCGCTGGACGCGCGTGTGTCGGTTCGGATCAAACAGCGGGTCGCCCTTGATCTCCTTATAGTCACGGCCGTGGTAGACGAGGATGTCCCGGCCCTGCTCGTCCACGGTGAAGGAATTGTGACCTGGTCCATAGACGCTGGTCACATCGGAAGAAACCAGGACCGGCGTAGGCGATTTCGACCAGGCTCCGGGCGACATGATGTCTGCGTCTTCATCCGCCGTGAGGAGTCCGAGCGCGTACCGTGCATCGGTGGCGCTGGCGGAATAGGAGAGAAAGAGGCGGCCGTTTCGAGCCAGCAACGCTGGCCCTTCCGCCACCTTGAACCCCTGGATCTCCCACGGCAGCGTGGGCACGGTGAGCCGAGCCGGCGCCCTTGCAAGCGTCGTCGGCGTGGCGAGCGGCGCGAGGTACAGGTTGCTGTTGGTATCGATACCGGGCTCCCTTTGTGCCCAGCAGAGATACCGCGTCCCGCGATGCACGAACGAAGTCGAGTCGAGGTTGAACGTGTCCCAGGGAGTCTCGAGCTGCCCCATCACTTCCCACGGGCCGGCCAGAGCGTCCCGCCCCGTATTTCGAAGCACGTAGGTCCGGATGCGAAACGGATCGCTGCTATATTCGCCGGCGGCGAAGTACATGTACCAGCGACCATCGATATATTGGAGTTCCGGCGCCCAGATGAAGCCGGTCAGCTTGCCCTGCGTCGGTCGGCGCCAGATAACTGTCTCGGGCGCCGTGCCGAGCCCCGCAATGGTCGGCGACCGGCGGATGACGAGACGATCATATTCAGGAACAGAAGCGGTCATGTAATACATGCCGTCCTCGTGCCGGATGATCTGAGCGTCCGCCCGCTGCGGCACCACAGGGTTGACCGGCACAGGGCCCCGAGACGCGCCGATGCCGCTGAGCGGCGGTCCCGCGCAGGCACCAACCGTGGCGGTGGCCATACCAACGACGAATGTTCGCCGCGACAGAGAGAAATTCGGGATCATGCTTGGCTCCTCTCGCCTTTGTTCAGACCTCTTGCGGGTGAAGATCCTCGACGGCGTTGGTCGGCTTCGCTCCCCACAGCGCGTAGAACAGCACGTAGAGTTCGCACACGGCGGTCAGGATGAACGAGGACTGGAGACCATATTGATCGGCCATCCAGCCCTGCACGACCACCAGCGCGCCGCCGGCGATGGCCATGATGAGGAGACCGGATCCCTCTTCCGTCAGCGGCCCGAGACCTCGGATTCCCAAAGTGAAGATCGTCGGGAACATGATGGAGTGGAACAGGCCCACGCTGATCAGCGCCCACATTGCCAACGCCCCGCTGGAGAAGGTGACGACCAGCATCACGATGAACGCCCCTATGCTTGCTCCGGCCAGCACCGTTTCGGGGGCGATCGAACGCATCATGAAGCTGCCGATGAAGCGGCCTACCATCATCCCACCCCACAGCAGGAACAGGTAGTTAGCGGCCTGGGCGTGTGTCAGGTTGCCGATTTCGGGTGCAGACACGAAGTTGATGAACAGGTTCGACACCCCGATTTCGGCGATCAGGTAAATGAAGATAGCCGGGATCGCGAGCACCAGATTGCGGTGCTTCCAGAGTGAAAGCTTCTGCCGATCTTCGGCCGCCGCGCGCCGGCTGGACGCCGAGAAATCAGGCAAACGGAAGCGCGCGATGATGATCGCGAGAACGGCAAGCACAACCGCGATCATGATGTAGGGCAGCTGCACTGCCTGCGCGTCCGCCATTCGCTCGGCCGCAGTCAGAGTCGCGCCTCCGCCTTCGGCTGTGCCGCCGGCGCTTCGCGCGAGGATGAGATAGCCGCCGAAGAGCGGCGCCAGCGTCGTCCCCATCGAATTGAAGGCCTGGACGAGGTTGAGACGGGACGAAGCAGTCTCGGCAGGTCCGACGACGGCGACGTACGGATTGGCGGCAACCTGCAAAAGCGTGATGCCTGAGGCGATCACGAACAGCGCCGTGAGGAAGAAGCCGTAGGAAGGAATGGCCGAAGCCGGCAGCATCATGAGTGCGCCGACGGCCATGACGAGCAGCCCCGTCACCATCGACTTCTTATATCCAATTCGCTCGATCAGCTTCGCCGAAGGGATCGAAGCAACGAAGTAGGCGATGAACCAGACCGACTCGATGAGCGTGGTCTGGGTGTAGTTGAGCTCGAAGACGGAGCGGAGATGCGGCAGAAGCGTGTTGTTGAGGACGGTTGCAAATCCCCACATGAAGAACAGGCTCGCAAGCAGGGTCAGGGCAGCGCGATACGTTTCGCCCCCGCCCGTGCTGCCCGACCCAGTCGTTCCTGCTGAAGGCGCTGTCACCATGTGTTTTCCTCTCCTGCCCCGCCGACGCGGCTTTGTCTCTTCTAATTGTCTGAGTATATCCAGCCAAAGCAGACGTCAACGCGCTCTCGGCGCTCCGTAGAAAGCGGCTTCACATCCGGCGGGATGGGAGCGCCGTAGCTGCCAAAGGGACGGCCTATCGAAGAAGCCTTTGTCAACCGCCCGCCTTTAGGTAGGTTATATTCGCTAACCCGAGTACGAGGGATTGCAGTGGCTGGAAGATCAGAAAGTGCCTTGGACGCGCGGGCGCGCCGCAAGTCGCTCCGCCTGCACGGCATGGTGGCAAGGGACATCGGAATTCTGATCGTCTCCGGCCGCTACAAAGCCGGCGATCTGCTGGATGGTGAGATCGAAGCCAGCGATCGTCTGAACGTGTCCCGCACCGCTTACCGGGAGGCGGTGCGTATTCTCGCCGCCAAAGGCTTGGTGGAAGTACGGCCGAAGATCGGCACGCGCGTCAGCCCGCGCGAGAAATGGCATCTCCTCGATCCGGATGTTCTATCCTGGATTTTCAAATACGAACCGGACGAGCATTTGCTCGAAAGCCTGTTCGAGCTCCGCAAGATCGTTGAGCCCGAGGCCGCCGCGCTGGCCGCCAAACGCCGAAGCGAGGAGCATCTGCGGGTCATGCTCGAAGCACTCGAAGGCATGGCGGAACATACCCTGGCCGAAGAGGCCGGGCGGATTGCAGACCAGAATTTCCACGCCGCTCTCCTTGATGCTTCGGGCAATCCGTTTCTGACGAGCCTCACCAGCGGGGTGAGCGCCGCAATCGCCTGGACAACCGTGTTCAAGCAGCGGCGACGGCCGCTGCAGCGCGATCCGATCCCTGATCACCGGCGCGTGTACGAAGCCATAGCGGCCGCTGATCCGCAGGCGGCGCACCGCGCAATGGCCGAGCTTGTCGACATGGCGCTGCTCGACACCACCACGGCGCCCCGCTCCAGAAGTCGCTCAAAGCAGGACCAGGAAGCGGCTTAGGGCCCTCAGCTGCATCGTCTTTGCGAGGAGCGAAGCGACGCGGCATGAGTGCCGCGGCGAGGTTGCTTCGCTGCGCTCGTGATGAAGTGCTTGTTCACCGATGTGCGGATGCTGGAGCTCAGAGCGCCACCGGCCAGCCATCCCGGGTCCAGCCGAGCGGCTGGACCCTCAACGTCGAAGCGCCATCGTTTCGCGTGTCGTACGCATGGTAGACGATATAGTCCTGCTTGGGCTCGCGCAGGATCGCAACATGGCCGGGGCCGCGCCAGCGTTTCGCGGGATCAAGCGCGGCGTGCAGCACGATGAAGCCGCCGCCATCGAGCATCCTCTTGCCCTCGCGATCGACATAGGGGCCGAGCAAATTCTTCGAGCGACCAACCACCGTGTAATAGGTGCTCTTGACCGCTCGGCAGCAAAATTCGAACGATACGAATAGGTAATAGAAGTCGCCGCGGCGGATCAGGAACGGTGCTTCCACCGCGCCAGGAGGCGGCCGGCTCGCGAGTGAATGCACCTGCCTCGCGCGCGCCCTCGGCTTACCGGTCGCTGGGTCAAGCTGCACCATCTTGATGCCGCTCCAGAAACTGCCGAACGTCATCCAGTGGCTGCCGTCGCGGTCGATGAAGATGTTGGGATCAATGGCGTTGAAATTGTCGCTGGCGGTCGACTCGAAGACGAGTCCCCTGTCGGTCCAGCCATAGCCAGGCTTGGCGGGATCCAAGGTGGCTGTGGTCGCGAGCCCTATGGCCGACCGGTTTTTACCGAAGGTCGAAACCGAGTAATAAAGCCGGTATTCGCCGTCGGCAAAGACCATGTCGGGCGCCCATAGCCCCTTGGTTCCGCTGATCTTCGCTGTTGCCCAGTCGGGCAAGCTCGGGAAAACTGCTCCGCGGTACGTCCAGTGGACCAGATCTTTGGAGGTTCGCCAGGGGATCAGCCCTGTCTTGGCGGCCGCCTGCCCAGTCGAAAACAGGTAGTAAGTGTCTCCCGCGCGAATAATCGCCGGGTCGTGCACGGGAGTGAGGTCGCCGCTCATCCGCTCGTTGGACGAACTTGACGGAACTGGTGCAGGTCTGGGCTGCGCTGGAGCAATGCTGACGCAGAGAGCAGCCGCAAGACACAGCACGAGCCTCTGAAGGAGGGCGGTGTTCGCCATTACCTCACCCGTGCCCCAGCTGCTGTCATGCCGCTCCCTCCACGGAAGCCGGCATGACAGCTACGGACCGGCTGCAGAGACGATAGCGGCGGGCCCAGCCGATGCGCGGGAGAAAAGCGCATTCCTCCTCCCCGTCAGAAGCGGAATCGCACGCCCGCCCCAACGGTGCGGTCGAATTGGCGAGTGTCGCGCGGAACTGACGCCTGCTCGTCTTCGAATCGGTCTTGATATTGCTCGTCGAGAATGTTGGTCGCATCCACGCTGAGCGTGATCTTGTCGGTGACGTCGTAGCTCGCGGAAAAGTCGAGGAAGCCGAGCGGCTTCACCCGAACCTCGGACGGTTGAAATCCGCTCTGGAAGCTGTCGGTGAACTCGCTGCGCCAGTTGTAAGCCAACCGAGCGGTGAAACCGTATCTTTCATAAAGCCCGATGAGGTTGGAAGAATATTTCGAGACGGTGGGGAACGGCCGCATCCGGCCCGTCACCGGATCTTCCTGCTCACCTTCGATGTAGGTTCCATTAAGCTGAACGCCGAAGCCGCTCAGCGCGCCCGGTAGAAAGTCGAAGAACTGCTGATAACTGGCTTCGACGCCCTTCAACGTGCCGCCTCCCGCATTGCGCGGACGAGTGATGAAGAAGGTTTGGCCGCCGTTGATCTCCTCGCTGGTGACGCTGTTGATGAAGCCCGAAACGTCGCGATAGAAGCCCTGTACTGCAAGAAGGCCGGTCCGCGAGAAATACCATTCCAGTGTGGCGTCGAAATTTTTGGATTGAATCGGCTGGAGCTCCGGGTTGCCCCCGCTGCCTCGATTGACGCCGCCGGTGTTACCGGCGAGCGACAGCGTGACCGCCGGATTCAGCTGGGCGAACTCGGGCCGGCTGATCGTCTCGCTCGCCGCGAGCCGGAACACCAGTTCCTCCGTCAGCTGCGCCTTTAGCGTCGCGGTCGGCAGCACCTGGAAGTCATCCTGCTGGGACGAAACGGGAGCGAGCGGCGCGTTGGGGATGGTGGCGCCGGTATTCGGATTGATCGGACGTGCGAAGCCGCCGAGCGTGCTGTCGGTATGAATGACTCGCGCACCGATCAGACCCGTAACATCGATGCCGCCCAAACCGAACCGGTACTGTAGCTGTCCGTAAAGCGCGGAGGTCTTCTCGATGTCGCTGAACTGCTGGGCGAGGTCGAAGGGAGGGTCGCCGGCAGGCCGGCGAGCCAAACCCCGCAAGACGTCAACATTCCGCCGCAAAAAGTTCGAGTCGGCGAGGAAGAAGGGGCCGAGTCCTGTCCTGCCGTCGAGGACGTTGCCGGGTGAGAGCGTTCCAAAATCAGGAAAGTTCGTCGCAGGCACAAAGGGGATCGGGATCGGCGAAGGATTGGTCGCGAAATTCTCCGCCTTTCGCCGTGCGTAGCGCAGGCCGACCTGGAAGCTTTCCACCAAGCCGCTGTCCAAAGCGTAGAGCAGGTCGCCGCGCCACGCATACTGAGTACTGGTGCCCCTCGTGTTGTTGTCGAACAATGTGATGATTCTGAAATTGCGCGGATCAGTGATGTCCACACCTTGTATGTCTATCCTAGGTGTGCCGCGAACATCAAAGTCGATATTGAAGACGGGAGCATTGAAGGCAGTGTCGGCAATAACGGAACGGGTCCTTACCGTGCTTCGATCATAGGTGAGTTCGGTGGAGTAAGTTGCCGGGCCAAGGGTCCAGCGGGTGCCGCCGGAAATCTGATAGTTGTCAGTGCTGTTTTGGAAAGCTTGCTTGCTTGTGATGGTGAAGTTGTTGACGCTGTTCAGCGTCTTCGCGAACGTAACATCGATAGGGCCGGAACGTGGGAACGTCCTTCTCACCACTTGGCCATTGCCGGTGCCGGAACGCTGGCTGAGCGGCGCTCCAGTTGCTTGCGGAAGGCCAACGAAGAAATTCACGTCGAACTTCTCGCGGTAGCCGGTGAAAACGCTATCGACGAAGAATTCGAGATCGGGATTCGGCCTGTATTGAATCGACGCGTTGAATGCCGGCCGCTCACGGTCCCCGACGCGCGTCAAGGAGCCAACTGTGTCGGGGATGAGTAGCGGCAGTCCGCTCGCAGGGTCGCGCAGTCCCAGGCGCGGATCGGCTCGGTTGGTTGGGAAGAAGATGAAGTTGAATGCCGTCTCATCCTGATAGAAACGGCGATTATAGGCAGCGCCGAGCAGCACGCCGATCTCGCCTCCCCCCACTTCCCAGCGATTGCTGACGAGCGCACTTCCGAGATAGCTCAGTTTATCGCGCTGCTCGCTGTAGATGCCGCGTGCGCTGCCAGCGACCTCAAGCCCGGTGAAGTCGAAGGGCCGGCGCAGGCGGACGTTGATGGTGCCGGCGATACCGCCGCCGACCAGTTCCGGAAGGGGCGATTTGTAGACATCCACGCCCGCGACGAGCTCAGCTGGAATATCTTGAAGGGCGAAGCCCCGAGCGGTGCCGGTGAAGATCTCGCGGCCATTGAGCAGCGACTGGACATTCGGAAGGCCGCGAATGAGCACCGCTCCAGCCTCGCCCGCGCCGCGCCGCACCTGAATGCCCGTAACGCGTTGAAGGGCGTCAGACACGGTGTTGTCGGGAAGCTTGCCGATATCCTCGGCCACAATCGAGTCGGTGACTGCGATCGCGTTCCGCTTCCTATCTTGTGCGCTCCTCAGGCTGGCCCGAAGACCGGTGACGACGATCTCCTCCGCCCCGCTCTCCTCGGCCACGACGCCATCCGTCTCGGCCTCCGGCTGCTCAGAATCAGCGACGGACGTCGAAGGAGTTTCCTGCTGCGCCCACGCCTGGGCCGGAGCCACTGCCATGGTGATCAACGACGCGGACCAAAACAGCTTCGCCTTCACAGACATCATGAAATCCCTCTCCTGGCCTGCTCTTGGCGTCCCATCAACGCGGCAGAGCCCTTAACTCAGACATTAAGCGCCAGTTAACGGGTGGAGCAAGCGGATTCCTCATTACTCATACAAGGGCTGGTAGTTTGGCCGCACCGTTGCAAAATGGCAACGAACCATTGCGGTTGATCGCGACGTCCCTCACCGATATGTCTGAGTAATGGATATACAAGCAAGCACTGCCCTTACCGGCGCATTGTTCATCGCCGGTGAGCGGGTAACCACCGCCGACACCTTTCAAGGCAGCAACCCGGCGACCGGGCTGACGCTGCCGACCGCCTTCAGCGTTGCCGGCCGCGAGGAGGTTCAGCGCGCCTGTGAAGCGGCCGACTCGGCCTTTGCGGAAATGCGGCAAATCGCCCACGAGCGACGGGCTGCCTTGCTGGACGCCATCGCCGACTCGATCATGGGCGTGGGCGATCCGCTCCTTGAAGCGGCCAATCTCGAGACCGGGCTACCGATCCCGCGCCTCACCGGTGAACGCGCACGTACCGTGGGCCAACTCCGGCTTTTCGCGGCTGAGATCCGGAGCGGCGGCTGGATGCGCGTGCGCATCGACCCGGCTCTCCCCGAAAGAACTCCGCTTCCGCGTTCCGACCTCCGCATGCGCATGGTCCCGCTCGGGCCGGTTGCCGTGTTCGGTGCAAGCAACT
>JADDQD010000117.1 GCA_016781555.1 Pseudomonadota bacterium | reverse complement strand
TTCCCCAGCTCACGGCCATTATGGACGCAGCTGGCGAGGCAGCCAAGACCGGAACCCCGGTGATCGCCGATGGGGGCCTCCGCACGAGCGGTGACGTGGCGAAGGCACTGGCCGCCGGTGCCTCGACCGTGATGGTGGGTTCGCTCCTTGCCGGAACCGAAGAAGCACCCGGGGAGACCTTTTTATACCAGGGCCGCTCCTACAAGAGCTATCGCGGGATGGGATCCGTCGGCGCCATGGCCCGCGGCTCGGCCGACCGTTATTTCCAGCAGGACATCAATGACCAGCTGAAGCTCGTCCCCGAGGGCATCGAAGGTCAGGTGCCATATAAGGGCCATGCCAAGGATGTCATTCATCAGCTGGTCGGCGGTGTTAAGGCGGCGATGGGCTATACCGGTGCTGCCACCATTGGAGAGCTTCAGGAGCGGGCGCGCTTCGTTCGGATCACCAATGCCGGGCTTCGGGAAAGCCACGTTCACGATGTTGCAATCACCCGCGAGGCCCCAAATTATCCGACTCGCTAGCCGCCCCGCGCGAGCCGGTGAGGCGGAACCCCGCACCCCGCGACGACTGGGACGGCTCAGGCTGCAGAACAAACTTGCGACTGCGAGCGGGATCGAGCGGCAGAAATGACGTTGTGCCCGAGCCGAAGTGACATTCTGCCATGAGGGCAGCCGCACGCGTCCACTCCGCCATCGAGCTGCTCGACGAGATCCTGGCCGCGGCAAGGAGCGGCGGGCCGGCCGCCGATACGATCATCTCGCTTTATTTCAAAGCTCGCCGCTATGCGGGATCCAAGGACCGACGTGCCGTCCGCGACCTTGTTTACCGGGCTATTCGACGCGCGGGGGAGCCTCCGCAGACCGGACGCGCAGCAATGCTGGGCCTCGCTGAGGACAGTCCGGATCTTCTAAGCTTGTTCGACGGCTCGCCCCATGCGCCCGCACCAGTGTCGGAAGGCGAAAAGGTCGCGTCGGCCGCGATCGCACCGGCCTGGCTCGCAGGCCGCTTCGACCCGCTGGTGGTGGAGGCGGAGCTTGCCGCGCTTCTCGAACGGGCGCCGCTCGACCTGCGCGTGAACCGGCTGAAGGCCAGCCGTGCAGAAGCGGCGGCGACGATAGCCGAGGCGATGCCGACGCCGCTGTCCCCGATCGGGCTCCGTCTCCCGGAGGGCTATCAGGTGGAGCAGAGCGCCGCCTGGAAGGACGGCCTCGTCGAAGTGCAGGATGAGGGCAGTCAGCTGCTGGCGCTCGGTTGCGGGGCGCCGCCCGGCGGGTTCGTGGTCGATCTCTGCGCTGGAGCGGGCGGCAAGACGCTGGCGCTTGCGGCCGAGATGGCAAATCAGGGGCGCATCCTTGCTTCCGACGCTGATCGCGGGCGCCTGTCGCGGCTTGCCGCGCGCAGGCAGAGGGCTGGAGTCGCGATCGTCGAGGAACGGCTGGTCGATCCGGGGCGCGAACTTGGCGCGCTGGCCGACGCCAGGGGAGCCGCCGACCTCGTCCTGGTGGATGCGCCCTGCTCTGGCACCGGCACGTGGCGACGCAATCCTGAGACGCGCTGGCGCCTGACCGCCGATCGCCTCGATCGCCTCGTGAAGCTGCAGGCCCATCTTCTTGATGTTGCAGCGGAACTTGTCCGCCCCGGCGGCTTTGTGGTTTATGCTGTTTGTTCGCTGCTCCAGGAGGAGGGGCGGGCTCAGGCCGAAGCGTTCGGCACGCGCCGTTCAGCTTTCGTATCTGACGCACTTGCTATCGACGTCGGGAGGCCTTCGGGGGCAGGGCGGCTCCTCACGCCAGGCAACGACGGCACGGATGGCTTTTTCGTCGCGCGGTGGCGGGCCCCATGCTAGGCTTCCGTACGGCAGACCTATGGAGAATTTGATGCGCTTCACGCCTATTGCGCTTTCCGTCGCTCTCGCGGTCGCCACGATGGCGAGCGCCGGTCAGGGGCAACGCCCGGACGACCAGATCGACGCGCGAAGTGTCGCACTGACACAGCAAGCTCAGGCGCTCGCAAACTCAGCGCAGCACCAGGCAGCCGTCGACTTTCTGGAGAGTGCGCTTGCCGTCGATCCGCGCAACCGCGGTGCTTACATCGCGCTCGCCCGCGTCGCTCAGGCGCAGAAGCTCCCGGGCAAGGCAATCAGGCTCTACAGCGAGGCGCTGAAACTTGAGCCGAATGACGTCAACGCGCTTGCCGGGCAGGGCGAGGCTTTGGTCCAGCGCGGCGCCGTCGAGCGAGCCAAGCGTAACCTGGAAAAGGTGAGAGCCGCCTGCAACGGCGCCTGTCCGCAGGTGGCTTCGCTTGCGGCCGCAATCGCTAAGGGTCCGCCGCCTGAGGTTTTAACGGCCCGAGTTCCTGAGCCAACGCAGCCGAAGACCGAAAAGAACTAGGGTCTGCACCCTAAGCTTTGGTGCGTGCGCCGATGGCGCGGGCGATTGCGACGAACTCGTTCACGGTCAGCGTCTCAGCGCGCCGTTCGGGGTCTATTCCGAGCATTTCGAGCGCATCGAGCGCACCGGCAACGGCCTGGACGCTCCGCCGCAGCATTTTGCGGCGCTGACCGAAGGCGGCGGCAGTTAGCTTCTCGAGGGTCGCCGCCGAGACCGCGTCCGGGGCCGCCTTAGGGAGGATGTGAACGACCGCGGACATGACCTTGGGGGGCGGCACAAAGGCTGAGCGGTGCACCTTCATCGCCAGGCGCGCTTCGCTGCGCCATTGGGCGAGAATTGCGAGACGGCCGTAAGCGGGCGTGTCTGGCCGCGCAACGATACGCTCCGCTACCTCTTTCTGGAACATCAAGGTGAGAGATGCCCACCAGGGCGGCCAGCACTCCCCGCCAAGCCAACGCACGAACAGGGCCGTGCCGACATTATACGGAAGATTGGCGACCACATGCGCGCCGGTACCCGCAGTGCTCGGTTCGTCGACTTCGAGCGCGTCAGCCTCGATGATCGTGAGACGTCCCCCGAATGCCTCCTGAAGCTCCGCAAGCGCTGGTAGGCAGCGCCGATCCCTCTCCACCGCTACTACGGTTGCGCCCGCACGAAGCAGCGCCCGCGTCAGTCCTCCCGGGCCGGGCCCGACTTCATAAGCGCGCTCGGCCTCCAGACTCCCGGGGATTCGCGCGATCCGGTCCAGCAACTGCTCGTCGAGGAGGAAGTTCTGGCCGAGCGCCTTGGACGCGTTGAGGCCATGGCGTGCGATCACTTCGCGCAGTGGCGGCAGAGTGGGGGAGGGGTCGGCCGCGCCTTCGGGTCTATCCGGGTGCAAGTTGCCGGTCACCCTTGCGCGATGCGCTCCGCGGCGGCGGCAGCAGTTTGGATTGCGGCCATCATAGCGCCGGGATGGGCTTCGTTCTTGCCGGCAATGGCGAATGCGGTGCCATGATCGGGCGAAGTTCGGACGATCGGCAGGCCGAGTGTCATGTTGACCCCCTGATCGAAGTAAAGCGTCTTGATCGGTAGCAGCGCTTGGTCGTGATACATGCAGATTGCAGCGTCGTATTGCGCGCGGGCGCTGCGATGAAACATGGTGTCGGCGGGGTACGGGCCCATGACGTCCATGCCTTCTTGGCGGAGCCGTTCGATGGCTGGGACGATCACATCGATTTCTTCCCGCCCGATCGCTCCGTCTTCACCGGCATGAGGATTGAGACCGGCGATCGCGATCTTCGGCTGCTCGATGCCGAATTGCCGCTGCAGGCCACGGACGGTCGCTCGCGTTTTGGAGATTATCTTCTCGGCCGTTACGCCGTCCGGGACATCACGGATCGGCACGTGCACCGTCACCGGCACCGTTTTCAGATCCGGTCCGACAAGCATCATCGCCACGAGATCGCAGGCAACGCCGCAACGCTCCGCGACGAACTCGGTCTGGCCCGGGTGGACAAACCCGATCGCGTAAAGCTGTGACTTCGAAACGGGACCGGTGACGAGACCCCCGGCGGCCCCGGAGCGGGTGAGGCCCACAGCAATCTCGAGCGAGTCTAGCGCGTTGCGCGCGCCATCCAAGTCCGGCGTCCCCGGCGTGGGCCGTCGCCCGCCAGCGACCCTCAACAGAGGAAGCGCCCGAGCGAAGCAGCCTATCGCTTCGCCCGGTTCTGAAATCGCCTCAATGGGGCCTTTCCAAACCGCAGCCAACGCCTCGGAGTCGCCCACCGCAAAGAAAGGCGGGAGGCCTGTTGCCTCCCGCCTTTCCCAACACTTGGCCACGATTTCGGGCCCGATGCCGGCCGGATCCCCAAGAGCGACCGCAAGAGGTGCCGGCATCAAACCCGCTTAGCGATAGTCAACAACGGCGTCCCGGCGCAGATCGCGCAGGTAGCGGCGGGCGCGGCTGTTCACGCGCGCCTCGCTGAGCTGAGTCGAGACTTGCTCGAACGATGGTCCACCCGAAACGCTTGGATCTTCACGGCCGCACAGGACGAGCACGCGCACCCCGTCCTCAAACGACCCGAATGGCGTCGTTGCCTGGCCGATGCTGAGGTTCAAGAGCATGTTCTGCAAGGCCGGCGGAAGATCCCGCACGCGCACCTGATCGCTTGAAACGATTTCAGCCCCGAGTTTTCCGGCAGTCTCCTCGGCGCGGCCGCAGCCTCCCATGCTCGACGCCGTCTGAGCGAAACGCTGCACGAGTGGCTCCGCCTGCGCGCGAGTGCTTCCCTGAGGAAAGTTGATCGACAGCTGCTTCAGGCTGAGTACGGCATCGCGAGGATCAGCGGTGAGAACCTGGCGCGTATCCTGAACGGCAACGATCGAGAAGCCGCCTGGGACTGCGATGGGGTCGCTGATCTGGCCGACGGGCAGCGCGCGAGCCGCTTGCGCGAGCGTGTCGGGGAGCTGCTCGGCACGAACCCAGCCGAGATCGCCTCCGACGGCAGCAGTGGACGCTTCAGAGAACTGCCGCGCATAGGCCAGGAAGGACGCACCCTGACGAAGCTGCTGGACGATCCGATCCGCATTTGCCCGTGCCTCGGCTGCGGTCTCGGGCGTGGCGGACAGGAAGATTTCGGCGATCCGAAATTCCTGGGCGCCTTTGGAGGCGTTGAGCCGCTCAATCACCGCGCGAACCTCGTCGTCGCTGACGTTCACGAACTGCTCGATCTTGCGCTGTTGCAGCCGCGACCATGCAATCTCGCCGTTGATCTGGCGCTTCAACGAAGCGGGCGACGAGCCGATGGAGCGAAGGTAGCTTTCAAATTGCTGAGGGGTTTGCTTGAAGTTCTTCACATATTGTTCGTAATACCTGTCGATCTCCCGCTGCTCGATCTTGATGTCCTCCGCCTTGGCGGCCTGGATCTGCAGCGTTTCGTCGACAAGATTGCGCAGCACCTGCTCGCGCAGCCGCTGCATCTCTTCGGCAGAGACCTTCTTCACGTCGCTGGCGGCGACCACCAGCGCGAGCCGCTGATCAAGGTCGGTGCCGGTGATGACGTCGCCGTTCACGATGGCAGTGGCCTTGCGAACGGTCGGATCGCTGCCAAAAAATTGCGGATTCGCAGGGATGTTGAGGGTGGGTGTGGGGGAACCTGCGGTTTGTGCAACCGCCGCAACTGCCGCGATCGAGCCCGCAAGCATCAAAGTCGCCCTACCAATGGTGCCGAGCTTCATCATTCCTCCAGTGACAGCAGAGCTATAGCCTGCTCCAAATTTGCTGAACCCAGGCTTAGCGGCCCAAATTCTTCAGCGCCACCCTGAACAAGAATGTGTTGCCCCTCCGGAAGTCGCCGGTGGTGTCATAGTCTCGTCGCCAGGTGACGCCTATCTCGATACAATCGTCGTCGTAAGCAACCCCGAGACGGTGTCGGACCGGCTCGTATCCGTCCGCGCCGGAAGCGGGATCCTCCTCGAAATTGGTGAGGTCGACCACAGCTGAGCCGAACAGCGACCAGTGATTGGCAAAGCGAACGCGCCCGCCGAGGCGTAACTCTTCCCGGTCGCGGAGGTCTTCCAGCCCCGAATTGATGTCGCGATCGAGGCGCAGGTAGCCGATTGTGCCGTAGGTTTGGCGTCCCCCGAACGTGGCATCGACTTCGTTGCGCCGGACGGCAAGACTGTCTTTGTCCAGCCGGAAGCGGTGGGTGAAGCTGAGCTTGCGTCCATATCTCAGGGTCGTTCGACCGACCACGTCCGAAAACCGCTCCGACAGGCCGGTACCCTGGGGGAAGATGCTTTCGAGCTCGCTGAGGCGGTAGCTCTGGCCGACCGTCGTGCGGAGCGCAATGCGCGGCAGATCGAGCGCCCAATCGACACCGTAAGTTATCCGTGCGCCGTCCTCCCACCGATCATGACCAGGAAAGCGGTTGAGCGCGAACAGGTTCGAATCTTCAAGCTCGATCGATCGTGCGTCTTCGTTGGGGATGCTGAGATTCTGAGTGGGTGGCGATGCGACGATTTGCACGCGCGGCGTAAGTCGCTGTAGGCCGCCCATGAATTCGCCGATCAACGGCCAGCGAAGCTCAGCCGCAAGCGCGCCGATCCCGCGCGCGCTCCAGCCCTCCGTCCCGCGGTAAAGCGCGACGGGTGTCAGCCGGGTATCATTGGCGTGGTAGACGTCTCCCCTTGCGAATGCCGTGAGGAGGAGTTCCTGGCCGAGCGTGGTGATGCTTCGCCGGTCCCAACGCGCCGCAGCAAAGGCGCGCTGGGTGTCCTGCCCCTCTGTCCGCAGGATCGAGAGGCTGTTCGCCTGGAGCTCGAGCCTGCCGTTCCAGAAGAAGTCGTCCCGTCGCCAGCGGGCGTCCACGGCAGGAAGTGCGATCGGCTGCTGGCCTTGAACATCGGTGATCCTGAGACCCTGGAACGCCCAGCCGGCGATTGAAATGTAGCTGTTCGGGGTGATCCGCTCCGCGTTGACGACCGAGCGAAGCCGATCGTCGCGTGAGATGTCGTAGCGCCGCAGGAAGGTCCGATCGGTCACCCAGCGAGCTGAAGCCGTCACGCTCCAGATCGGGTTGAGCTGGAACCTGCCGTTACCCTCAAGATAAGCGCGTATCCCTTGGTCGCGTTCGCCGACCCCGCTGCGGATCACGTTCAGCGGAAGGCGCGAGCCATAGGTAAGGTAGCCGCCCAGCTGATATGCCCCAAGCTCGGTGAGGTGGCGGTACCGACCCTCAAGCATTGGCAGCACGCCCGTGTAGATATGTGGGGCAATCGTGGCGTCACGATTGGGAGCGAGCTTCAGATAGTAAGGAACGGATACTTCAAGGCCGTTGCTGCGGCTGATCCGTATGTCCGGAACGAGCAGACCCGTTCCGCCGCCCTGGCTTCCATCGGGGTGTGACAGGCCGGGCAGGGCGATCAGCGGCAGCCCGAACAGACTGAGTGCTGCTCCCTCGTAGCGAATGCGGTTCCGCACCGGGTCATGAACGACCCTGACGGCAGTGATCTGCCAGGTCGGATCCTTGGGGCATCCATCCTCGTCCACCACCGCGCAGGGAGAATAAGCTGCGCGGTGAAGGGTCGTGTAGCCGTTTTCCCGTTCCGCCCGATTGGCTGCAAGGCGTCCGCCGTCCTCCAGCACCAGGAGCAGGTTTTCGACCACTCCGTCCCGAAGCGTGTCGCTGAGGACGACGCTGTCGCCATAAGCAACGTCGCCCTGCGGGTTCACCACCTGCACATTGCCTTCGGCGCGAACCTCGCCGGTGTCGCGATTCCAGATCACTCGGTCGGCACGCAAATTGTTGCCCTCGCGGGCCATCCGGACGTTTCCGGTCACCGTGACAATCTCGGCGCGCGTGTCGTAGATCAGCTGGTCGGCGCTGAAATCGATCCGGGACTCCTCAGGCTCGGTGGGCGCAGGAGAAGCTGGTCCACTCTCCTGCGCGAGCGCGAGGCTCGGCGCGCAAAGCAGCAGAGGCACGGCCGTCCAGCAAATGAATTTGAATGTCTTCACTATTTAAGCTTCGGGCCCCGCGCTTCGGCTCACGCGCCGTGGAGCCTATCGCACCGGAAGCCGTTCCCTGCAATGGCCGAAGCGGGTGCGGATCGGAGCCTTTGCCACCAGGCCGTCCTTTCCCTATCACGGCGCCCGCAGCCGGATGAGGAGTTTCCATGAAGATCAGTTTCGCCGCCCAGCGTCCCGAAGGCTCTTATGCGCTCGCCATGCCCCTCTGGAGCGAGGACGTGCTGATGGACCGGCTCGGCAGCTTGGATGAAACTGCGCGCACCCTGGCTGCACGATCGGCTGAGGCGCAGAGGTTCGAACGTGACGCGGCTGCGGTTGCGGAGACCTTCATCAGCGAGGGCGATCGTGTTCGGCGGCTCCTGCTCGTCGGTCTGGGGGGCAGGCGCGACGATGAGGCACTGTTCGAAAAAGTCGGGGGCGCACTTGCGGCGAAGCTTCTGACATCCGGCGAAATGCGTCTCGTGGTCGATCTTACAGGCCTCAGCCTTCGCGGTGCGGACGCAGCGCGGATTGGTTTCGGAGCGGCGGCTCGCTCGTGGCGGTACGATATCTATCGCACCAAGCTGAGCAGAAAGGCGAAGCCGACGCTGGAGGAGGTCGTGATCGTCGGGGCTGGCGACGCGACGGAGGTCGAGTGGGCAAGGCGCTCTGCTTTGCTGGAAGGCATCTCCCTGACGCGGGAGCTCGTCACCGAACCGGCAAACATCATCTACCCGGTAAGCTTCGTCGAGCGCTGTCGCGCAGCGATGGAGGGACTCGGCGTCGACTTCGAAGTTCTTGACGAGAATGCGATGCGTCAACTCGGCATGGGGGCGTTGCTCGGCGTTGCTCAGGGGTCGGAGCAGCCGCCACGTCTCCTTGCGATGCGGTGGAACGGGGCAGGGGATACCTCCAAACCGATTGTCCTCGTCGGCAAGGGCATCACCTTCGATACCGGCGGAATCTCGATCAAGCCCGCCGCTGGCATGGAGGCGATGAAATGGGACATGGGCGGGGCAGGCGCCGTAGCCGGCGCGATGCGGGCGATCGCAGGCCGCAAGGCGAAGGCCAATGTCGTGGGCATCTGCGTCCTTGCCGAAAACATGCCGGACGGAAAGGCCCAGCGGCCTGGCGACGTTGTCACCAGCATGTCGGGGCAGACGATCGAAGTCATCAACACCGATGCTGAGGGCCGGCTCGTCCTTTGCGACGCCATGACATGGGCTCAGCGCCAGTATCGTCCGGACTATCTTGTCGATCTGGCGACGCTAACCGGCGCAATGATCATCTCGCTGGGCCATGAATATGCCGGGATCTTCAGCAACGACGATGGCTTGGCGGAACGGCTTACGCGCGCCGGGCTCGCCACCGGCGACAAGGTATGGCGCATGCCACTTGGCGAAGTGTACGACAAGCTGATGGACTCGCCCATTGCGGACATAAAGAACAGCGGTCCGCGCGAAGCCGGCTCGATCACCGCAGCAACCTTTCTGCAGCGGTTTGTCGAAGAGGGCGTCAAATGGGCGCATCTCGACATTGCCGGAATGGTCTGGTCGGACAAGCCGGGAACGCTGTGGGACAAGGGCGCGACCGGATACGGCGTGGCGCTTCTCGACCGCTTCATCGCCGACAATTTCGAGAGCTGATCGGCGGGCGAATGCTCGTCGACTTCTACCACTTGCAAAAGTCGCCGCTGGAGCGCGTGCTTCCCCGCATCTGCGAGCGGTTGCTTGACGGGGGCGAACGGCTTCTGCTGGTCGCGGAGCCAACTCTTCTTCAGCAGCTTGACGAGCTTCTCTGGACATACGCGACCGACAGTTTCCTGCCCCACGGGCACAGCGAAGCCGCTTGGCCGGAGCGGCAGCCGATCCTGCTTTCGCCTACTGCCAATCCGGTGAATGGCGCCGCCAATATCGCGCTTGCCGACGGGGTTTGGCGTGAGCAGGCGCTCGCCTTTGCACGCGCATTCTACTTTTTCGACACCCGCAATCTCGACAACGCCCGCGGCAGCTGGCGCATGCTGAAGGATAGGCCCGACGTTGATCGGCGCTATTGGAAGCAGGATGAACAGGCTAAGTGGGTGCAGGGCCCCTGACCCCCGCCTTGCGCTCCTCGGGTGCCCCGCCTAGAGAGCCCAACTTCCCTGACAGATACACAGATATGGAGCTTTTCCGGCCATGGCGAGCGAACGCACTTTCTCGATCATCAAACCCGACGCGACCCGCCGCAACCTCACCGGGGCGATCACCAAGATGCTCGAAGATGCCGGCCTTCGCGTGGTCGCTTCCAAGCGCATCCGGATGACGCGCGAGCAGGCGGAAGGCTTTTACGGCGTCCACCGGGAGCGCCCATTCTTCAACGACCTCGTGACCTTCATGATCTCAGGGCCAGTGGTTGTGCAGGTGCTCGAGGGCGAGAATGCGGTTGCCCGCAACCGCGAAGTGATGGGCGCTACCAACCCGGCCAATGCTGAGGAAGGGACGATCCGCAAAACGCACGCCGAGTCGATCGAGGCCAATTCCGTGCACGGTTCCGACAGCCTTGAAAACGCGAAAACCGAAATCGATTACTTCTTCAAGGCGGACGAAATCGTCGGCTGATCGGCTTCCCAAAGAGCTCGGCAGAAACTGTCGAGCGCTTGGGGGTAGATCCGGTGCTCCTCTTCGAGCACGCGTGCCGCGAGGCTCTCGGGCGTATCGCGGCCGCGGATCTTTACCCTGGACTGGGCGATGACAGGCCCGTCATCCAGCTCTTCGGTGACCAGGTGGACCGAGCAGCCGGCATAATCCTCGCCTGCCAACAGCGCGCGACGGTGTGTGTCTAGGCCCTTATAGGCCGGCAGCAGCGAAGGGTGAATGTTGAGGATCCTTCCCTGCCAGGCGCGAATGAAGTCGGGGGACAAGAGCCGCATGTAGCCGGCCAGCGCGACGACCTCCACTTCGTGGCGGCGAAGTTCATCCGTGACCAGCCGGTCGAATTCAGCGCGGTCGCGGCCGACGTGGCTCATCGCCCAGGTCTTGATCCCGAATCTGCGCGCCAGCACTAGGCCCCGGGCTTCGGGCACGTTGGAAGCGGCAAGCACGATCTCAAATGCAGGGTCTGCGATGCGCTTGTATTGGGCAAGCGCTTGCATGTTGGAACCACGGCCGGAGAGCATCACCCCGACCCTGACCTTGTCAGCCATGATGCGTAGCCGACCAATCCGATCGAGCGCACCAGGTTCCCTGGGTGCCGGAGACAGTGCAGCCTTTTTCGCCCCTCCGGACATCACCAACGGTGAACACGGTCTCGCCCGCATGAGCCAGCTCCGACGCGACGGCCGCTGCGTCTTGGGGGGCGACGATCGCCGCCATGCCGATGCCGCAGTTGAAGGTCCGCGCCATCTCCTCGGGTTCGACATTTCCCTGCGCCTGTAGGAACGCCATCAGGCGCGGCTGCTGCCACGCGTTGGCATCGATAAAGGCATGGACCCCGTCCGGGAGCACACGCGGAATATTTTCAAGAAGCCCGCCGCCCGTAATATGCGCAAGCGCGGAAATGCGGCCGCTGCGAACGACGGCGAGGAGGGATTTCACGTAGATGCGCGTGGGCTCGAGCAAAGCGTCGATGAGGATGCGCTCCTGGTCGAACAAAGCAGGGCGCTCGAGCTTCCAACCCTTGTCGGCAGCGAGCCTCCGGACCAGCGAAAAGCCGTTTGAATGCACCCCCGAGGAGGCGATCCCGAGAATCACGTCTCCTGGCTTTACCTTCTCGCCGGTCAGTGCCTCACCGCGCTCCACGGCTCCCACGCAGAAGCCGGCGAGATCGTAATCGCCTTCGGCATACATGCCAGGCATTTCGGCGGTCTCGCCCCCAATGAGGGCGCATCCGGCCTGGCGGCAGCCCTCGGCAATGCCTGCAATCACCCTTTCCGCCACTCCGTTCTCCAGCCGACCGGTGGCGAAGTAATCCAGGAAGAAGAGCGGCTCCGCCCCCTGGACGATGAGGTCGTTGACGCACATGGCCACCAGATCAATGCCGACACCATCGTGGCGGTCATGGTCGATCGCGAGCTTGAGCTTCGTGCCGACCCCGTCATTGGCGGCTACCAGAAGCGGGTCTTGATATCCGGCCGCCTTCAAGTCGAAAAAGCCGCCAAACCCGCCCAGGGACGCTTCCGCGCCCGGCCGCGCAGTCGACTTTGCGAGCGGAGCAATCGCCTTCACCAGCGCATTTCCAGCGGCGATCGAGACGCCCGCACGCGCATAGGTGTAAGATTCGGGTCGGGCGTCGGGCTCGTTCATGATGCCGCCTAACCACATCCCGCTTGGATTTCCACGTCCAACTCTTAAAAGGCTCTTCTGTGAAGCTTTCCCGACGCCTCTCTCCCGCCCTGTTCGTCCTTGGTCTCGCCTCGCTCGTGATCGGCGGCGGCGCGCTCTATGCCCAGCTCGAAGGGGCCGAGCGGGGCGTCCCCCCGATCGACAGCGCGAGCACCCTTGAAGTAACTGGAGTCGAAGTCGACGTCGCTGCCAAGAATAGCGAGGAGGCTCGCTATGAAGGATGGCGGCAGGCGCAGTCCAAGGGCTGGAAGGCGCTTTGGGCAAAGACCACCGGAAATCCGATCGGTGCGGCTCCGGACCTCTCCGATCCTGTTTTGAACTCGATCGTCTCGGGGATCATCATCGAGCAGGAGCAGATCGGGCCGCGCCGCTATATTGCACGGCTGGGGGTGCTGTTCGACCGAGCGCGTGCGGGGCAATTGCTCGGGGTCGGGCCTCTTGCCGGCCGGCGTTCGGCACCGATGCTGGTCATGCCGGTGATGTTCACGGGATCAACGCCATACAGCTTCGAGTTTCGAAACGAATGGCAGAAAGCCTGGGCGCGTTTTCGCACCGGAAACGGCGCGGTAGATTATGTGCGCCCCACCGGCTCCGGCATCGACCCTTTGCTTCTCAACGTCATGCAGACGCGGCGCCCGGGTCGCGCATGGTGGCGGATGCTGCTCGACCAATATGGAGCGGCGGACGTGGTCACGCCGGAAGTCTATTTGAAGCGCCTTTACCCGGGCGGGCCAGCGATTGGCGAGTTCATCGCGCGGTTCGGGCCCGACAATCGGGTGCTGGGCCGGTTCAAGCTTCGCGTGGAAAACGGCGCGGCGCTGCCGCGGCTGTTCGACGAGGGAGTTCGCCGGCTCGACGCCATCTACACCCGTGCGCTTGAATTTGGCGTCCTGGTTCCGGATCCGACGCTGATCATCGAAGAACCCGAAGTCATATCCGAAGCCGCTGAGGAGATCGAAGCAGCGAATCGGAGCGGAGCGGCACCCGTAGCATCGACTGCCACCATTCCCGTTCCGGCCACCGGCGCGACCGCAGTCAGCGTTCGCGTCCAGACGCCCACCGCTGCAGCCATTCAGCAGGCGGAAGTTGCCGTCAGTCGGGTGCCAGGCGTGAGCATGGCGCTCACCACGAGCCCCTCTGTCGGCGGCACGTCGGTGATGCGTGTCACCTTTACCGGTGACCCATCGGCGCTCGCATCGGCGCTTCAGGGGCAGGGGTGGACGGTTGAAGTTTCGGGCAACACGCTTCTTATGTCCCGACCGGGCGCATCAGCGCCCGATGCGGAATAGGCGAGGGCCGTGAATCAAATCGCGCTGCCGCTTGACTGGCCGGTGGCGGACAACGACGAGGATTTCCTCGTTTCCAGTGCGAACAAGGCAGCGTTCGATCATTTCAAGCGCTGGTCGCTTTGGCCGGTCATGGCGACTGTGCTGACGGGACCTCGCAAGTCTGGTCGCAGCCTCCTTGGCCGTATCTTCGTCAGGAAGACGGGCGGTCGCTTGTTCGACAATGCCGAAGGCCATGACGAGGAGACGCTCTTTCATGCCTGGAACGAGGCGCAGGAGAAGCGCAGGCCATTGCTGCTGATTGCGGATGCCGCGCCGCCTGCCTGGGCAGCCACGCTTCCGGATCTCAAATCCCGCCTGACGGCGACCCCGCATGTGAAGATCGAGCAGCCAGACGACACGTTGCTCGGCAACCTGGTGCTGAAGAAGCTTTCCGACCGAGGGGTTGCTGCGCCGCCCCAGCTTGCCGAGTTTCTAGTGCCACGGATCGAACGAAGCTACGTTGCCGTTGAGCAGGTCGTTGACGTGCTGGACCGGGCCATGTTGTCACACCATCGGCGCATCACGGTGCCGATGGCCCGCCGAGCGCTTGCGGACGCCGGCATGATCAGACGAGCGAGAAACCGGGCCTGACGATGGACAACCCCTCAGCTTCTTCGCTGGACGAGGACCTTTCCTATGCTGATCCGGAGCAGTCCCGGCAGCGATACTTCAACCGGGAGCTGAGCTGGCTCGCCTTCAACCAGCGCGTGCTCGAAGAGGCGACCAACGCTGCGCACCCATTGCTCGAGCGGCTCCGCTTCCTTTCCATCTCCGGGTCCAACCTGGACGAATTCTTTATGGTTCGCGTGGCGGGGCTCAAGGGGCAGCAACTGCTCGGCGTGGAGGAACGCTCGGCAGACGGGATGACGCCGGTGCAGCAGCTTGCCGAGATCGCGAGCGCGGGCGACCGGCTGACGGCCAGCCAACAGGAGGTGTGGAGGGAGCTCAGGCATTCGCTCGCGGAGGCTGGCGTCGACGTCATTGGCAGCAAGGAGGTCGATCGCGAAGCGGCGGCTTGGCTCGACACTCACTTTCGCGAACAAATTTTCCCGGTTCTGACGCCACAGGCGATCGATCCCGCCCACCCATTTCCGTTCATTCCCAACAAGGGCTTCTCGCTCATTTTTGACTTGAAAAGGCTTTCAGACGGTGAGCCGATCCGTGAGCTCTTGATGGTCCCGCCGAGCCTCCCGCGGTTCTTCCGAATCCCGGGCGAAGGGGCTTGCTACTTTGCTATCGAGTCGCTGATCCGCCGCCACATTTCCACGCTCTTCCCCGGCTACGAGGTACTCGGTCACGGCGCCTTCCGAATCATTCGCGACAGCGACATCGAGGTGGAGGAAGAAGCCGAGGATCTTGTTCGCTTCTTCCGCAGCGCAATCAAGCGGCGTCGCCGCGGACGGGTGATCAGGCTTGAGCTTGAAGCGGGAATGCCGGACGAACTCGAAGCGCTGGTCCGGGAAGGCCTTCAAGCAAGCGAAGCGCTGGTGTTCGAATCGACCGGCTTTTTGGGCATCGGCGACCTTGAAATTCTGGTCGAGGAGGATAGGCCGGATCTCAAGTTCCCCCCCTATAGTCCACGCTTTCCGGAGCGGATCCGTGAACATGGCGGGGACTGCTTCGCGGCGATCCGGAGCAAGGACATTGTTGTCCACCACCCTTATGAAAGCTTCGAGGTCGTCGTTGAATTCCTGAAGCAGGCAGCAGCCGACCCCGAGGTGGTTGCGATCAAGCAGACGCTCTACCGCGCGGGCAAGCAATCGGCCATCATTCGCGCCCTCATCGACGCTGCCGAAGCAGGTAAGTCGGTAACCGCCGTGGTCGAACTCAAGGCCCGCTTCGACGAGGAGCAAAATCTCTTGTGGGCTAACGCGCTCGAGAGGGCGGGCGTGCAGGTCGTCTACGGCTTCATCGACTTCAAGACGCACGCCAAGGTTTCAATGATCGTGCGGCGTGAGGAAAAAGGTTACCGAACCTACTGCCACCTCGGCACGGGCAACTATCATCCTTTAACGGCGCGTATCTATACGGACCTGAGCTTCTTCACGGCCGATCCGCGGGTCGGCCGCGACATCGCGCAGCTGTTCAATTACATCACCGGCTATGTGGAGCCTCAAGAGCTCGCTTCGCTTATCATCTCACCGCACGATCTACGTCAGTCGCTTTGCCGACTGATCGACGGGGAAATCGCAAATGCCCGGGCCGGAAAGTCGGCCGTGATCTGGGCCAAGATGAACGCGCTCGTGGATCCGGCGATCGTCGACAAGCTGTACGAGGCGAGTGCGGCCGGCGTGCACATCGAGCTGATCGTTCGGGGCATTTGCTGCCTGCGCCCAGGCGTTGCCGGTATGTCTGAGAACATCCGTGTCAAATCCATTGTCGGACGCTTCCTCGAGCACAGCCGCATCTGGGCTTTCGGGAACGGCGAGAACCTCCCTAACCGCGCTGCGCTGCTGTTCGTCAGCTCGGCCGACTGGATGCAGCGCAATTTCGATCGTCGGGTCGAATATATGCTGAAGATCGAAAACCCCACCGTTCACACGCAGATACTTGATCAGGTCATGGTCGCAAACTTGATCGACAACGAGCAAAGCTGGCGCTTGCTTTCAGACGGCACCTACCAGCGGATAGCTGCGGAAAGCACCAAGCCGTTCAACCTCCACCGCTACTTCATGACCAACCCGTCGCTGTCTGGCCGCGGCGCTGCGCTTCGCAAGAGCGGTTCGGTGCCGAAGCTCCGATTGGGCCGGGGGTACTGAGGAAAGCCTTTGTTCGAAAAAACCACTGCCATCGTCGACATCGGGTCGAATTCGGTCCGCCTTGTGGTTTATGCGGGCTCGCCTCGCATTCCATTCATCATTTTCAATGAAAAGGTGCTGGCGGGCCTCGGGGAAGGCCTTGTTCGGACCGGCCAGCTCACCGACGAGTCTCAGAAACGCGCGCTCGCTGCGCTGCGCCGTTTCCGACTTCTGACTGAGCAGATGGACGTCACCGACTATCTGGTCGTGGCTACCGCAGCTGTGCGCGATGCAGCAAATGGTGCAGGCTTCCTGGCGCAGGTCCGTGCGACGGGCTTCGAACCGGAAATGCTCTCCGGTCATGAGGAAGCCCGGATGGCCGGGCAGGGAGTGCTATCGGCCATACCCGACGCTGACGGCATCGTCGGCGATCTGGGCGGCGGAAGCCTTGAGCTTGTGGATGTGGCAGACGGAAAGATCCGCCGAACGGTGTCGCTTCCACTCGGCGTTTTCCGGATCACGCCGTATCTTGCGAACGGTGAAGCCACGCTGGCGAAGAAAGTGGCGAAGGCCGTTGCGGAAGCGGGCTTCTCCAAGGCAGCTCGAAAACGACCCTTCTATCTCGTAGGGGGCTCTTGGCGCGCGCTCGCCCGAATCGACATGCAGATCAGTGGCTATCCACTTCCGATCATGCATCAATACAGCATGCGTAGCGAGCGGCCGGCCGAACTGCAGGCGGCAATCGCCGACCTCGACCGGCGAAAGCGAAAGGCGCTTGCGCCCCTGACACCCTCGCGGGTGCCGACGCTTCCCAATGCAACCGTTCTTCTGAAGCATTTAGTGGAAGAGCTGCGCCCGAGCCAGCTCATAGTTTCAAGCTTTGGGATCCGCGAAGGGCTGCTTTACGATGGGCTGGATCCGGAGGTCTGCGCCCGGGACCCGCTACTTGAAGCCGCGCGCGAGGCAGGGCGGGGCCTCGGCCGATTTGCAGAGCATGGAGCGCTGCTCGACCGCTGGCTGGCGCCCATTTTCGACGACGCACCAGAAGCGGGGCGGCTGAGGCTGGCAGCTTGTATGCTTGCCGATGTCGCTTGGCAGGCACATCCCGATTTCCGAGCGGAACGGGGGGTGGACATGGCGCTTCACGGAAACTGGGTGGCCCTGGACGGCCCCGGCCGCGTGATGATCGCGCAGGCGCTCCACTCGAATTTCGGTGGCGGGCGCGAGTTTGCGGATTCCGACGTCGCCGCGCTCTGCAATCCGGACGAGTTGAAGCGCGCCTCGGAGTGGGGGCTTGCCATGCGTCTTGGGCAGCGCCTCAGCGGGGGCGTCGCGGCAGGGCTCGACCGAAGCGCATTGTTTCGGGACGGTGGTGTCCTGACATTGAAGCTCAAAAACGGCAGCGAAGCCCTATACGGCGAGGCGGTGGAGCGGCGGCTCAAAACGCTTTCGGCAGTGCTCGGCCTGAAGCCGGACGTCAGCAAGGGCTAACTGGCTGGTTATGATCGTGGTTCGCACAGGCGCTGGATGTCAGCTCATGCGCCACCATGCGCGTGGGGCTTCATTAGACGACGGCAATGCGCAAGCATATGATCGACGCACGATAGCCAAAGGCGATTAACCACACCTATCTGGGCGGCCGCGCCTTGCGGCCGCCGTTGGGATCCGGCCGCCCCTGGAACTCACTCAGATCCTCCCTTGCCCAATCCGTCATTCGATCCCAGTCCCGCTGCGTCATGCACAGAGCCGGACCCCTGATCCGGCTCGGGGTCGGCTGTATGTTCCGGCAAATCTTCTGCTCGGAATCAGGCCCGCGCTGGCTTGCGGCTGTAACTGCCCCCGGTACAGCCGCCAGCGCTGCTGCCATGAAGAAACCAATGTAGGTCATCTCGAACCTCCTGCCGTCTTAGGAGATTAAACCTTTCAGGGCGGCCCAACAAGCTCCGGTACGAAGCTCGGCTTCAGCCGCAGCGCAGGGCTTTCACCCGTTGCCGCTCGTCGAGTTCGATGTTGAGGCGGTCCTCACGATAGTCCATGGTCACAACATCTCCGGGGCCTATCCAGCGAACGGCTCCGGCCCCGGTCAGGCGCTGTGCCTCACGAGCGAGTTCGCTGCTGGCCGGGCGGCCAATCAGATGCTGTGCGCGACCTTCGATGCACTTCCGCCCGGTTTCGCCATGGACGGGCACTTGCTCCTCTTGCGCGGGAACTGTGGTGCAGGCGGCTTCAATCATCAGCAGACACGAAATCATCGTCCTTCCGATCATCCTTCTGCCTCCGTCCGAGTCATCAGCAGCTTCCCGTTCCGCACCGCAAAGGCGAGGCGGCCCTCCACCAAATCCAGCGCATCGCGGCCAAATTCATCGAACCGCCAACCTGCCAGAATCGACAGTCCGTCTCGCCGACCGGCAGCAAGGAGCTCCAGTTCTTCTGAACGCGCGATGAGCCGCGCGGCAACATTGCTTTCCCGCGCCCTGATCTTGAGGAGAAGTTTCAGAAGGTCGGCGACAAGCGCTCCTTCCTTGCCGAGCCCCGGCTGCCGGTCTTCTCGGGGCGGCATTTCGTCCGCGGGCAGCGGGTGGGCGGAAGCGAGCGCTTCCATCAGCCGCGCGCCAATGTCGTTCGACTTCCAACTTGGAGAGAGTCCACGCACCCGCGCCAGCGCGTCCTGGTTGGCTGGAGGGTGGGAGGCGATGTCTGCCAGCGTCTCATCCTTCATGATACGCCCGCGCGGGAGGTTCTTGGATCGCGCTTCGATTTCGCGCCAGGCTGCGAGGGCCTTGAGCCGCCCCAACACTTCAGCCTTGCGGCTTGGAATCCGCACCCGCTTCCAGGCCTGAGCCGGATCGTTCGCGTAGTTTGACGGGTCTGCGAGTCGCTCCATCTCCTGGTCCAGCCATCCACCCCGGCCGGTCTTCCGAAGCCGCTGCAGCATCTTGGGAAAAAGCGTCGCGAGGTGCGTCACGTCTCCGACCGCATAGTCGATCTGGCGATTGTCGAGTGGCCGCCGCGCCCAGTCGGTGAAGCGCGCGCCCTTGTCCAGGCTCATACCGAGGAGGCTTTCCACCAAGTTCGAGTAGCCGACCTGCTCTCCCAGGCCGAGCGCCATGGCCGCGATCTGCGTGTCGAACAGGGGGTGCGGCGTTCCACCCGTGAGGTTGAAGATGATCTCCAGATCCTGACCGCCCGCGTGGAAGACTTTTAGCACGTCCTCATTGTTGACCAGCAGGTTGAGCAGCGGCGTCAGGTCAATGCCTTCCGCCTTGGGATCAACCGCCGCCGCTTCTTCGAGGTTGCCGATCTGCACGAGGCATAGGTCCGGCCAGTAGGTATTTTCGCGCATGAACTCCGTGTCGACTGCAATGAAGTCGGACTTCGCCAGGCGCTCGCAGAGCTTCAGCAGTGAGTCGCTGTCGGTGATAAGCGGGTGGATATGCATGTCGCGGCCGTCATAGCGGCGGTCTCTCGCCTTGACAAAGTGCGCCTGCCCGTTGAAGCGCACGCCCGATCAACTCCCTCGAAAACTGCAACGAGAGCCGGTCCGCTATGCACGCCTATCGCACCCACAATTGCGCCGAATTGCGCGCCGCTCAGGTTGGCGAGCGGGTGAAGCTTTCCGGCTGGGTTCACAGGAAGCGCGACCACGGAAACCTGCTCTTCGTAGACCTTCGCGACCATTATGGGATCACGCAGATCGTCACAGACATCAGCGACGAAGCTTTCCAGACACTGGACGGCGTACGCGCCGAATCCGTTGTCACCGTTGAAGGTGAAGTGGTTGCCCGCGCGGCCGAAGCGGTGAACCCGAATCTGGTCACCGGCGAGGTTGAGGTCCATGCCAGCGCCGTCACGGTTCAGTCGGCCGCGCAGGAGCTGCCGCTGCCTGTCGCGAGCGAGGCTGATTACCCCGAGGAGATCCGTCTCCGCTACCGCTACCTCGACCTTCGCCGCGAACGCATTCACGCCAACATCATGCTGCGCTCCAAG
>JADDQD010000185.1 GCA_016781555.1 Pseudomonadota bacterium | reverse complement strand
GGGCGGGCCGCCCGGGTATCAGCGCAGTCGTAATGACGATGTCCTGCTTGGCAATGTGCGTGGATACGAGCTCAGCCTGCGCACTTTTATAGTCCTCGGACATTTCGGTCGCATAACCGCCAGCGCCCTCCCCTTCGATCCCCTTCACATTCTCGACGAAGATCGCCTTGGCCCCAAGGCTCTCGATCTGCTCCTTCGTTGCCGCGCGCACGTCGGTCGCCGAGACGATGGCGCCGAGGCGCCGGGCGGTAGCGATCGCCTGCAGACCGGCGACGCCGACGCCCATCACGAACACGCGCGTCGCAGGGATCGTGCCGGCCGCCGTCATCATCATCGGAAAGGCGCGGCCATATTCCGCCGCCGCGTCGAGCACCGCCTTGTAGCCGGCGAGGTTCGATTGCGAGGAAAGAATATCCATGGTCTGCGCGCGGGTGATGCGCGGCATCAATTCCATCGCCAGCGCTTCGAGCCCCGCGGCGGCATAAGCATCGACCCGCGGCCGCTCGCCGAACGGGTTAAGCGCCGCGACCACGAGCGCGCCCGGCCTCAGACCCCGGAGACCGGCAGGATGAGGGCCCTGGACGCCCAGCACCGCATCAGCGTCGCGAAGCACTTCGGCGCGTGGGCCGACGGTGGCTCCGGACGCGGCATAATCATCGTCGGAAATGGAGGCTGTTGCGCCCGCTCCACTTTCCACCGCCATGGTGGCGCCAAGCGCGATGAACTTCTTGATGGTCTCGGGAGTCGCGGCGACGCGCCGCTCTCCTTCCGCCTGTTCCTTTAGGACCGCAATTCTCACGCGCGGCCCTCGCGTCAGGAGGAGATGATCACGACGACCACCATCCCAGTAATGAAGCTCAGGATCGTGCCCCACTTCATCATGGTGGCGAAGCTCGAATAGCTCTTGAAGTGAGCCTTGAAGTCCTCTGGGGTGTTGCCTTCGGCTGCCATTCTGATCCTCTTATACTCTCGCCGCACCCGACCCTTATCAAGCGCAGCCTCTCCCCCCAAGCCAAAAGTGGGTCGGTTAAGCCGAACTTTACCCACAGCCGGTAGAGCGCTGGTTGAACCTGGAGGGGGAAACATGCGCCCGGACGCAACGCGTTGCCTGTTGTTGATTGACGACGAGCCTGCACAGCGGCGGCTGGTGAGCGCGATCGGCGCCCGTGCCGGCTGGTGGGTGATGGGTGCAGCGGACGTGGAAGCGGCCCAACGCATCCTGTCGAGCGAAGACGGCCGCGACGTCGACGCGATCCTGCTCGATCACTGGCTGCCCGGCCCTGCGGGAACCGAGATCATCCGGCAGATCCGAGCGCTTCGACCCGACCTTCCGCTGCTCATCCTCACTGCGCAGACCACCGTTGCGGTTGCCGTCGAAGCGATGCGGGCCGGCGCGAGCGACTTTCTCGTCAAGCCGCTTTCCCCGGATCGCCTGCTGGGCGCACTCAATGCCGCGACGGACCGGCGCAAAACGCGCGGTGAACTCCGTCCGCTGTCCGAAAAGATCACAAAACCGCTCGCCTTTGATGAGATCGTTGGCTCCGCGCCCGAGTTCCGAACGGCAATGGCGATTGCGGCCAAGGCCGCCCGCGCGCGCGTTTCCGTTCTGATCGAAGGCGAAAGCGGCTCGGGCAAGGAAGTGATCGCCCAGGCGATTCACACCGCCAGCCCGCGCGGCAAGAAGCCGATGATCACGGTGAATTGCGGAGCGATCCCTGAAAATCTCGTCGAATCGGTCCTGTTCGGTCACGAAAAGGGCGCCTTCACCGGCGCTTTCGATCGCCACATCGGCCGCTTCGAAGATGCCGACGGATCGACGCTGTTTCTCGACGAAGTCGGCGAGCTCCCGCTTGAAGCACAGGTAAAGCTTCTCCGCGCGCTTGAGACCGGGGAAATACAGCGCGTCGGCGGGCGTGCCATCCATATGGTCGACGTTCGCATCATTGCTGCGACCAATCGGCGTCTGGTCGAGGAAGTTGCTGCAGGGCGCTTCCGCGAAGACCTTTATTATCGTCTCAACGTCGTTCACTGCGCGATCCCGCCGCTTCGAACTCGTGCCAGCGACATACCACCACTTGCGCGCCACCTTCTCGCTCGGATCGCCGAGCAGCCGGGCATGCGCCAGCTCAGCATCACCGACGATGCACTTGCCGTGCTCATGTCCTACGGCTGGCCGGGGAACGTGCGACAACTGCAAAACGCGCTGTTCCGTGCGGCGGTGCTCTGTGACGGCAATGCGCTTACCGCTGCCGACTTCCCGCACATCGCCCAGGAAGCAGCCTTCAACAAGCGTGCCGACGATTATCACGCCAAGCCAATGAGCGGGGCCTCGACCAATGCCGCTTTGTCGAACGGCGCCGGTATCACTTTGTTCGAAGCGGACGGCAATCTCCGTCCGCTCGAAGAAATCGAGGCTGATGTCATTCGCCTGGCAATCGGCCATTATCGAGGCCGCATGACGGAAGTCGCGCGTCGCCTCGGCATCGGCCGCTCGACACTTTACCGGAAGCTCGCAGAACTCGGAATTGGTGACGCGGCATAGCCAATTGCGTCAAGGCTGTTAAACTCGGCCCATGTACGATTTCTCGAGCGCCAACATTCTCATCACCGGCGCAGCTTCAGGCATCGGGGCTGCGACCGCCACCATTCTTGCCGAAAGCGGCGCGCGCAAGCTCATCCTGGTCGACCTCGATGAGGTGCGGCTGCGTGATTTCGCCTTCTCGCTTCCTTGCGAGCGCCAGATCATCATTGGCGACGTCACGGACGAGCGGCTCTGGACCGACGCTGATCTCACCGGCCTTACCCACGCCGTTGTGAACGCCGGGATCGGCGGGGCAAGCCCGATCGAGCAGATGAGCTTCGCCGACTGGCGCAGGATCATCTCCGTGAATCTGGATGGCGCCTTCCTGACGCTGCAGGCGGCCATGCGCGCGATGAAGAACAATGGCGGCGCAATTGTTCTCACCGGATCGGTGGCAGGGCTGAAGGCCGAGCCGGGCATTGCGGCTTATGGAGCGTCCAAGGCGGCTGTTCTGCACCTGGCCCGCATCGCTGCCAAGGAGGGGGCACCGAGCGGGATTCGGGTGAACGCGGTGGCGCCGGGCGGTGTCGAAACGGCCATCTGGGACAATGTGCCTTTTTTCGCCGGTCTCGTTGCAAGCACGGGGAGCCACGAGGCCGCGTTCGCTCAGGTCGCACGCATGGCAACGCCGCTCGGCCGTTTCGCCAAGGCCGACGAGATCGCCGAGCAGATCGCGTTCCTGCTGTCCGACAAAACCGCCTCCGTGACTGGAAGCAGCCTGGTCTCGGACGGCGGCTATTCCCTCTAGCCAGAGCGAAGTGATTTCAGGTCGGAGCAGCAACGTCGTTGCGAGCGGAACCACCCGATGAAGGCGCCGGCGCTGAACTGGATTGCCGCGTGGCCTTGCTCCCCGCCATGACAAACAAAGCCGTCTTCACCCTCTCCTAAGCTAAGTCAGCGGTTCCTTCTTTTGCTCGACGCAGCGCCCGGCTCCCTCAGCCCGGGGTTAGCGCTGCATCGCGCATTCCCCGCCACACGCGGAGCGCCTGCACCGTCTCGGCAACGTCGTGCACGCGCAGGAGCTGCACGCCCTGGTCGGCGCCCTTCAAAGCCAAAGTCAGCGATCCCGCCAGGCGCTGATCTGCGGGCGCTTCGGCCGAAAGCGCCCCGATCATGCGCTTGCGGCTGGCGCCCAGCATGATCGGGCAACCGAGGCCATGAAATAGTGAAAGACCGTTCAGAAGCTGCAGATTGTGCTGAACCGTCTTGCCGAAGCCGATCCCGGGATCAACGATGATTCGGGAGCGGTCCACTCCGGCGGCTACCGCTGCCTCGATCCTTGCCTGGAGCCAGTCATAGACTTCGAACAGCACCGGTCCGTCATATTGGGGTGCCTGCTGCATCGTCTCGGGCGAGCCCTTGTGGTGCATGAGAACGACCGGACAGCCTGCACGCGCGACCACTCCCGCGGACCGCTCATCGTAGAGGAGCGCTGAGACATCGTTAACGAGTCCTGCCCCCGCCCCAAGGGCTGCAGCCATCACCTCCGACTTGCGCGTGTCCACCGAGATTGCGTTGCCGGCCCGCGCCAGCCGCTCGATCACAGGCAAGACGCGCTTCACCTCGTCCCCCTCCCAAACGGGCTTGGCGCCGGGCCGGGTGGATTCCCCGCCCACATCGACAATCGCCGCTCCCGCGGCAGCCATTGCGTGCCCGGCCTCGGCAGCGGCGGCGGGGTCCTCGAGGACCCCTCCGTCCGAAAAACTGTCCGGAGTGACGTTGACGATACCAACCACCTGCGGTTGGTCGAGCCGCAGGGTGCGCGGCCCGGCCGCTAGCGGGGGGCGGGCCAGAGTCAGCAGCCTCCAGGTTTGAACCACGTCGGCGGCCATGGCCTCGATCTCGGATTCGAGGCGTTCGACGCTGACCAGCTCGGCGGAGACCCGCCGCCCGCCGTCCAGAACGCTGACTTCGACAGCGGAAAACCACAACAGCCCGCCGGCCAGTCGCGCGACCTTGCCGTCATGGCCGAACGGCGCGTCGACGAAACCCGTTGGACGTAGGTAGGTCCTGGTCATGAGGAGCAAGGACTGTAGTTCATGCCTCGCGCATAGTCCTCCGGCCAAGCCGCAGGAAAATGGTTTCTCGCGGATCGACGGCTTTTCAGCGCAAAGATCACGCGCCGCGGCTCACGGATCGCCAGGCGCCGGTTCGAGGTAGCGGGCACCCGCGCCTTGAGCTGCGGCTTTATCTTCGGGATTTCTGAGCGGACAGGTCTCGATCGAGAGGCAGCCGCAACCGATGCAGCCGTCGAGCGTGTCGCGCAGTCGCACGAGCTGTCCAATGCGGCGATCGAGGTCCGAGCGCCAGCCGTCCGCGATGACAGCCCAATCTGCTTTGGCGGGGTTTCGCTCGGCTGGAAGCGCCGCCAGGTGGTCGCGGATCTCGGCCAGCGATATGCCGAGCTGTTGAGCCACCTTGATGATGGCGATGCGCCTCAAAACCGCGCGAGCGTAGCGTCGCTGGTTTCCGCCCGAGCGTGAGGCTGCGATCAAGCCTTTTCGTTCGTAGAAGTGGACGGTGGAGACTGCGACGCCGCTGCGCGCCGCAACCTCGCCCACGGAGAGCACCTTCGCGGCCGCAGTCATCCCCGGTTGATTCATCGCTTGACCTCAACTTTGGTTGAGGTTGCATAACACCAGCTTTCTTACCTTTGCACCAGGAGAAAGCTGATGAACGAACCGCTGATCACCATTCGCGAAAATGCCCGGCGATTCGCCGATGCGCAGGAGGCTGGCGGCGGGGCCGCTGGTCAGGCAGACAGCCGCGTTTCGGCCGCCACCAACGCGCCCGCGCGCGCGCCTCTCCTTCTTTTTCTGGCCCGAAAGCTGCGGCGAACTTGAGCTCAGGTAAGCCCCGCGGACACTTGCGATTTTGGAATGCGCCTTTGAGTAGAGCGCACAAAAATTAAATCATTCAGGCACTTGCGTAGGACGGCCGCTCATGAGACTTTGCGCGGTCATCACGAAACGGGGGACTAGTAATGGATAGAACTGCTCAGATGTTCTCGCGGGAAGAAGACAATGGCCCGGCGACGTCGTTCAGCACCAAAACGGCATCTCCGAGCGCTACGGGAAGCTTGAAAGCGCACGTTCCCGGGGAGATCCTCGTTCAGTTCACATCCGCCGCTGACGCGAATCTGCGGGGTGCCGCTTTGGCCAGCATTGGCGGGCAGGCTGCCGAAGTCCTAAGAGGACATCTCCCCAGCCAAGCTTCCGAAGGCCTGCTGGTCCGCGTCAAAGTGGTCGGTGGCCTCACCGTCGAGCAGGCGCTTGATGCTATTTCGAAGCTCCCGGGCGTTCGCTTCGCGGAGCCGAACTTCATCTACACCACCGATGCCACGACTACAAACGACCCCATTTATTCGGACGCTAAACTTTGGGGCATGTACGGCGATCAAACGAACCCCTCGAACAAATTTGGAAGCCAAGCCGGCGAGGCTTGGTCCGCTGATAAGACTGGTTCATCCAAAGTCGTCGTCGGAGTCGTTGATTCGGGGATCGATTACACGCATCCCGATCTTTACTTGAACGTCTGGCTCAATCAGCGCGAGATCCCCCAGTCCTTCCGGGCATCGCTGACGGATGTCGACAATGATGGCGTGATCAGCTTCCGCGATCTCAATTCCTCGCAGAACGCCAGCTTCGTCAGCGACTTGAACCAGAACGGCCGGATCGATGCCGGCGATCTCCTCAGCGACAGCCGCTGGGAAAATGGCGTCGACGACGATGGCAACGGTTACATCGACGACTTTGTCGGCTGGGACTTCGTCAACAACGACAACGATCCCATGGACGACAACGATCACGGCACGCACGTCTTCGGGACGATCGCCGCGCAGGGCAACAACAGCCTTGGAGTTGCAGGAGTCACTTGGTCCACGCAGGTGATGGGCCTGAAATTCCTGTCCGCGACCGGCTCCGGCAGTCTTTCGAACGCTATTCTGGCGCTCGACTATTACACCGGAGCCACGGGCTCATCTGCGCAAAATTATGCCGCAACCAACAACAGCTGGGGCGGAGGCGGCTTCTCGCAGTCCCTTCTGGATGCGATCGTCCGCGGCGCCAAGGCGGACGTGCTCTTCATAGCAGCAGCCGGCAACGGCGGCTTCGACGGCGCCGGCGACGACAACGACACGACTGCCAATTATCCGTCGAACTACGACACGACGGCGGGGGCAGGCTACGACGCCGTGATCGCGGTGGCATCGATCACGAGAACCGGCGCCCTCTCCTCCTTTTCCAACTACGGCGATCAGACGGTGGACCTCGGAGCGCCTGGCTCCAGCATTTTCTCCACGATTCCAGGCGGCGGCTATGCCAGCTTCAGCGGAACCTCGATGGCTACGCCGCACGTGGCCGGCGCCATTGCGCTGCTGAGCGCAACCAACCTGGGCCTCACTGCAGCGCAGCTCAAGGCCCAGCTCCTGGCGACGGTCACCCCAACCGACTCGCTGGCGGGCAAGACGGTCACGGGTGGTCGGCTCGATGCAGCCACCCTGGTGGGCGTCACCAACACGGTGGTGGTGAACGAGGTGCAAGGCAAAACGGGCAGCGACACGGTTTCGGGCACGATTGCCAACGACAAGATCTGGGGAATGCCCAACAGCGGCACGGATCTTGGAAAAGGTGCGGTCGACACGCTGGTCGGGGGCGCGGGCGCTGACATCTTCGTCCTGGGAGACGAGCGTGGGATGTTCTACGACGATGCTAAGGCGCGGTCCGCCGGCACTTCCGATTACGCGATCATCAGTGATTTCAGTCGCGCAGAGGGCGACAAGATCCAGATCCGGGGATCGCTTCAGTCCTACCACCTGATCAGCCGTGATGGATCGACGTCGATTTATAATGACACCAACGGCGATGGTAAGTTCGACAGCCGTGACGAGCTGATCGCGCTGGTGAAGAACACGACCTCGCTGAGCTCCGACGACTTCTTGTTCGTCGGCTGAACTCGTGGACGGCTGTCGCTGACGCAGCGACACCTATCCTGACAAAATGATGGCAGCTGCCGCGTCCTCACCGGACGCGGCAG
Organism: Pseudomonadota bacterium; assembly: GCA_016781555.1. GTDB lineage: Bacteria > Pseudomonadota > Alphaproteobacteria > Sphingomonadales > Sphingomonadaceae > Allosphingosinicella. The sequence continues at coordinate 276 of JADDQD010000185.1, read as the reverse complement.
CTTTCTTGTAAGTTTCTGCTGCGGTTGGACGGGCCGTCTCAAAGCATGCGGAAGTGCAGGGCAGCCGAAGCACTTGCCCGACGAGGCCGATTGGTCGGCGACCTGATTCGTAAAAAGCTGCTATGAAGCTACGGGTTCGAGCCGCCGCAAGGGCACCTGCGGCCCGGTAGCCGTGCCGGCGGAGTCAGCCTCGAACCCGATCACTCCAACGTTGCGATATATCGCTGCCTGAGGTCGTCGAGCGCAACCAGCGCCCCCGCCTGCTCGACGTGCCAG
>JADDQD010000224.1 GCA_016781555.1 Pseudomonadota bacterium | reverse complement strand
CATGCACGGTGCCAAAGGCCTCGAGTTCCGCGCGGCGGTCGTGATGGCTTGCGATGACGATGTCCTCCCAGATCCGGTTCGGCTGGCAGCAATCGGCGATACGGCTGATCTGGAAGCAGCGTACGAGACGGAACGCCATTTGCTTTACGTCGCTTGCACCCGCGCCCGCGATCGTCTGTTGGTTTCGGGCGTATCGCCAGGGTCCGAGTTTCTGGGAGACCTAGCTCAGTGACTCGACCGCTTATTCAGAAGTCGCTCGATGAGCTGCAGAACGCGGTGCGACGAAATCAGCACCATCGCGCGGAGCTTTCCCTGATCGAAGCCGAACTACGGCATCGCAAGACGCCCGCCGCGCGCAAGCTTCAGGAGCGTGTTCGTGAACACTTGCTCGAACTCGAGAAGACGGGGCTTCGCCACCTCGGGAAAGCGCCTTCCAAGGCTGGCGGGCAGGTGCCAGCAAATGCCGGCAAGTATCGGGACGTACATGCCAAGGCCGAGGCAGCCGGCTCCCCAGTCGTGCTCGGTTGGAAGCACGCCAACACCCGTTTCGTGCCCGGCACGAGCAAGCAAGGCGGCACGAGCTCTGCGTACGGGACAATCCGGGCGATCTGCCGTGAAGCAGGCGCGGCGGGGTCAACAGGCATCACGCTGGCCACCGAGCTGCGCAAGCGTCAGGTCGGCAACGGACGAAGTTCATATTGCAACGGTATGCCGCCGATCGGGTGGGCCGAAGGTTGGATCGACACGGCTGTAACGAGCCGCCTGATCGTTCCAATCTCGCTCCAGGATAGTCCGGTCGGCTCGCCGGACAGGATTGATGAACTACCGCCACAATTCGATGCAGTCAGGAGAGACATGCGAGCACAAGCTCAACCTTCAGACGAGACCCGACAGTGGACCGAAAAAGCGGTCGCCGATCTGCGCACGAAGCTGATCGACCTGAGCAAGAAGAGCTCGCTCGTCTCGTTCAAGCATGGCGGCCGTAGTGCGAGCATTCTCCGCCTCGTCGATGAGCGCCCGGATCTGTTGTTCAGGGCGATCGAGTCAGGCTCGGTTGGCTTCGAGCCGCTGCCGGGACAAGACGATACGCCAAAGGACGAACTCACGAACGAGTTTCGCATAGCCTACGAACGCGCGCGACTGACCGACGGGGAATTCCTCGCGGCGACGGAGAAGTTGGGGGACGATGAACGCGACGCCCGCGCCTGGCAGGAGGCCGAGCGGGCATTGCGCGCCCGAGTGAGGCAACAGCTCGGCCTTCCCGCACTGGACTACGGCAAGGCTCTCAATGTGACCGAAATCGCGAGGGCACACGGCTTCGATCCGACATACGATCTCAAGGCCAGCGATGACGATGATGTCGCGCCCCACCATGAGGATGATAGCGTTCGGGTGCTGCTCACTGCTAAGGAGCTGGACAAGCGTCTGAAGACGATCTGGGAGCGTTATCGCGGTCATGCGCGGGAGACCGGGCTCCACACCCTCTTCTTGGTCCTTGGCTTCGTTCAATGGTTCGATGAGGCCTCACCCGACACGCCGCTGCATGCGCCCTTGTTGTCGCTGGCCGTCGAGCTCGAACGAAAGGTGGTGCGCGGCCGCTACGAATACACGCTGAAGGGCCATGACGAGGGTCTTCAGGTAAACATCGCTCTGGCGGAGAAAATGCGCCAGCATTGGGGGCTGGAATTGCCGCCCCTGCGGGATGGAGAATCACCCGAATCCTACTTCATCCGCATGGAAGGGGTGCTCGAGAAGGGCCAGCGCCTGTCGCTCAGGCGTTTCGCCACCTTAGCGGTGCTGCCCTTCCCGCGCATGGTGTTGTGGAAGGATCTCGATCCCGCAGCCTGGACCGACGGAGCCTTCGCGCAGCACCGTCTTCTGCCCGCGCTTCTAGGCGCTGCGCAGATTTATGGTGAGCCCGGCGACACTATCGATATCGAGGCGCCCGAATGGGCCGAAAAGGCGCCTGCGCTAGTTCGTCCGGCGGACGCATCGCAGCATAGCGCCCTCATCGACATGGCGGGCGGTCATGATCTGGCGATCGAGGGGCCGCCCGGCACCGGCAAGTCTGAGACGATCACGAATATGATCGCGACGGCCGTGGGCGCGGGCAAAAAGGTGCTGTTCGTGGCAGAAAAGCAGGCGGCGCTCCGCGTCGTTGCGGACCGCTTGCGCGCAACCGGGCTCGGGCCGCTGCTGCTGGAATTGCACGGCGACAATGCCAACCGGACCGAAATCTACGACAGTCTCAGGCATCGTCATCCTGCCCCGCGCATTTCCTTCGACTCGGGAAAACTCGGATCACAGCGTCAGCAATTGCGGCAGCGGCGGGACCTGCTGCGTCGTTATCTCGCCCTAATCAACTCCAAACTGGGAGTCACGGGGCACACCGCTTACTGGTTGGCCTGGCGTGAGATACGGCTCCGGGACGGCGTCGATCGGGCGATGGCTGATAGCGTGCGCGCGCGCTGGCGCCCCGAAGCCGCGAAGACGATCGACCCGGTCGGCCTTGCCGACCGTCGGGCTCGACTCGATCAGTTCGGAGAAGCACTGCTAGCTATCGAGCGAGAGGCGTCAGGGGGCGGAAGGACGCGCTGGACAATTGCGAGCCGCCTAGATCCGTTCGACCAGCGCCCGCAATTGAGGGCCGCCGCCAGCGCCGCGAGCGCTGCTGCTGCCATGGCTGCGGCGCAATCGGCACTCGACGCCCTCGCTCCGCTCGACCTCCCGGTCGCGGATGGACCAATCGAAGCCGCCGCCGAGCAGTTGGCCGTGTTGTCGGGGTTCGAGCCAGTGGGCGAGGCGCTCGCTCGTTCCGCCCTCCGCGACTCCGATACGGCTCGCGCGCTGCTGCGCCAGCAGGCGCGGTGGCGCCAGCTGTGCGGCAAGCTGCATGAGGACGTCAGGCGTCCCGAAGCCGTTTCCGATGTTGCAGTAGCAGAACTTGCTGCGGCGCTTGAGGAGGCGCAGGCGTCGCTCGGGACGGTGGCCGACCTCCACGCCAAGCTTGAAGAGCTGGAAGGAGCATTGCTCCACCTGAAGCAAGTCGGCGGCGAAATGGAAAAGACAACCCGCACGCTCAAGCTGGACCCGGGGATGGGAACCGCTGCTCTTCGCAGGGCTCTGGAGGCAGTGATGGCGCTTGAGCGTGAGCCGGCGACCGTCGCAGCGCTATACCGGGCCGATCTTGTCGACCCGATCGCCGAAGCTGCGCTGCATGAAGAGCGGACCCGCGCGGCCTCCCTACGCGACGAGCGCAGCCAGCTTGCATCGCTGGTTGAAGACGAAGCGATGGAAACAGAGCCGGCCGAACTGAACCGGCTCGCCGATATTTTGGCCGAGAGCGGCGCCTTCGCACGGTTCTTCGGCGGTGAGTTCAAATCGGCGCGTCGCCGGGTGAGGCGGCTTGTGCGCAGTCCTGGTGAAAGGGCGGCAGACGCCGAGCTGCTGCGCCGGCTGGGGCGCTGGAAGCAGCAGTTGCTCGCATTCCGCACGGACAGTGCTGTCGCGTCATGGTTCCCGACCGTTCTTTGGAAGGGGATCGACTCGGATTGGGTCGGTATCCAGCGGGCGCGCTTCGCGCTCATCGACGCTCGGCAGCGACTTGCGGAGGCGGGCGCTGACGAGACGCTCTCAGCTTGGTTGCGCCTCTCGCCTGAGGAGCGAGTGCGCGTCGCAGCCGGCGCCGATCGAATTGTTCCTGTTCTCACAACCGCCGAGACGCTCGGTACGTCCGACGTTCAGGGTAGCGAGTTGATGACCTGGCTGACGCTGGGGCGAGACCGGCTCGCGCGGCTCGACCAGGCTCTCGTGGGGGTGGATGCGCTGCCCGCTGGGCACCTCACACGCGACGGCGAAGATCTCGCGACACGTTTGGCCGCCCTGCACGTTGCAGCGGCTGAATTCGACCGACTTCGGACCCGCTCAGGCTTCGAATGGGTGGAGGAGATTGGCGCATCGCTCGATGCGCTGGCGCGGGCGCTAAGCCATGCCGAAGGGTTGAGAGCCGCACCAGGTCCGCTAGCAGTAGTGGCAGCGCTGATCGCGACCGAGGCGCCAGTCGAACTGCTCGATGCAATTTTGGGACGCCGCGAGGCATGGCTCGCCGCCAGTCGCGCTTGGGCCGAGGAGGGGCGGATGCGCCTCGAAGCCGCCACCGGCTTTGCGGCCACAGCGCTTGCGAGCCAGTGGGAGGAGCTGGCCAAAAGGCTCAGTGAACTGGCCGAGGATGAGGCCGGAGCACGGCTTGCAGCTGATCTTCAGAGATATGGTAGGGCACTCGACGAGGTCGGGCTGCGCGGTCTCGGTGAGTTTGCGCTGCGGGGTGAGGCAGACCCGGCGCGGCTTGCTGACCTTTACGAGCTCTTGTTCCTGCGCGCTTTGCTGAGCGAGTATCTGGGTGGCGATGGTGCCGAGCTCGGGCGGCTGGGCAGCCTTACGCTCGAGAATGCGCGCAAGGAGTTCACGCGGATCGATAAGGAACTGCACGATCTGGAAGCGCGCGCGATTCTGGTGGATCGATTGCGCGACAAGGCGCCGGCGGGGATAGGCTACGGACCTAAGAGCCAGTATACTGACATGTCCCTACTTGAGAGCGAACTGGCGCTCAAGAAGCCAAGAACACCAATCCGGGACGTGGTTCATCGTGCCGGCGGGGCACTCCAGGTGCTCAAGCCAGTCTGGATGATGTCGCCCGCCTCCGCTGCCCAGTATATCAGACCCGGCAGTCTCAAATTCGATTTGCTCGTAATCGACGAGGCGTCACAGATGCGGCCCGAATTCTCTGTGAGCGCCGTTCTACGAGGTCAGCAGTTTGTCGTCGTCGGCGACGCCAACCAGTTGCCTCCCAGCGACCATTTCCAGATGTCCAGCGATGACAGCGACGAGGAGGGGAGCGTGGCACAGGACACGGAGTCCATCCTCGACCTCGCCAACCAGCGGCTACCGCGCAAGCGTCGGCTGAAGTGGCATTACCGGTCACAGCACGAGAGCCTAATCCAGTTTTCGAACCGCCAGTTCTATGAGCGCGACTTGGTCGTCTTCCCAAGCCCGATGGGCAATGACGATGAGCTGCTCGGCGTAAAATGCGTTTACGTGCCGGAGCTTTATCCCGACACAATTTACGAGGCGTCAATCAATCAACGGGAGGCGGAGGCAGTCATCCAAGAGGCCTTTCGCTTGATGCAGGCGTATCCTGATCATTCGATGGGCATCGCCGCGATGAATGCTAAGCAAACCGAGCTAATCCAGAACGAGTTCGATCGCCTCATTCTCGAGCAGCCGCAGATCCGCCGCTACGTGGAGGAGTTCGCCGGGGGGCTCGACGAGTTCTTCATCAAAAATCTTGAGAACGTGCAGGGGGACGAGCGAGACATCATCCTCATCTCGACCGTCTACGGACCCGGAAAGGACGGCAAGGTCAACCAGTGGTTCGGCCTCATGAACCGTGAAGTCGGTTGGCGCCGCCTCAACGTGCTGGTCACGCGCGCAAAACTTTCGACTCGGCTGTTCACGTCACTTCGCCCGGACGACATCAAGGTTACCTCAACTTCCAGCCGGGGCGTGCAGGCCTTCAAAGCTTACCTGACGTACGCGCACCAGGGCGCGGCGTACGATGACACCAGCGGGGGAGAGCCGGATAGCGACTTCGAAATATTCGTGGCGGATGCCCTTCGAGAAGTGGGTTACGAGGTTGTCCACCAAGTCGGCGTGGAGGGCTTTCGGATCGATCTTGGAGTCAGGCATCCCGATTACCCGATCGGCTTCATTGCCGGAATCGAATGCGACGGGGCGAGCTTCCACAGCGGTCTGACTGTGCGTGACCGTGATCGGATCCGGCAGAGTGTCCTCGAGAAAATGGGCTGGCGGATATACCGGATCTGGTCAACTGACTGGTTTGCCGATCCCGAGCGCGAAACTCGCAAGCTGCTCGCGTGGCTTGACGAACACCGATTGACCTTCGCATCCGAATACGCGCGTCGTCCGAAACCGGGTCCCACCTCCCGTTCTGGCGCCGATAAAGCAGAGCCAGTTCCATTGCGTCCAATTCACCCGTCGACGCCCGCTACACCGCCTCCTAGAGGTCTGACGCCCTCGTTCGCCCCGACGCGCGACCGCTTCCGACCGGACGACGAAGAGTTGCGCACCTTGGACGACTTCCACTGGTCAGAAGGCATGCGCGGACATCTGTACGAGATCTGGCTTCCTGAGGGCTTCGCCGGCGAAGTTGAAGTGCTTCGCCGAGCGACCGGGGCGGCGCGGTTGTACGGAGGTCAAGCAGTTGTTCCCCGCTCGGAATACGAAGGCTGGGTGGAAGCTACCGATGCTCGCTTCAAAACGGACGACATGTACGCTGCAATGCGGGAAGTGGCGCGACGGGCTCGAGTCGCGTCGCAAGTTCCTAAACGGTAGTTCACTTCGGTCTAGTCATGCCGTCTGAACACGTGTGTCCGATCAGCTATCCCGGATTGCCGCATCCGCCAATTAGTTGGTGTGGGCTATGCCCAACGATCTTGGCGCAATCGAGCTATTGGTGGTCGGAGCACGCCCGTCCGAGCAGGCAATACCCAGAACTGCGACATCCGGGCCTCGCCAGCTTGACGGCCAAGGGGCTGAGCAGCATCGGCAGGACCAGCGGGGAGGACAGCACTGCGGGGATGGTTACTCGGAGGAGCTCCCGCTTGGCCGCCGCCTGGACATCGGCTCAAAACGGTCACCAACACTTAGCTAGATTCGAATAGGAACCGAGAGCATCTGCTTCGCGAGCTAGTTTCGAACGCTTATTCGATACCTTTGCGTTGGCGATCGGCCTGATGCAGTGCGTCGAAATCTGTGGGGGTGAAATTGGCCGGAAGGACCGCGCGGACCAGGTCAGGGGAATCGATCTGCATCCCGCTGACGATGGATAAGAACGAATTATCCAGGTCGGTTCTCGTCGCCTTGGTGGCCAAGTAAGTGCTGCGGTTAATAACGAAGGCCAGAAAATCGGCCACCTGGAGAAGGGGCTCGTTCGAAGAGGTCTCGTATCGCCCTGTTACCCGTCCGCCGAACTTGCTGAAGATCTTCTCGCCAAATGGCCGGCCCGGCTTCCCTCGCCCCTCATCGACATAGAGCCTTATCGGTTTGGGAGCGTTCGGAAATAACGGCATCAGGCCGCTGATGACGAGTAGCAGCAGGCTTTGATCCTCCCGTTTGGAGAGGTCCAAGCCGTCGACCTTGCCAGCCAACCCTTCGATCGAGTGGTCGCGGAAGGTCCGGTCATCGACAGTTTGGATGCGAACGGGCCACCGCTGGTCGACATACAGTTTGGCGAACGCCTCAATAACCGCGAGATTCTCGCCGTGCGTGACATTCCTCCACGCTTTGCGGCGATTGTAGATATCCGTGAAATGGAACTCGGATATGACGATGCCGAGTTCCGTGTTCACATATTCGAGGCACGAGCGGAGCTCGCTACGAATCCCGTCCACCTGATCGTCTTCGAACACGACGGCGACATGGGTACGCCTTGCGCCCGTCACGTAGCGTGAGCCGGTCGCGTCCGTTGGTCCATAAGTGTCGTCAATCGCGATATGCATCCAATTGGGCGCCTTGAACTATGTTGGGTCAAGTGAGCGGCCATATCAGAGGCGGGCGTCCGCATCGCTTGCTTAGCTCGCCTGATGCGGCCTTTCCCGAGGGAGCAACCCTACTCGGACACCGCAAACCCAAGCGCTGGGCACGGCCATAGTAGCAACACCAATCCGCAATAATTCGCAGGCATCGAATGCGGCTAGAGAGCAACAGCACGAGATCGACTTGTTTGGCGCGCCAGCCGGAACCCCGGGCGACCCCAGGTGGGCGAACGGTCATATATGCCGCCACAGGGTTCGACTGGGGCAAGGCGTACCGGGGTGTATCATTTCAAATCGGTTCAACGAGAGACAAGTTGGCGAAACACCTGACCAGCTTTGTCAGAACAGGGCGGATTTGCGCAGGTGATCTTTGTTGACATCG
>JADDQD010000201.1 GCA_016781555.1 Pseudomonadota bacterium | reverse complement strand
AGCGGTCGCGGCCGCTTCGCTGATCGACTGAAGAAGGGTGCGGCGCTTTTCGGGGTGCAGATGCGGAAGTGCCGCCGCCGCGCAAAAGGCACCGGGGAGCCACGGTCGGACGGACGCGCCGATCAGCCGCTCGTACAAAAATCTATATGAGGCGAAGTCGGGCAGACGGTCCTGGCCGAGGTCAAAAGCCGTGATCGCGACCAAGCAACCCATCATCGGCTCCATCGCCTCAAGGCCGCTGTCGTCCGGCACAGAAGCTCGAATGTGGTCGAGCCGCTGGTAGACGCGGGCCTGAGCACGGATGCTGGCCGCTTCGCCAACGTCGCGTGACCAGCGCTTCATCGGGTCGCGCCGGCCGAGGCCCACGTCGAGCGAGCGCCGGATGTAGCGCTGGGTGCCCTTCGAAAAGGCCGCAAATTCCTTCATCTCGATGAGGGTCAGCGCCCCGTCCGCCGGCCTCGTGTTGGTTGCCATGATCCCGCTCCTCTTACCCTGGGGAAGATCATGCGCCCAAAATCGTTACCACGCGCTTAACCAGCCCCACCCCAAGAGGAATAGAATCAAAGTTCGTCGCAACCCGCAACAGAATAGTTACTGAGCTTCGCGGGGCGGGAGGAGTGTCGCATTGCGGCAACAGCTGAAGCGAAACTTTCGCGGATTTCCGCGGGTGCCGCAACCTGTCCTTAATTATCCACAACTTTCTGACGGTCAGCCATAACCAGGCAGCGTCGTCCAGCGCTCTTTATCACGCGACTGATCGGCGCTCGCGCCGGCCTCGTCGCCGCCCTCCTGCTGGTTCAGCAGTTCCTGGTTCTCGGCAGCCGCTTGGTCTGCCTCCTCCGGTGGATGATCGGGATGTCCGGTAAAAGCACGTTCCTCCGGGTTCCCGTCCGGCGCGTTCTTATCTTCGCTCATACCCAATATCCTTGCTTGCCACGGCTGGAACGGACGGGCGGTGCACCCGTTCCGTGGGCCCAAGTGCGACCACTTTGCGGGCGAACTCGGCAACGTCCCGAAGCACCGGCGCCTTGCCCCGCAGCGGCTTTGCCAGCGCAGTCACAAGGCCGATGTGGCCGAGCTTTGGATAAGTTTTGATCTGGGCTGCTGCACCGCTCCTGCGCAGCGCCTCCGCAAGCCGTTGACTGTTCCTGGGATAAACCAGACGATCTTGCGCTGCTACAAGCAGCAAAGCGGGCGGATCGTCGGTGCTCGCAAAAGTGACCGGCTGCGTCGCCTGAAGATCCGGAGCATTCCCAAAGGTCGCTCTGGTGATTGGACTGTCGAGCGGAAGGAAGTCGTACGGGCCAGCGAGCCCCACAAAGCCGCGCACCGCTTCACGATCTTTGGCGAGCCAGCGCGGATCGAAGGCCAGCATGGCGGCATTGTACGCACCTGCCGAGTGGCCGGCGAGAACGATCCGGTCCGGATCGCCGCCGAACCGTGCATCGTTGGCCCGGATCCATTTCACGGCCGCCGCACCATCTTCGAGAAAGCCTGGAAAACGCACTTCCGGCACCAGCCGATAATCAGGAATTACGACCAGGAAGCCGTGCGCCGCGAGGGCGCGGCCGGCAAAGCCATAGCCCTCCTTCACGCCGCTGTTCCACGAGCCGCCGTAGAAGAAGACGATCACGGGGAGCTTTGCCTCGGCGGGTCGGCGAGGGGCGTAAAGATCGAGCTTCTGCCGCTCTCCACCGGCAAAATTCTGATCCCGCGCCACCAGCGCACCTCCGCGATCCTTGGGCACGAGTGCGTTGAAGGTTTTGAGCGGCGAGCAGCTGGCGAGCAATGCGACAAGGGGGAGGGCAAATCGAGGGTGCATGGGTCTCGATATGGTGGCACCGCCCGGCTCGTTCATCCCCACCAATGCTGCAACAACTTCGCCGAACCGTGGAAAGCTTTGGCTGTCCCCTTCGTTGAGAGCAGGAACGCGAGCAAAGGAGAGCGCGATGCGCAGCAACAGCGGCAATGGAAAAAGCAGCAACAACACGGGAAACCCTACGCTCAAAGAGCACGAGCGTGCCAAGGGCGTCAGCGGCAACGCGATCCAGGGTGAGAAGAAAGCGGAAGGCTCAGATCGGAAGCGAACCGATTCTCGCAGTTCGTCCCCAAGCTAATCGCACCCTAACCAGCGCCGGTTGACGCGCGGCTCGGTCCGCAACAGACGGACCGTATGACGGCAGCGGATTTTATTGTGGTGGGCGGCGGGATTGCAGGCCTTTCGCTAGCCGCACGGCTGGCCGCGCACGGCCGGGTGGTGGTGTTCGAGGCGGAAGAGGCGATCGGCTATCATAGCTCCGGCCGGAGCGCGACCTTTGCCCATTACGGCATTGGCAACCGAACGGTGCGCGGCCTGACCTCTTACAGCCGCGCTTTTTTTCAAGCCCCACCGGAAGGCTTCGCGCCGGCTCCATTGGCAAAGCCGAGCCCGGCTTTGTTCGTTGCAAGCGAAGAAATGCTGCCGGCGCTTGATGCGCTGACCGCTGAGATGAAGCTTTTTACCGACACGATCGAGCCAGCGGATGAAGCGGGCATGCTGGCCCTTTGCCCTATTCTCAAAACCGGCCAGAGTGGCTTGGTCTCGGCAGTGGTCGATCACGGTGGCCTAAGGCTCGACTCCGACGCGCTTCTCCAGGGCTACGCCAGGGCGGTCCGCGCCGCGGGCGGCGAAACGCTGACCGGACGCCGGCTTACGGCCGTGCGTAGCGCCGCGGGCGATTGGGAGGTCCAAGTCGCCAGCGGAGAGACTTGGATCGCGCCCGTGCTGGTTAATGCCGCCGGCGCCTGGGCCGACGGTTTAGCGGAAATGGCCGGCGTGCGGCCGCTTGGGCTGCAGCCGAAACGCCGGACAATCATTGTCGTCGATCCGCCCGCCGGCACCGACGTCCGCGCCTGGCCGTTCGTCAAAACAGCCGTGGACGAATTTTACATGCTGCCTGAGGCGGGGCGGCTGATGGCATCGCCGGTCGACGAGATCGACTGCGAACCGTGCGATGCCAGTCCGGACGATTACGACATTGCGCTCGCCGCCTACCGGATCGAGCAATATACGAGCCTCGCCGTGCAACGCATTGCGCATCGTTGGGCCGGGCTGCGCACCTTCACGCCCGACCGCGTTCCGACAGCGGGCTTTGCGCCGGACGCGCCGGGGTTCTTCTGGCTTGCGGGGCAGGGCGGCTATGGCCTTCAGACCGCTCCGGCAATGGCTGAAGCCGCCGAAGCATTGATCCTCGGCGGAAGCTGGCCGGCGGGTTTGTCGGGGCTCGGCGTCGCGCCGGACGCGGTGCGGCCGGAACGGCTTTTCAAGAATAGCTGATCTTCACCTTCGCGGCCGCTTCTGCGGCCAGCTTTCGGGCCGCATCGGTATCAGCGCCCGTCGCCAGCGCAACGGCCATGCGTCGATAGGGCCGTGTTGCGGGCTTTCCGAATATGCGAATATCGACTTCGCCGCCGCGTCCGCCGAGCGCCAGGGCGTCAGCAAGTCCGCTTATGCTGAAGCCCTCCGCGTCGCGGTCCGCGAGGATCACTGCCGATGCCGAAGGGGCAAGCAGCGTGATCGCGGGGATCGGAAGTCCAAGCACGGCCCGCGCGTGGAGGTCGAATTCGCTGAGGTTTTGCGAAATAAGCGTAACCATTCCCGTGTCGTGCGGCCGGGGCGAGAGTTCGGAGAAGATCACCTCCTTGCCGCGCACGAAGAATTCCACGCCGAAGATGCCGTACCCACCAAGATTGTTGACCACTGCAGCGGCCATTGTCTCGGCCTGCCGGAGCGTCTCTGCAGCCATGGCGACGGGTTGCCAGGACTCCTGATAATCGCCGCGCTCCTGGCGGTGACCGATGGGCGGGCAGAAGAGGACGCCGCTTCGAGTGCGAACTGTCAGCAGCGTGATTTCGTAATCGAAGTCGACATACTCCTCGACGATCACGCGCGCCCTGTCACCGCGCATGTTGGCGACCGCATAGGTCCAGGCGGTCTCGAGCGCGTCTTCGGAGGAAACGGTGCTCTGGCCCTTCCCCGAAGAAGACATGACGGGTTTCAGCACGCACGGCAGGCCGGTGTGGCGCGCGGCATCGATCACCTCTTCCAGTGTTTCGGCGAATGCAAACCGCGAGGTACGTAGGCCGAGCTCGACGGCGGCAAGGTCGCGGATACGGTCGCGGTTCATTGTCATGATCGTGGCGCGTGCAGAGGGAACAACGGCGAAGCCGCCGCTTTCGGCCTCGCCCAGTGTTTCAGTGCGGATCGCCTCGACTTCCGGAACGATGAAATCTGGAACGTGATGATGGATCGCGGCGCGAAGACGATCGCCATCCAGCATCGGGAAGATTTCAGCCTCGTCGGCGACCTGCATTGCAGGCGCTCCAGCATAGCTGTCGCAAGCGATCACGTAGCAGCCGAGCCGTTTGGCTGAGATGGTGAATTCCTTGCCGAGTTCACCCGACCCCAGCAGCAGAATTCTTGCGGTGAAAGCCATACGGCCCGCTCCTCCCAGGGCCTGATCGGCTGAGGTGGAAGCGCTACGCGCTTCCGCCCAAGGCGTGAACCAGGCCCTTTTCCTATGGTGAAGACCTTGATCGGATCAGGCTGATTCAGCCTGACCCAATCAAGGTCTAGTCGGACGCCGCATCGTTAAAGGTCATGGCGCTTCAGGAAAAGCGGCTAATTGGGCTCGGCCCGTCCGGGAGCCATAAGGAGGCGAGCAACGGCCAATCAGGGGCGGCCAATCAGGGGCGGCCAATCAGCGATCGGGCAAAGTCGGCTTGTTGTTCACTGACCGGCGCGCGGGGGCCAGCCGCAGCCGCCATGTCGTGCCTGCACTGGCGACGAGGCCGCCGCGCGTTGTTGTCTCCCCCTTGTCCAGCGCCGAAAGGAGTCGATCGACGTCCTCTGCTCCATTCCACGCGGGACGGAGGTCGTGAACGCGGCGAAGGATGAGAATGGCGCGCTTCAGCAGCCGGCGGCGCAGCTCCCTTGGGAGGCCCTTTGGGTCAATCCGGCACTCCCCCTCTGCCACCGTGCAGCGCTCAGCCCAGAGCCGCTCCGCCGCCCAGCATAGTGCCTCGTCCGCCTCCCGGATCGCTGCCGCGGTTCGGGCGAGGCGATGGGGTTCGATGGTTGGGTGCTCTGCGAGCAAATGCCTCATCGCGGTGCGATCGAATCGGTCGTCGTCATTCGACGGATCTTCGACGTAGGCGACGCCAGCTTGAGAAACGATGTGGACAAGCTCGGATTTCTTCCAGCCAAGCAGGGGACGGACGACGAGGAGATCGGCTTCGCGTCGGACCGGTCGGATCCCTGCCAGTCCTGCCACCCCCGAGCCCCTCCCAAGCCGCATCAGCACCGTTTCTGCCTGGTCGTCGACATGATGACCGGTCGCAAGCTGATCCACTCCTTCCGCAGACGCCCAGCGCGACAGCGCCTCGTATCGCGCGGTACGCGCTTCGGCCTGGAGTCCGCCCGGTCCATGCGGCACCGTAACTTCGAGGATCGCGTGGGGGCACCCGATCCGAGCGCAGATATCCTCGACATGGAGCGCCTCGATGACACTCTCCTGTCGTAGCCTGTGATCGACGGTGGCCGCCTGGACGCGGCCCGGGAAGGCGGCCGCTGCCAGCAGCAGAAGCGCCATGCTGTCCGGTCCCCCTGAGACGGCAAGGCCGAGCCGCGCCGGTGCACCCGCAAGCGCTTCTAGATCGCGGCGGAAGCGTTCCGAATGCTGGGGTGACGGGAGCATCGTCGTTCCATACAGCCTTTGCCCCGCTTCGGCATCGGGCTGATTGCTACAGGCCTGGACCCCAGAAAAGTCTCAACTGCTGCATTTTGCTTGGGCGCGCGCCTTGGGCAGTTGCTGCTTGATGAAGTCCCGCATGTTGGGCCCGTAGACGTCCTGAAGCTCGTTATAGACTTGGCAGGCTTCGAGAGGCTTGCCGAGCTTCATCAGCGCCTCGCCAAGGAACAGAAGGCTGTCGGCGGCGCGTTCGCCCTTTGGATTGGTCTGGTAATTGTTGAGCAGGATCTTGGCCGCGGCCGCTGGCTTGCCGTCATCGAGCGATGCGCGGCCCGCAAGGTTGCGGGCGTAGCTCGCGCGCTTATGCTTCGGATATGCTTTCGCCATCGCGTCGAGCGCTGCCTGCGCTTCGGCGAATTTTCCCTGCTCCCAAAGACGGAAGCCGACGAGATACGCATCTTCACCTGGATCTGCGGACGTGCTGCCGGCACGCGTAGGGCTGAGCTCGGGGGCCTGCCCCGTCTGAGGCTCGGGCGTGGGCTCCTCCACGGCAGCGGCTGCCTCCGGTGCGGGAGCCGCTTTTTGCAGATCGGCAAAACGCGTTTCGGCTTCGCTGCGGAAGCGGTTCAATGCTTCTTCGAGCTGACGCACGCGAAAGCCGCTCTGTTCGATCTGCCCGGTCAGCGAGGCGAGCTGCGCCTCGAGGGCGTCGACGCGCGCCGTGAGATCCGCGACGGCGCTTCCTGCAGGCACGCCCATTTGCGTCGCGGGCGGAGCCACGGGGCGGATTTCCGGCTCAACAGTTGCGCCGGCGCCGCCTGGAAAAACCTTGCGCTGGACGGCGCGCATTTCCTGCTCCAGCTTGCCGATCCGCCGCTCGACCGGCGCACTCTGCGCCAGCGCCGGAACGGCAGATCCGACCAGCAGCATGGCTGTAAGAAGATGAAAACGCATAACTAAACCCCCGCGAACTGCTCCGCACAGTGTATCGCGCTTGCAGCGCGGGTTCCATCCGGAAATTTACCTTGGCGGCGCGGCCGGTTGAGGGGTGGCGGCAGCGGCTTGACTGCGTGCGATGAGGTCCGTCGCCAGCAAGCTGACATCGCCAATCGGTCGCCCGGCGGGTCCGAGCTGAGGGATCGCGGTCTGGCCGACGGTCACTGCCAGCGCGTCGGGTCGGCCGGCTCGAAGTTGGGGTGCGCGCGCAGTGGCTGGGACTTCAAATCGCGCGCCGCGCTTCAGCGTGTCCTGGAACAGCACCGATCCGTCCGCTTCAGAAACGCGGAGCCAGACGTCGTCCCTGGCGGTGAGTACGACCGGACCGCCGGCAGCAGGCGCGGCCGGTGCAGCGCTGGTGCGGGCTGCCGCTTTGGGAGCAGCCTCGGGTCCGATCGGTGTCTCAAAGGAGGCGGCCTCAATTTCCGGATCGGCGCGGCCCAAAGTGTTGCCCCGCCAGATGAAATAACTGCCGATGAGGATGATGGCTATGACGGCGGCGATGATCGACAAGGTTCTTGGCGGCACGCGCGCGGGATCGGCTGGCTGATAGGAGGCAGCCGCCATGTTCTGCCCGCCCCCACCGAGCTGGGCACGGAGCTCCGCGCCGACCTCACTGCCGTTCAGCCCGACTGCTTTGGCGTAGGAACGTGCAAAGCCGACGCTGTATGTGATGGCCGGCAGCGAATCCCACTCGCCCTTTTCGATGTGCAGCAAATGCCGGATGGGAACGCGCGTCATGGTTGCGACGTCGTCCAGGCTCAATCCCTTTGCCTCGCGCGCGACCCTTAGCCGCTCACCGACGGGATTGGGTGCGACAACGTCGTGAAATCCATCCACCATTTACGCTCGATACTCCGCGGCTGATGATATCGGCTCATGACACAGGACCGGGCCGCCATTGTCAACCTGAACGGCTCTCAGCCGCCTGCGAGTCCTGGCTTGCCTCACCCCACCGACACCCCGTTCTGTTCTGCCCATTGCTCGAGCGCGGCCCGCATGTCGGCGGGAGGGCGATCAAGCGATGCTTCCACGAACGGCATGAGCTGGCCTCGGTCAAGCGAGCGGATCATCGCTTTGATCGGCCCCACGGAAACGGGCGTGATCGACAGCCGCTCGATGCCGATGCCGATCAGCGCCATCGCCTCCAGCGTGCGTCCACCCATCTCCCCGCAGACCGCCACCGGAACGTCGTGCTTGGCCGCTTCGCGGACGATCCGGCGCAGG
>JADDQD010000293.1:1223-7979 GCA_016781555.1 Pseudomonadota bacterium | reverse complement strand
AAACGCCGTTCCAGCTCGCGACGGCGATCCCCGTGAGAGCCGAAAGCCCGATGATGCTCCACTGGGACCAGAGCGGCTCAATGGCTGCCAGGCCGATCGTCATGAGGCCAGAGGCAAGCGACAGGATGATCAAGGTTGCTCTCGCCGAACCGGTGCGGTCGGCCGCCCAGCCGACAACGACGCGCCCGACCACGCCGGCCCCCTGAAGCGTGGCGAAGGCCAGGCCGGCAATGGGAAGGCCGAGGGAGAGGTCTACCGCAAGGTATGTCACCAGGAAGGCGAATACGCTGCCCTGCACGACGGCGAAGCAGACGCTGACATAAGTGGTCGTCAGGAGCGGCCCGTTGAGCCCGATCGACCTAAACGGATTGAGCAGGGATCGCGGGTCGATGAACGCGGACAGGGACAGATTCCGCGCGCCGCTGCGCTGGACGTCGATGGCGCGGCGGAACGGCTGTGCGGCGACGATGCTCACCAGGGCGAGAGCGATCATCGCAAGGCAGGCTGCTCGCCAGTTCATGGTCAGCAGCACGACAGGAATCAGCAGCCCGGCGATGGCGCCACCGAGTGAGACGCCCGACTGCTTGATAGAAAAAACGAGCGAGCGGTGACGCGCCGGCGCATGGCGTTTCAAAATGTCGCTCCCTGCCGGCGGCGAGGGACCGTAGCCGAGGCCGATCAGGAGCGAGGCAGTCAAAAGGGCCCACCATCCTCCAATCATTGCAACAGTCAGCCCCATGACGCCCAGCAGCGCGCCGATCTGGAGAGCTCTGACGGCGCCAAGGCCGGACAGCACGCCGCCGCCCGAGATGAGCCACCACATGGTGCCAGCTGAACCGACCGATGCGAGGATTCCGATGCTCTCGCTTGGAACCCCTGCCGCTTCGGTGAGCGCGGGTCCCATGACTGGGAAGACGCGCGTCAGGCAGGCACTGGTCGTCTGCATGAGCAGAGCGATGCCAAGAGCGGCCCTCCAACTCGCCATGGGGCGCGGGTTGCCGCCAATGGGAGCGCCGTCATCGTCAAACGTTGAACTGGAAGCCGTCGACGACGAACGCCTGGCCGGTAATGAACGACGGCTCGGAGGTCGCCAGGAACGCGACCAGGTTCGCGACATCGTCGGGCGAGCCGAGGCGGCCGAGTGCGATTCCCTTCACCAGCTCCGGCTCCCGACTGCGCGTGATCGCGTTGCCGAGCTCGGTCTTGATTACGCCCGGACAGATCGCATTGATCGCAATGGTCGGCCCTACTTCCTTGGCGAGCGCGCGGGTCATGCCGAGAATGCCGGCCTTCGCTGCCGCATAGGAGAACTTGCTGATGGCGGCCGTTACGCCGCCCGAAAGCGCATTGAGCGAGGACATGCTCGCAATCCGCCCGCCGCCCTGTTCGATCATGATCGGCGCCACGTGCCGGATGTAGTTGAAGCAGCTCTTGAGGTTGATGTCGATCGTCCGGTCGAACTCTTCTTCCTGGATCTCGAGGATGCCGACTGGGTTCGCCTTTCCTGCGTTGTTGAGGAGAAAGTCGATCCGCCCGAAAAAGGCATGCACGTCTTCCACGATTTCGCCTGCGCGTTTGAAGCTTGCGACGTCGGCCTCATAGATCCGCACCTGCCGTCCGAGATCGCGAAGCTCCGCGGCCGTGTTCTCCATCTCCGGAGCCAGCAGGTCGACCAGAGCAATATCGTATCCGCTGCGCGCCAAGGCATGGGCGCAAGCTCGCCCAATCCCGCGGGCACCGCCCGTAACAAGTGCGACTTTCGTCATTTCTTCCTCTTCCCAGCACCCGCGAAGCCTGTGCTTCGGGGTTGACAGACAGACTATTAGCCATTCAAGTCGGTTCAACAAGAGGACTGTTGTTCACATTTATGAATGAAGAGGTCAAATCCGCCGCCCGCGTTCTCGAGATTCTCGAGTTCCTGGCGCGCGCTCCCGAGCCGGTGGCGCTCAAGGACGTCGTGGAAGAGCTCGGCTATCCTAAGAGCAGCACGCACGGCCTTTTGAGCACCCTTGTCGGCCTGGGCTACGCGATCCGGCACGAGGGTGACCGGTATGCGATCAACGAGGCGTGCCGCAGCGGCCCAGGCTGGGTCGGCGGCGAGGAAGCGAAGCTGACCGCACTCGCTATTCCCATCATGGACAAGCTGCGCGACTATCTGGGCGAGAGCGTCTTCCTGGGCGTGCGCATGCGCAACGGGGACGTCAAACACATCGCCAAGAGCGTCAGCCGCCAAGCGATCCGCTACGACGCCGACCAAAAGGGAGCCGCGCCCGCCTACTGCACGGCCATGGGGCGCATCCTGCTTGCCTTCTGGAGGCCAGATGCCGTCGACGAGTATCTGTCGACTGCACCACTGCTGGCGCTGACGCCGCACACCATCACTGATCGTGCGGCGCTGGAAGGGATCCTCGCCAATGTCCGGCGCGAAGGCTATGCCATCAGTGACCAGGAGATGGTGCTGGGGGGAACCGGCGTAGCGGCGCCAGTGAGGAACAGGGCCGGCCAAGTCGTCGCTGTGCTCAATCTTGGTGTCGTGACGGCACGCTTCGATGAGAGCCGCAAGCGGATGATCTCCGGCGTCACGGCTGGCGCGAGGCTGCTCAGCACGCGCCTCGGGTACAGGCTGCCGAAGGAAGAGCAGGCCGCATGACAGACACAGGATCCGACCCATGAACATTGACTTCGGAGGCTCTACTGCCCTCGTCACCGGCGCCGCCCGCGGCATCGGGCGCGGCATCGTCGAGGCGTTTGCCTCGCGGGGAGCTCATGTCTTTGCAACGGACGTGATCGACGTCGTTCCGGCGCACGGCGCGCAGGCGGAGCGCCCAGGCAGCGTAACCATCCGCAGCATGGACGTCACGGACCGTCAGGGTGTGGCCGATGTCGTGCGCGAGGCCGAGGCTCGCACCGGTCGGATTGATGTGCTGGTCCATGTGGCGGGCGGCGTGCGCGGGCAGGCTCACAGGCCGATCGAGACTGTCAGGGATGAAGAATGGGACGCAATTTCCGATGTCAACGTCAAAGGCGCCTTCATCGCAGCACGAGCCGTCGTTCCGGGCATGAAGGCCGCAGGCCGAGGCCGGATCGTGGTGATCGCAAGTCGCGCTGGCCTGGGCGTCAGTCTGACCGGCATTCAGGCCTACGCGACTGCGAAGGCGGCACAGCTCGGCCTCGTCCGGCAGCTGGGCCAGGAGCTCGGGCCATTCGGGATCACGGTCAACGCCGTAGCGCCCGGATTTCTGCGCACGAGCCCCGATTATGAGCGGCAATGGCAGTCCTATGGTCCCGCAGGTCAGAAGGCAATGATCGAGCGGATCGCCATGCGCCGCCTCGGCGAGCCGAGCGATATCGCGCATGCCGTTCTCTTTCTCGCATCCGGCTATGCGTCCTGGATCACGGGGCAGGTGCTGCCAGTGACCGGAAATCCTATCGCCTGAGGCGCAATAACAAGAAGGCGGCAATCTGAGCCGTCCTGCGAAATCAACCCAAGAGGAAGTCATGATGCCACTATCAGCAACAAGGCGGGCGCTTCTCGCCTTTGCCGCCTTCGCCCTCGTAGCTCCCGGTGCTGCGCATGCCGCGGATCGGTTCGTCTATGCGAACAACAGCAATTACGATACTCTGGATCCGCACACCGTTTTCGACACGGCCAGGGTCGCAACCCGCCTGAACTTTTACGACGGCCTTTACCGCTGGGCCGACAATCCGCCCCGCCTCATCCCCTGGTTGGCCAAGAGCCACACCGTCTCCGAGGATGGTCTCGTCTGGACATTCAAGCTGCGTGACGACGTGAAGTTCCACGATGGAACGCCCATGACCGCCGAGGACGTGGTCTACAGCATGGAGCGGATGCTGGCACTGGGCTTGGGAGCCTCAGTCCTGTTCAAGCCCATGATGGAGCCGGGGACGACGAAAGCTGTCGACACCCATACGGTAAGCTTTAGGCTAAAGGAACCATCCGCGATCTTCGGGTCCCTTGTTCCCGACATTTACGTCGTGAACTCGAAGCTGCTGAAGAAGCAGGAGAAGGACGGGGACTGGGCGCAGCCTTGGATGACCCGCAACGTGGCCGGGACCGGCTCGTTCAAGCTGAAGCGGTATGATCCCGCCGTCGGATTCATTGGCGAGCGGTTCAAGGAACACTTCGCCGGTTGGGGCCCGAAATCCCTCGACGAGATTGAGTTCCGCACGGTTCTCGAGACGAACACCCGCGTGCTCGGAATGATCAAGGGCGATTATCACGGCACGGACGGCTATCTCGCTCCGGATCAGATCGAGCGCCTGCGGCAATCGCCGAACGTGAAGATCCTGGAAGAGGAATCGATGCGGGTCTTCCACTTCGCGATCCACAACGACCGCCCGCCGATGAATGACGTGCACTTCCGGAAGGCTCTGGCCTATGCTTTCGACTACGACGGCTATATCCGGGACATCATGAAGGGCTCAGTCGTCCGCAACCCGACGATCATCCCGAACAACATGTGGGGCGCGCCGAAGGATCTGAAAGGCTATACGTTCGACCTTGAAAAGGCCAAGGCCGAGCTCGCAAAGGTCAAGGGGCCGATCCGCCCGCTCACGATCGGCACTCTCGCGGGCTTTAGCGAGACCGAGCAGGCAGCATCGCTCTTCCAGAGCACTCTTCGCCAGATCGGTATCGAGGTGAAGATCGAATCCGCGCCCTGGCCCACGGTGTCAAGCCGCATGCGGAATCGGGAGCAGCAGTACGACATGGTGCCCTACTGGAAGAGCACATACTACGCCGACCCTAATAACTGGCTCGGCGAGTTGTATGGCTCGCGCTACATCGGGGGTGGGAACGTCTCCTACTACAAGAATCCCGAGGCCGATAAGCGAATCGAGGCGGCACTCGTGTCGACGGATCAGGAAGAGCGCAAGCGGCTGAACGAGGAGGCCGCGCGGATCGTCTTTGACGAGGCGGCGGGCGTCTGGATCTACAACACTAAGTGGTTCGGCCCCTACTCGACGAAGGTCGAGGGGATCCGCTTCAGCCCGATCGGCAACGGTCAGGACATGCGCTGGGCCTACTTCAAGTAAACAAGCTTCTGCTCGCGGCGACGGAGTCGCCGCGAGCAGAGCAGAGGGCACAGTATGCGGCGTCTCGAACTCGTCCTTACCCGCCTCGCTTGGCTAGTCCCGACACTGATCGGGCTGGCGGCGCTCGTTTTCGCGATCAGCCATGTGATCCCGACTGATCCGGCCGCGATCGTCGCGGGGGAGAATGCAACGGCCGAGCAAATCGCGGTGGTTCGCAAGAAACTCGGCCTCGACCAGCCGCTTTTGATCCAGCTTCTCTCCTACTTCCGTGATCTCGCGACCGGTGATATGGGGACCAGTATCTATACGCAAAGGCCGATTTCGGAGGAACTGGCGAGCCGCCTGCCTGCGACCCTGGAACTGACGATCGCCGCGGTTCTGCTCGCCACGATCATGGGCATTCCCCTAGGCGTACTGTCGGCGCTCAGGCGCAACAGCCTGCTCGATCATTCTATGCGTGTCCTCACGGTTTCCGGGCTCGCGATCCCAAGCTTCTGGCTGGCGATGGAGCTGCAGTACCTCTTTGCGATGACATTCGGCGTCGCGCCGCTCAATGGGCGCATTGATGGCTTTGGCCCGGAGACGATCACCGGGATGATGACTATCGACTCGCTGTTAACCGGCGACTGGGAATCACTTGGCAGCGTCTTACGACACCTGGCGCTTCCGAGTCTGACCCTGGCCCTGCCGGCGGCGGCAACGATCGCTCGCTTCACCCGGGCGGGCGTCCTCGAAGTCATCAACAGCAATTACGTCCTGTACGAGCGGGCCATGGGCCTGCCTGCTTCCCTCATCACGTGGAAGTACGTGCTGCGCAACGCACTGATCTCCACCGTGACTCAAATCGGCCTGATCTTCGGCGTGCTCCTCTCCGGCGCGGTTGTAGTCGAAGCCGTCTTCGACTGGCCCGGATTGGGAGCCTTCGCCGTGATCTCAATCATCCAATCTGACCACAAGGCCGTGATGGGCTTTACGATTTGGGCTGGGGCGATCTTCGTCCTCGTGAACCTGATCGTTGACGTCATACATACGCTGATCGACCCGAGGAGCGTGCGATGATTGTGCGATCCATCCGCAGCTTCCTTGGAAAAGTCCTGCAGGACCGGGCGGCATTGCTCGGCCTGAGCATCGTCGGCCTGCTGGTCCTGGTGGCGATTTTCGCCCCCATTCTGTCGACCCACCCGCAGGACGTCTATGCACTCCATACCGAGATACGCCTGAGCCCCCCGAATCCAGACAACTGGTTTGGCACCGACCGCATGGGCAGCGACATCTACAGCCGCATCCTGTTTGGCGCCCGGATCACCATCATCATCGCCCTGATCGCTGTTGGGACGGCCGTGCTGATCGGCGTTCCGATCGGCCTCGTAGCCGGCTACTACCGAAACTGGCTGAGCGAGATGCTGATGCGCGTCTCCGACGTCTTTCTCGCAGTGCCGCAGATCGTCCTCGCGATCGCAATCGCGCAGACCCTCGGCCCCTCGATCGAGAACGTCATTCTGGCGCTCAGCGTCACCTACTGGCCGTTCTGGGCGCGGCTCGTTTATTCGGAGACGCGCTCCCTCAAGAACGAGACCTTCATTGAGTCGGCCATCGCCCTGGGAGCCTCGCCGCTGCGGGTGATGGTGCTGCACATCCTCCCCAATATTGCGTCGGCGATCATCGTCCGCACCTCGATAGGCATGGGCGCGACGATCCTGA
>JADDQD010000293.1:0-1093 GCA_016781555.1 Pseudomonadota bacterium | reverse complement strand
CTTCCTTGTCGTGATGGGTTTCAACCTCCTCGGTGATGGTCTGCGCGATATTCTCGACCCCCGCATACGTCGCGAGGCAGCGAAATGACGATAGCAGCAGAAAGAAGCGCTCAGGAAGTGAGCGCTCCGCCCCTGACCGCCTTGCTTGACGTGAGCGACCTCACCCTCGGATTTCGCACTGCTGGCGGCGTCGCGCGCGTGCTGGACGGGACCAATCTGCAGGTCAGGCAGGGGGAAGTAAGAGGACTGGTTGGGGAATCGGGCTGCGGGAAAACGACGCTCGCCCGTGCGATCTTAGGTGTGCTCCCCCCGTCCGGAACGATTATCGAAGGCGGAACCATTAGGTTCCGCGGCCACGATCTCCTCAAGGAATCGCCTGCGACCATCGCCCGCTCCGTGCGGGGCCGCGCTATTACATTCATTCCGCAGGATCCGTTCAGCAGCTTTAATCCGGTCTTCGCCATCGGCGACCAGATCATGGAGATCATGAAGTGGAAGTCGCCGCGCCGGCGTCCCAACGAGGATGTGACCGGTCTGTCGGCTCTGCTTCACCCCTATCCGTCTGCGCGCCGGAAGGAGGATCGCGAGGCGGTCCTTGCGCTCCTCGACGCGGTCCAGTTGCCGAATCCCAGGATGATCCTCGGCAAATACCCGCATGAAGTTTCCGGCGGGCAGCGGCAGCGGCTCATGATCGCTATGGCGCTCCTGCCCGAACCGGACCTCGTGATCGCTGACGAGCCGACGACGGCGCTCGACGTCACAATCCAGGCTCAGATCCTGGGACTAATCCGGCGTCTCGCCACGGAGCGGCAGATCTCCGTGCTCCTGACAACGCACGATCTCGGGTCGGCATATGAGATCTGCGATGCGGTGACCGTCATGTATGCCGGCCAGGACGTCGAGTCGGCGCCGATCGACGAGTTCTTCACGAAGCCTGCGCACCGCTACACGACGAAGCTACTCGACAGCCTGCCGAAGGACGACGGTGACGCAGGAGGAATTCCGGGCGAGGTTCCAAGCCCTCTCCGGCCGCCGCGCGGCTGCCGCTTCAACCCGCGCTGCGACGCCGCAATCGAGTCCTGCAGCCGCACGC
>JADDQD010000263.1:14959-20495 GCA_016781555.1 Pseudomonadota bacterium | reverse complement strand
CGCGTCCGGGCCAAGCGTGTGGCTGGGCGGGAAGGACGCGGCGCCGGCGGGACGTGCCAGCACGGGCGAACCGATGCCATCACCGTCGGCCTCGCCAGCTGAAAGCTCCGCTCTTCCGATGGTGAGCCCCTCGCCGGCATTGGCCCGATTTTCGCAGGTCGCGGGGTCGCGCTCGAGAGCGCAGACGCCCGTCTCGTCGACGGCGCAGCCTTCGAAGTTGCAGGTCGAACTCACTTGCTGAGCATTCCCGTACTCATCATCCGCGACAACGCGCCCTCGAGGAGCGCACGGCCGCCCCAGGTGGACGCCCTGCGCTTCTCCTTGCCGCCCTCGCACTCCACCGTGCCAGAGACAATCGCGTTGAGCAGCGGGAAGACAGTCGGATGGGACGTGACGTTGTTGGTGTTGATCCCGCCAGCGAGGAGTGCCCGATCGCCCCCGAACTCCGCGAGCAGCTCCGCCAAATCGAGCTCTGGATCCTCGTCCGCGGTGCGCAGGACGAGATCGCGGTGGACCTCGGCAGGGAGGCGACGAAGATGGTTGGAGGCCTCGATCCCGGACGCTACGAGACGGGTCGCCTCGGAAATGCTCGCCAGCGGACGGTTGAGCAGCCTGCTGCGGCTCAGCTGCGACCACCAGAGGAAGTCGATCTCCTCCCGATCCAAAGCGGCGTTCCGGCGGAGCGCCTCGATTGTGCCAAGAGCTGCCCTCTTGAAGTTCGTCGTGATCTTGCCTTCCTCGGGGATCGTGACAACCAGGTCCATAGGTTCGGCCACGTTATCGCGCTCGCGCGCCTTCTCGGCGCTGTCCAGGCTCCGCTTCCGCGCCCGGTCGAGGACCTCGCGCCGCAGATACTCTCGCTTGTCGTCGCCAAGGACGGGCTGGAAGGCGAGCGCCGACCAGAGGGCATTCGTGTAGACATCGAGGATCTGCCAGCCGTGGGTCCCCGGCTCGGACTTCATCATGCCGACGGCTGCCATGCCGGCACAGACGCCGACCTCGAGGGGCCTCTCGGTGTAGAGGAACGCGGACGCGTGCTTCTGGACAGCAGTTTGAACCTCCGTGCCGAATTCCGCGTCGGGTGCGCCGTCGCCTCCGAGGGAGGAAGCGATGGCGGCCGCCTTCGCGACGATCTGGTCGACGTTTTTGATCTTGCTCCACCCGCCAGCGAGGTCGGCAACCGCCTTCCGACGCGAATCGACATCCTCATTCGACGGCGACAGCCCCGTGATTCGCAGGTGCACCGGGATGTTGTCAGTCACGCGTTCCCTCCTGTCGGTCCGTTATCAGCTTTTCGATCTGCGCGATCACCTCCGGAAGCTGGCCCTCGCCGACCAGCCAATCGAACAGCATGCGCTCCACACCCTGCGTCATCCGCTCGTCAAAGTCCGAGGGAATTGCGTCGAGTTCGACCAGGATCCGGAGGCGCTCGCTCTCGACCAGGTCACGAAAGAACCGCAGCAGCGCCAGTTCGTAGCCTTCGACAGTGGGCGGCATGGGCGGCACCTCCCCCTCCACGGTCTCGGCGGTCTCCGCCGGAACCTCCTCGACGACGAGCTCGGTGGGCGAGCCAGCGTGATCGACCGCTGCATGGTCGACAGCCGCGGGCTTTCCGCACTTCCTGAAATTAGGCGATCCTAGCGAAAACCGCGGATCCTTCCCACCGAGACGCTTGTCGTCCGCCTCGAAGCACGTCTCCACGGGGTTCCAGGCTCGGGGATGGATGGTCACCGCCAGCGCATCCTTCGCCTGGTCCCAGTCGAACTCGATTATGTTGTAGGTGTAGGTGTAGGTGTCGTTCGACCTGTAGGGGACGGCGGCACCCGCCGCGAGCATCAGGACGTCGCAGCCGTCGACTACGGTGTCGAGGTCGACCCTCGGGTTGTGCTCCTGGCCGGAGATGAAGACCCGCGCCCGAGCGCGCACATACTGGCGCACGTCCGCCGCATCCTTGCACCAGTGAAGCGGATGGTGGACGAGGACGACGTTTTCCTCGCCGGCCTTTTTCGGAATCGTGAACTGTCGCGAACCGATCATCAGCTCGGGGTTCTCCTCGCGCTCATCGCCCGTGCAGAGCAGCGACGAGTTGAGGCGCACGAACCTGATCCAGCGGTCGGGCCCTACCTCGATGCGGAGGTTCGAGGCAAACTTCGCCTCCTCGTCGAGGCCGCACCGGTACCCGAAGCTAAAGCGGCCATAATCCTCGAAGCGGGCGAGCAGCGTCGCCCGGTCGTTCGGGTTCGAGAAGACCTTCTCATATTCGGCGGGACCGCCAGCGCGAATGTAGTGGAGAAGCTGCGAGCCGCCGATCGAGAGCTTCTTCCTGTCGAGATCGTGGTTGCCCGGCACCATCTGCACGCGGTGGATGGGGCATTTGATGCGCTCGGCGAGCTCGTCCAGCCAGCGGCTGGCGGCCTCATACTGCTCCCAGGTGCCGGACTGCGCGATATCTCCCGTCACGAGGATGCCCTGCGCGGCGCCGCCCGGCAACTCGGCGACGACCTCCGCCGCGTCCTCGATCAACTGGGCCTTCACGTCATCGTGGATGTGAACGGAATGGTCACGCTCCTGTCCGAAGTGAATGTCCGAAACATGGACAAAAATCGCCGGCATCTTACCCCAAACCCTCACGATCTAGCGTTCGATGAGAACATAGTTACTGACCCGAGCCATTGAAACAGAATAGGCTGACGGTGGGGACCGGCTCTTTGGCGGACCTGCGCTAGGCCCGAGGCCACGCCAGCCAGCCTTTCGGGGGAAACGCCAACCAGCAAACACCTAAAGTTCGGATGGCAGCTAACCGGGTGGATTCGATAAAAACCTGCCGGTCAGCTGACGGCCAAAGCACGACATTTTGCCCCTCGCGGGAGTGGCTCCTTCGAACCAACTTGGGCAGGCCGCGACGGGCGCCCCTCGGCCATGCCCCAGGGGCGCTATCTTCAGGAACGCGGCCGTGGTTCGATCGAACCACCCGAGTCCTGTGGAACAGCGAGATTACCTCCAGCTAACGCGCTGAGGAGCTAGGATAAAAATGGTGGGCGTGGCAAGGATTGAACTTGCGACCCCTGCGATGTCAACACAGTGCTCTACCACTGAGCTACACGCCCACTGGGCGGCGATTTAGCGGGGGCCCTGCCCCAGCGCAAGCGGCCAATCTCTACAATCTGCCGTGCTGATCTTCGGTCTGGAACAGCCGATCGACCTCGGCGACGAGGTCGCGAAGGTGAAAGGGCTTGGAAAGAACTTTGGCTTCGGGCGCTGCCTTGCCCGCTTT
Source organism: Pseudomonadota bacterium (assembly GCA_016781555.1). Classification (GTDB taxonomy): domain Bacteria; phylum Pseudomonadota; class Alphaproteobacteria; order Sphingomonadales; family Sphingomonadaceae; genus Allosphingosinicella. The sequence continues at coordinate 17,221 of JADDQD010000263.1, read as the reverse complement.
GAGCGCCACTGCTGCAAAGCCGGTGATGAACATCACCCGCATCTCCGGCGCCAGCACCGAGGCTTTCTGGGCAAGCTCGATGCCGTCCATTTCAGGCATGACGATGTCAGTCAGCAGGAGATCGAAGCGCTGGCTGCTGAGAAGCGCCAGCGCGGCGGTGCCGCGGTCGACAGCGTCGACGCTATAGCCGACGCGTTCAAGTGCGCGGCCCAAATAGAGCCGCATCGAATCGTCGTCTTCGGCGAGAAGGATCCTGATCATCATGTCCCCGTCGCGGTGCTCCGGCGCCGGCGCACTGCTCAAGAGCCTCTTATGCCTGAACAGGTTAACATATTCCAGCCGCTGTCGTGCGCTTTGCCGCCGCTTTCACGAAAAAATGCCGGGACCCATGTGACCCGCCTGACGTTGTACCAAAGCAGTAATGGCCGAACCTGCTGCTCCCCCTTTCCTGCGCATCGGACCCGAGACACCCGTCTCGCCGGTGGTGCTGTCTGTGCCCCATGCAGGGCGTGCTTATTCAGAGGCGCTGCTGAACGCATCCCGCCTCCCACGTGAAAAGCTCGAAAGCTTGGAAGACCGCCTCGTGGACCGCCTCATCTGGCGCGCACAAGGTCTGGGTGCGGTTGCCTTCGTCGCCTCTGCGCCTCGCGCGGAAATCGATCTCAATCGGGACGAGCGGGAGATCGACCCGGCCATGGTGGTACCGCCACCGCCGAGCCGCGGGCTCATCCAGTCACCGCGCACCAGAGGCGGACTTGGCCTTGTCCCCTCCCGTATTTCCGGAGCAGGCTCGATCTGGCTCTACCGGCTTCCCGGTCAGGAGCTGGCGCGGCGTATCACTGAGATCCACAGCCCGTACCACGCAGCGCTGGAGCAGGCGCTGGACGAAGCCCGCGAGCGCTTCGGGGTCGCCATCCTGCTCGACTGCCATTCGATGCCCCCGCGGGAGGACGGCACCGGTCCCACGGTGGTGTTTGGCGACCGCCACGGGGCGAGCATCGCGCCTCATTACCTGAAGGCTGCCATGCGAGCGGCCGAGGCCGCGGGTTACGAGGTGGGCCTGAACGTCCCCTACGCCGGAGGATACATCACCGCTCGCCATGGAAAACCAGCCTCTGGGGTACATGCGCTTCAACTCGAGGTCGACCGATCACTTTACCTCGACGCAGAGCTGCGTTCACCGGGACAAGGCTTTGACAGGACGGCGCAACTGATCGCCGACGTGGCCGGCGCGCTCGCCGCGAGTGCGCTTGAACCGCGCCAGGCCATCGCCGCCGAATAATGCCAAAAAAATGACCACCCCGCAAAATCGCGAGGTGGCCAAGGTTCAGGGAGGAACGCCCCGCAGGGCGTAACGCGCCGGCTGCAAGGGGGTACAACCGGGCGCACGACTGACATAAGATAAAGCTAAAGGGTTTCAAGCCCTTGGCAAATCTTTGTGCCTAACGGTTCAGGACCGCAGCGGCCGCCGCTAAGTTGAAGCTTGCTTTGACAGCACCCGGCCGCAGATCAGACGATCGTCGCTTCCGGCATGAAGCCAAGCTGCGGCCCCTTCCCTTGGCGAACCTGTTTGGAAAAGATGTCCGGCACGAGCGAAAGCGAGAAGAGGTGCGCCATGATCAGGGACAGCATGCCGTTCTGGTTCATTTTGCGGAGTTCGTCTCCGCGAAGCTCCCGCATCTTCTCTTCCGAAACCATCTGGAACCCGCGATAAATGAACGGCTGCTCCTGGCCATTCACTTGAACGGCAGCTTCGCCGTCCATCAGGAGCCCGGAGGTCTGCAGTTCGGTCATAAACGCGTTGGTGCGCTGGGCCGACAGCTCGAACTCTTCGCAGAACTTGAGGATTGCCTGCGTTGTCTCGCTCACCTCACCGTCCACGAAAAGCGGTGTGCCTTCTTCAAATTCACCGACAATCCCGCTCTGCGGATCGAAGCAAAGCGAAAGTTCCTCGGCATCCGGTCGAAGCCGCGCGAGCATGAATGGATAGCGGCGGATGTAGGCGGGGACATAAGGCTCACCTAGAAGCCTGCCGCTCTCGTCCAGAAACACGTTCACGCCCTCGTTGAGCCCCATCAATGCGAGCGGGACGGGATTGTCACCAACCGAAAAGACGATCGGAAAGAAGCGCTGTGCGGCCACGAATTCATCGATCGTCACCGGAACCGCGTGCGCCTGCGCAAGAAACGGAGCGCTGTCCGCAGGGCGGGTTTTGAAGCCGCTGTGAACAGTGCTGGAGAGCGGCTCCAGCGCATTGTAGAA
>JADDQD010000263.1:0-14799 GCA_016781555.1 Pseudomonadota bacterium | reverse complement strand
TACGGATCCAGCGCCTTTTTGATGGCACGCAGGGCACCGAGGCGCGCCGGTTCGGCAAGTCGCGCAAATTCGGAAAGACGGGTCTGGCCGATCCCGTGCTCGGCCGAGATGGAGCCCCCCGCAGCGGTGACGAGGTCGTGCACAAACGATGTGACCCGAGGTCCATCGCGCGCCACCCATTGCGGATCCGCCCCACGCGGCGCCATGACGTTGAAGTGGACGTTTCCATCGCCGAGGTGGCCGAAAGCGATGACGCGGGTGCCGCCGAAGCGCGCTTCCACCGCGCGGGACGCCTCCACCATGAATCGAGGCATGGCGGAGACCTCCACTGAAAGGTCGTGCTTGGCGCCCGGGCCATCCTTCCGCTCGGCCTCCGCAATGCCGTCACGAAGCCGCCAAAACGCTTCGGCCTGGCCCTCGTTGGCGGCAATAACCGCATCCTCGATGAGGCTGGCCTCCAGCGCCGTTCCAAGCGCCCGCCCAAGCTGTTGTTCCGGGCTGGGTGCTGCCGGCGGTGCGGTCGCTTCAACAAGAACGTGCCACTCGTGAGCATCGGCAAGCGGAGCGCGCGTGCCCGGCAGATGGGCAAGAACAAGGTCGAGTGCGGCCCTTGGTACGAGTTCGAAGCTTTCCACCGGATCGCCGAGGGCGCGTTCCAGCAGCCGTAGCAATTCCAGCGCCTTTTCAGGCGTCGCCAGGCCAATCCAGGCGACGGAGCGGGAGCCGATCGCTTCCACGAGCTTGAGATTGACCGCAGTGAGGATGCCAAGTGTCCCTTCCGCACCGATCAGCAGCTGCCTCAGATCATAACCGCGATTATCCTTCTTGAGCGGCGCCAGCCCTTCGAACACGCTTCCGTCCGGCAGCACGGCCTCGATGCCCTGCACGAGCCCGCGCATGGCTCCGAAGCGAAGCACCTGCGTTCCGCCCGCATTGGTGGAGGTAAGCCCGCCAATTGTCGCGCTGCCCTTGGCGCCAAGTGACAAAGGAAATCGCCTGCCAACCGCTGCAGCCGCTTCGTGCAGCGCAGCCAGGATCGTGCCCGCTTCGCAAACCGCGCTGTTCGCCGCTGCCGAAATCGAGCGGATCCTGTTCATCCGCCGCATCGAGAGCAGAAGGGCGTTGCCTTCGGGGCTCGGCACCGCCCCTGCGACCATTGAGGTGTTCCCGCCTTGCGGCACCAACGGCACCCGCTCCTCGGCACACAGACGGACAATATCTGCGACTTCTTCGGTGCTCGCCGGTGACAGCATTGCGGCCGCCGCTCCCCGGTATCGCTCCCGCCAGTCGATCAGCCAGGGGGACATGTCCGCCTGATCACGGGTGAAGCCCTTGGGGCCGAGCCTGCTGGCGAGCTTGCCCAGAAGATCGGATGAAGGAAGTTTGGTCATGACCTACCCCGACATTATCGGCCACGTGCGGCTGGCGCAAATTAATCCCATGTTCAATCGCGGGGGTGGATGGCCCTCAGCCGATGGAGTTATTACCTTGATCCCCTGGAGCGCGGCAGCCTTGATGCTGATGATGCTCGGCTCAGCCCCTGCGGAGCCTTCTGCTGCCGAGCCGATCCACTTTGCGCAGCTCATGATCCGGGAGCAGATCCTGGTGCGTGTGCCGGTTCGGCTTCGCCAGACGCCGAATCAGTCTCCGGACCCAATCGAGTGGAAGGAGAGCCGCGGCCCCAAATGCCTGTCGATGCGCACCGTGGCGGGAGCCACCCTCTTGGGGCAGAACAGCGTGGACCTCATCCTGAAGGATAGAAGCCGCGTCAGGGCACGGCTTGAAAAAAGCTGTCCTGCACTCGATTATTATTACGGCTTCTACATCCGGCCCAACGCAGACGGCCAGATCTGCGCCGACCGGGACGTGATCCGGTCGCGCATGGGGGGCGAGTGCGAAATCGACAAATTCAGAACGCTGACTGCCGAACGCCGGGACTGACCCCGGCTTGACAATCCCCTGCCGCTTCGCCCAAGCCGCAAAATGCGGCTTCCAAGCAAAGCGCCATTTTCCGGACCCTTCGATGAGCTTCGCCGACCTCGGCCTTTCAGACCATTTGCTCCGCGCCGTTTCGGAGTCCGGCTACGATGAGCCGACGCCCATTCAGCGCCAGGCGATCCCGTCCGTTCTTATGGGCAGGGACCTTGTCGGCATTGCCCAGACGGGCACCGGCAAGACGGCAAGCTTTGTCCTGCCCATGATCGATGTCCTGGCCGAGGGTCGCAGCCGGGCGCGTATGCCGCGCTCGCTGATCCTCGAGCCGACGCGCGAACTCGCAGCGCAGGTCGCTGAAAATTTCGAAAAATACGGCAAGTACCACAAGCTTTCGATGGCGCTCCTGATTGGCGGCGTCAGCATGGGCGATCAGGTAAAGGCGCTCGAAAAGGGCGTCGACGTGCTGATCGCGACGCCGGGGCGGCTGATGGACTTGTTCGGACGCGGCAATATCCTGCTCACCGGCTGCAGTCTGCTCGTCATCGACGAAGCCGACCGGATGCTCGACATGGGCTTCATCCCCGACATCGAGGAGATCTGCACGAAGCTTCCTGCCACCCGGCAGACTTTGCTCTTCTCCGCCACCATGCCGGCGCCGATCAAGAAGCTTTCGGAGCGGTTCCTGAAGGATCCGAAGCAAGTTCAGGTGTCACGGCCGGCAACCGCCAACGCCTCGATCGATCAGCGCCTCGTCCGGGTTGATGCACGCAAGAAGACCGACATCCTGATCCGCCTCCTGCGCCGCGAGGAGGTTGCCACCGCGATCATCTTTTGCAACCGCAAAACAGCGGTTCGGGACCTCACAACGACCTTGCGCCGTGATGGCTTTGCGGCGGGGCCGATCCACGGCGACATGGAGCAACCGGAGCGGCTGAAGGAGCTGGACCGCTTCAAATCGGGCGAGATCAACATCCTGGTTGCCTCCGACGTTGCCGCGCGGGGCCTCGACATCAAGGGTGTCAGCCACGTCTTCAACTTCGATGTTCCCTGGCAGCCAGACGATTACATCCACCGCATCGGCCGCACCGGCCGGGCAGGTGCGACTGGAATTGCAATCACGCTCGCCGCGAAGGACGATGCGGAGAAACTCGCTGGGATCGAGAAGATGATCGGCGCTCCCATCGCACCGCTCGATGGGGATGGATCGACGGAGCCGGAGACGGGCGGCGCGCAAGGGGAACTGCCCGCCAAGCGCGGGCGAAAGCGTGGCAAGAAAGCATCGGAGGCCCGCGAGGCAGCGCCTTCCGCTGAGCGTGAGCCAGAGCTGGCGGACGCGCCGGAGCACGACCTATCCCGGCCGGCTGTCGAGAAACCCGAAAAGCCGGCCCGGCAGCGTCCGGACGCACAGCCGCCACGCGAGCCACGTGGATCAAAGCCGCGGCGCGCGGATCGCGAGCAGGAGCCTCAAAGCGAGGAAGGCTGGAACGGGCCCGTCCCCAGCTTCCTGGCGTTCGGCTTCGGCACCTAGTCGATCATGGCGGCCCCGCCGTCGCCCTGCACCCGGATATGCTCGCTTGACGCGGCAAAGATCTGCATTGGCTGCGGACGCACGCTGGCGGAAATTGCCGAATGGAGCGGGGCCGCGCCCGCCCGCCAGCAGTCGATTGCGGACGCGGCACGCAAGCGGCTGGCGAGCATTCCATGATCGGCGATGGCTTGGGCCGAGGCCGCTTTTCTGGCAGGAAGATGCTTATGATTTTCGGATTGATGACGTCCCTGCTGATCGCAGCCGTAACGCTCCAGGCGCCGCAATCGCCCTCTGTTCATTCGTACGAGGTGGTGCGGACCTATCCGCACGATCCCGACGCTTTCACGCAGGGGCTATTCTTTCGCGATGGATTCCTATACGAAAGCACTGGGCTGGTCGGCCAATCCACCATTCGCAAAGTGCGGCTTGCCGACGGCAAGGTGCTCCAGCTCGCGCAGGTCCCGCCGGCGCAGTTCGGCGAGGGCAGCACCGCCTGGGGCAACGAGATCATCAGCCTCACCTGGCGCAGTGGGGTGGGGTATCGCTGGGACAGTAGCGCTCTCAAGCTGAAGGGCAGCTTCCGCTACCCCGGTGAAGGCTGGGGCCTCACCAACGATGGCCGCAGCTTGATCCTCAGCGACGGCACGCCTTCGCTACGCTTCCTCGATCCCACCACGTTCAAGGAGCAGCGCCGCATCCGCGTCACGGCTGGAGGCAAGCCCGTGCCGCAGCTCAACGAACTCGAATGGGTCAAAGGCGAGATCTTCGCCAACGTCTGGCAAACCAATCTCATTGCCCGGATCGATCCGGAAACCGGGGTGGTCAAGGGCTGGATTGATTTGAGCGGCCTCGACAGGACGATCGGCTCGAACGACCCAGACGACGTGCTGAACGGCATCGCTTATGACCCGCGCCGAGACCGCCTGTTCGTGACCGGCAAAAGGTGGCCCAAGCTGTTCGAGATCAAGCTCAAGCAGCGCTGACCGCCGCGCCCGCGGTCCGTCAGCAGCCCGCCTCTTCGTCCCTGTCTCGCTTGTTGCTCCGGTAGCGGCTGCGGAATTCTGCGGCAAAGGCGCCGAGGCGGCGTTCGGCGATGGCGGCCCGCAGGCCCGCCATGAGCTGCTGGTAGAAATAAAGGTTGTGCTCTGTCATCAGCATGGGGCCCAAAATCTCCCCAGCTCGGATGAGGTGGTGAAGGTAAGCCCGGCTCCAGGTTCGACACACCGGGCAGCCGCAGGACGGATCCAGCGGTCCCGTGTCTTCGGCGAATTTCGCATTCTTGAGATTGATCGGTCCCTGGCCCGTGAACGCCTGCCCTGTCCGGCCCGAGCGGGTCGGCAGCACGCAGTCGAACATGTCTATGCCGCGCTCCACCGCGCCGACGATGTCGTCGGGCTTTCCCACGCCCATGAGGTAACGCGGCCGTTCAGCAGGGAACATCGGCACCGCGAAATCGAGGCAGGCGAAGGTTGCCTCCTGCCCCTCCCCAACCGCGAGCCCCCCCACCGCATAGCCGTCAAAGCCGATGTCGATGAGAGCATCCGCTGAGGTTTTCCGAAGGCCCTCGTCCAGAGCGCCTTGCTGGATGCCGAACGAGGCTGCGCGGGAGGCGTGCTCGTCGGCTGCATCGAAAGCATCGCGTGAGCGCTTGGCCCAGCGCATGGACCGCTCCATAGCTGCAGCTTGTTCTTCGCGCGTCGCCGTGCTCGGCACAAGCTGGTCGAAGGCCATCACGATGTCGCTGCCGAGCAGGCGCTGGATTTCGATCGAACGTTCCGGGCTGAGCATGTGGCGTGAGCCGTCCAGGTGGCTGCGAAAGGCGACCCCCTCCTCGCTGATCTTGGTGAGGTCGGACAGGCTCATCACTTGATAGCCGCCACTGTCCGTGAGGATTGGCCGCTCCCACGCCATGAACCGGTGCAGGCCGCCAAGCCGCGCGACGCGCTCCGCGCCGGGGCGGAGCATCAAGTGATAGGTGTTGCCGAGGATGATGTCGGCCCCGCTCGCGCGCACCTCCGCGGGCTTCATCGCCTTCACGGTTGCGGCGGTCCCGACCGGCATGAAAGCGGGCGTTCGAATGTCGCCGCGCCGCATCGATAAGAGGCCCGTCCGCGCTGCGCCATCGGTGGCGGATACGGAAAAGGCGAAACGGGGGCGCTCAGACATGCGGCCCCCTACCCGCTCCCCCGCGGCCAAGTCGAGGGTCGCTGCGCGGGGTGCTTCAGCTGCCGAACGGAAGCTCCCTGACTGGGGCGATCTGCCCCGTTCAGTGGCTGCTGTCAGCGGCTCGCGCCAGATGCTCCTGAACGGCCTCCTCCAATGTTTGGACCGACAACGGTTTCCTCAACACGCTTGCACGCGGCGCTGCTCGTTCGATCGCACTGCTTTCCGAGTAGCCGGTCGCGAAGATCAGCTCCTGATCGCGCCGAAGGCTGAGCGCTGCTGAGGCAAGCTCAGCCCCGTTCATTCCGGGCATGGCGAAATCGACCACGAGCAGATCGAACTGCGCATCTTTCAGCGAGGCAAGTGCCTCAGCCCCACTGCTCGCTTCACTGACTTGGTGGCCCATGCCGGACAGGCTTTCCACCAGGAACGTGCGCACGTCCGCGTCATCATCGACCACCAGGATTTTGCCGAGCAGCCGCGCAACGGGGGCCGCGGGCTTCTCCGCTGCCGATTGAGCTTCAGCGGCAGCCGAGTTCTCCGCCCGCCGGAGGAACAGCGAGACCGTCGTTCCCGCGCCGGGCTTGCTCTTGATCCGTGCACTGCCGCCGGATTGACGCGCAACCCCGTAAACCATGCTGAGGCCCAGTCCCGTGCCCTTGCCGGAGTCCTTGGTTGTAAAGAACGGGTCGAACGCGCGCTCCGCGATGTCGGCGGACATTCCACCGCCCGTGTCCGAAACCGAGACCTCGACATACTCGCCCGCTGGGAGTTCCGGGTCTGCATCAATGCTGCACGGGTTGGTACAAATTCGAAGCTGACCGCCGTCAGGCATGGCGTCGCGCGCGTTTATCGCGAGGTTGAGGATTGCGAGTTCGAGCTGCGTTCGATCGGCAAGCACCGGAACGGGCGCCTCCTCATCCAGATCAAATTCAATCTCGATGGTGGGCCCGAGCGTGCTGGTAAGGAGATCTTTCATCGAACTCACCACCGGAGCAACCAAGGTCGGCGCCAGCTCGAGGCGCTGAGTTCTTGAGAAGGCGAGCAACTGCGCCGTCAGCCGAGAACCACGAGTGGCGGCGCTGAATGCGTTCTCCGCAATTCGCTTTGTCCGCTCGTCAGTGGTCTTCCGTCGAATGATGTCGAGGCCGCCGACTACCGGCGTAAGAAGATTGTTGAAATCATGCGCGATCCCGCCGGTCAGCTGGCCCAGCGCCTGCATCTTCTGGCCCTGCCGAAGCGCCTCCTCCGCCGCCACACGTTCGGTTACGTCAACAAAGGCAAGTATCCCGTCGCTACTCGTTCCGTCGGAATTCTGCACCGGAGTTGCAGTGACCTCGGCATGGAAACGGCTTCCGTCCGGCCGCACGTAGATCACGGCGGCGCGGTCCAGCCGCTGTCCGCGTCGCGCACGGGCCAGCGGATATTCCTCAAGTCCATATTCCCGCCCGTCGGGATGCACGGCGCGAAGGGACTCGGGATCGGGCCAGCGGAGGCCCACGACCTCCTTTCCAATCAGCCTCACGGCTTCGGGGTTGGCGTATCGGACCATTCCGGTGTCGTTATCCGCGACTATGACGCCGACCGGCAGATGCCCCAATATTGTCCGGAGGTAGCGTTCGCGCTGCGCGACGGATCGCGCATCGAGAATGGCGATGCTTTCGATGCGGCGGTCGAGCATCGCTGCCAGGAGGCCAAGGATCAGCAACAGCAATGTGGCGGCAGCGACAGCGAAGGTGAGCCATAGCCGATCAATCTGGCCGAATGCAGCCGCGCCCGCTGTTGGCTGAAAGCTTGCCGCCGCCATTCCAGTGTAGTGCATCCCAAAGATTGCGAAGCCGAGCGCAGCCGCCGCGGCAGCCCTGAGCGCCGTTGATCCACCTCTCAAGATCGCGAACAGGGCAGCGAGCGAAGCTCCGACGGCGATTGCCAGCGACAGCAACACCAGCGCAGGGTCATAGGCGACCCGGACTGGCGACTGGATCGATGCCATGCCCACATAGTGCATCAGACATATCCCGCTTCCCATCGCACCCGCAGCGAGCAAAAGCTTGCCCCGGGAGGAGCGTGCCGCATCCAAAAAGAGCAAGCCGCCCCCGGTTGCGGCGATGGCGAGAAGCAATGATGCGACCGTTCCGCCGGTGCCGTATGTCAGAGGAACGGCAGCCCGGTACCCCAGCATCGCGATGAAGTGCATGCTCCAGATGCTGAGGCCCATCGCGAGCGCCGCAGCGCTCAGCCAAATCAAGCGCCTCGCTCCCTGGTGGGCGCTAACTCGCCGGTGCAAATCCAGCGCGGTCCAGGAGCCCAGGACGGCCACGACGATCGAAATGACGACGTACAGTGGGTGATGGCCGTGGATCATGCGCTTTGCCTCACGTGCGCGAGCAAGGCCTCTTGTTGCAACACTTTTTCGAACGTGCGCCGCGTCCCGGTGGAGGATCAATCGAAATAATGCGCCGCCTTTTGCCTTCGCTCGCACCTCACCGGCAGGTTGATCGGCGTTCGATGCGCACACTGGCGGCTGTAGGCGGTGCCCAGATCTTCCCCCGCGAGTCACGACAAGTGTCGCTAATTGTATCAAAATACGGGGAGGTGCTTGATGTGCGGGAGAGTGGCCGATAGCGGCGCTGCGTGCGCCTCGTTAACCTTCTCGCCCCGTTCTGCGTGTCGCTTTCGCTCGCCGCCTGTGGAAGCGACGAAGCGAAAAGCAGAGACAGACCTCCGCCGCTTGTCAAGGTTGAGCCGGCGCGCCCGATGCGCTTCGTGGAGCGGATCGAAGCGGTTGGCACTGCGGTTGCGAACGAGCAGGTAACACTCACCGCACCCGTGACCGAACGCATCGAGCGGCTCAATTTCGATGATGGCAGCTTCGTGCAGCGTGGCCAAGTGATCGCGGTTCTCGCGCAAGGTCAGGAGGCCGCGCAGCTTACCGAAGCGCAGGCCCGTGCGCGGGAAGCGAGCCAGCAGCTCGAGCGGATCCAGACTCTGAAGCAGCGTGGCTTTGCCACGGCGGCCAGCTTCGACCAGCAACAGGCGGCAGCCTCCGCTGCGCGCGCACAAGCCGCGCAAGTGCGAGCCTCGATCGGAGACAGGGTTATCAGGGCTCCGTTCGGCGGTTGGGTTTCGCTCCGCAACATTTCGGCAGGCGCAGTGGTGACCGCCGGCACCGAAATCGCCACCATAAGCGAGCTCAGCCAGATCAAGCTCGACTTCCCTGTGCCCGAGACGGCGCTCGCCGCACTCCGTCCGGGCCTCACCATCGACGCGCACTCCGCCGCTTACCCGGATCAGCCGTTCCGTGGCCAAATCGCCACAATCGACTCGGTGGTGGATCCGAACAGCCGCTCCGTTACCGTGCGGGCGCGGCTGCCGAACCCGGACCGGAAGCTCAAGCCCGGCATGCTGCTGACGGTGGCGATCGAAACCGCGCCACGGCTCTCGCTTTCCGTCCCGGAACTCGCGGTGATTGGGGAAGGCGACACGCGCTACGTTTACGTGGTCAATAAAGCGAACAAGGCAAAACGCATCGAGGTCCGCACCGGGCTACGGTCCGAAGGACGCATCGAGATATTGGAGGGCCTGGGCCCGGGCCAGCAGGTCGTCACCGAAGGTGTGGTGAAGCTTTCAGAAGGCATGAAGGTGCGTCTCGCAGGCGCGCAAAATGCCGGTGCGCCCGGTGAGGGGCGACGCAAGAGCGATTGGGGCGGGGGCAGCTAGTGCAGCTTTCGGACATCTCGGTAAAACGGCCGGTCTTTTCGGCCGTGCTTGCCATCCTGCTCGCCGTGGTCGGCATAGTGGGCTTCCTGAGCTTGTCGGTCCGCGAATATCCTGACGTTGATCCGCCAGTCGTGTCGGTCGAGACGGTCTATACGGGCGCCGCGGCAAGCGTCATCGAAAGCCGGATCACGCAGCTGCTCGAGGAGCAGCTTGCCGGCGTTGAAGGACTGCAGACGATCACCTCGCGCTCGCAGGACGGCCGCTCCGACATCTCGATCGAATTCGCGCCGGGGCGGGACATCGACAGCGCCGCCAACGACGTGCGCGACAGGATCGGAGCCGCAGCGCAGAACCTCCCCGAGGAAGCGCTGGCGCCGCAAGTGCGAAAAGTGGATGCCGATGCATCGCCGATCATGTTTCTGGTCTTCTCGAAGCCGGGCTGGAGCCGTCTCCAGCTCAGCGACTATGTCGACCGCAATTTCGTCGACCGCTTTTCCTCGATCAGCGGCGTAGCCCGCGTCTTCGTCGGCGGCGAGGCGCGCCCCGCCATGCGCGTCTGGATGCAGCCGGAGCGATTGGCCGGCTTCGGCATTACCCCAGCAGATGTCGAGAACGGCCTCAGGACCCAGAATGTGGAACTTCCTGCCGGGCGCATCGAGGGCCAGTCCCAGAACGTCACCTTGCGCGTCGATCGGCCGTTCACCACTCCGGAAGAATTCCGTCAGCTGGTCGTTGGACGCGCCGAGAACGGCTACCTCGTTCGCCTCAGCGACGTGGCGCGGATCGAGGAAGGCCCCGAAAATCCGTACTCGGCATTCCGGCTCAACGGGGCTTCCGCAGTTGGCCTTGGGATCGTGCGCCAGTCCGGCGCAAATACGCTCGCAGTGGCCGATGCCGCCAAGCAGATGGTGGAGCAGATCCGTCCCGCGCTTCCGCCCGGCATGGAGGTCACCGTCGGCTCGGATGAATCGCTTTTCATCGGCCGTGCGATCGACAAGGTTTGGGTAACGCTCGCCGAAGCCGCTTTGCTGGTGGTTGCTGTTATTTTCCTGTTTCTGGGAAGTTGGCGCGCAACACTGATCCCAGCAGTGACGGTGCCGCTTTGCCTTCTGGCGAGCTTCGCTGTCCTTTGGATGGTTGGTTTTTCGATCAATCTTCTGACGTTGCTCGCGATGGTGCTCGCCATCGGCATCGTCGTCGATGATGCCATCGTGGTGCTCGAGAATATCTATCATCGGATCGAGGAGGGCGAGCCTCCGCTTGCCGCGGCGTTCGAAGGCACGCGTCAAGTCGGCTTCGCCATCATCTCAACGACGCTCGTCGTTTGCGCGGTGTTCGTGCCGGTGATGTTCATTGCGGGCCAGACGGGGCTGCTTTTCCGCGAGCTTGCCGTTGCCATGATTGGGGCCATCGCATTTTCCGGATTTCTTGCGCTCAGCCTCACGCCGATGCTCTGCTCGAAGCTGCTTCGGCGCGAAGAGCGGGGCCGCGTCGCGCGCTGGATCGATGACCGTTTCCGGCAGCTCGAGGCCGCCTATGCGCGCCTCCTTGATCGTGTGCTGAGGCGGCCCCTTGTGCCGCTTGTTGTGGTCGGTATTTTGCTGCTTGGTGCCGGCGGTCTTTTCACCACGCTCCAATCCGAGCTCGTCCCGAGCGAGGACGTTGGCATCCTCAGCGCCAATGTCTCGGCGCCCGAAGGAACGGGCTTTGCGGAGATGGACCGGTACATGCTGGACGCGCAGGGCCGGTTGTTGCAGCTGACCGACGATGGTGCGGTCCGCGCCGTCATTCAGCGCACGCCGGGTGGCTTCGGCGCCAGCGACGACTTCAATTCGGGCACCTTCATCATCTTCCTGAAGCCATGGGAGGAACGCCAGGAAACGACGCAGGAGATCGTCGCTGAGGTCAACAAGATGCTCGGCCAGTTGCCGGCGGTTCGCGGCAATGCTTCCGTGCGATCCTCTATCGGCCGCGGACGCGGGCAACCGGTGAGCTTCGTGATTGCCGGGTCGAGCTACGAGACGCTCGCTGCTGCGCGCGACCAGATCCTCGCAGCCGCGGCAGACAATCCGGGAATCATCAACCTCGATTCCGACTACAAGGAATCAAAGCCGCAGATACGCATCGACGTCGACACGGCCCGCGCCGGCGACCTTGGAGTCTCGGTGGCTGATGTCAGCCAGGCGCTTCAGAGCCTGCTCGGCTCACGCCGCGTTTCGACCTATGTCGATCGGGGCGAGGAATATCGCGTCGTTGTTCAGGCCGAAGCCTCGGCGCGCGCGGCGGAATCGAACCTTGCCTCCATTTACGTTCGCAGCCGTTCGGGCACGCTTATTCCCCTTTCGAACCTGGTGACGCTCCGCGAAACGGCAGGCGCGCGCGATCTCGGCCGCTACAACAAGCTGAGGTCCATCACGCTGTCCGGCGGCCTCGCCCCGGGCTACTCCCTCGGCGAAGCGCTTAGTTTCCTGGAGCAGCAGGCCGCCGCCTCGCCCGAGGTGAGTGCAGTCGGCTACCGCGGCGAAAGCCAATCGTTCAGGGAAGCCGGCAGCTCGATCTGGCTGGTCTTTGCCCTCACCATCGTGGTGGTTTATCTCCTGCTGGCCGCCCAGTTCGAAAGTTTCGTGCACCCGGCGGTGATCATCGCCACCGTCCCGCTGGCAGTAGCCGGGGGCGTTGTCGGGCTTGCCGCCATGGGCCAGACCCTCAATCTCTACAGCCAGATCGGCATCGTCATGCTCGTCGGGCTTGCCGCCAAGAACGGCATCTTGATCGTTGAGTTCGCCAACCAGCTTCGCGACCAAGGGCGCGACATCGGCGCCGCAATTCGGGAAGCTTCGCAGCGGCGCCTTCGCCCGATCCTGATGACGTCGATCGCGACGGCGGCGGGTGCCGTACCGCTGATGATCGCGTCCGGTGCCGGCGCCGCCGCCCGGCAGGCGATCGGCGTTGTCGTCGTCTGGGGTGTCTCGATTTCAACCGTGATCACGCTTTTCCTGATCCCGGTTCTTTACGCGAAGCTGGCTCGTCTCACGGGCTCACCCGAGGCAGTGTCGCGCAAGCTCGAAGCACAACTGGCCCAGGCGAGACCGCAGCCGGCCGAATGAGGAGAGCCTCGTTCGCGACCGTGGTGGTGGTACAGGAGGCGGCGTGCGGTTCCCGCCCGGCGGTCGCCAAGTCGAAGCGCCGCAGGATGCACCAGAGCCGCCCTTGCCAATCTCGCCGCGCTCGGCTGTTCTGACGCGCAACCGGAGACAGCCATGATCGCCCGCACTCTATTGCTCGCTCTTTCCCTTTTCGCCGTCTCCCCTGCCCCGGCGCAGACACCCCCGGAGCGGCCAAGCGTCGTGCCGCTATGGCCGAGCGGCGCGCCGGGCTCCGAAGCTCGCCGGCGCGAGCCGGAACAGGCGAAGGACTATTGGGTGAAAAACGTCCATAATCCCTCGCTGACTGTCTTCCCGGCCGATCCGCGGCACGCAAACGGCGCGTCGATCCTGGTCATCCCTGGCGGCGGGCACCGCATCCTCGTCTGGACGACCGAAGGCGTGAACGTTGCACGGGCGCTCAATCGGATGGGGATCACGGTCTTCGTCCTGAAGTACCGGCTCGCGAACGAGGAGGGCAGCCGATACACGGTCGAAGGAGACGCCGCCGGTGATGCCCGGCGCGCCGTCCGCTGGGTTCGTGCGCACGCAGCCGATTACGATCTGGACCCAAGCCGCATCGGCGTGATGGGCTTTTCGGCGGGCGGCGAGCTCGTCTCGCTGATCGCCGACAATCCAGATCCAGGCATCAGCCCCCTTCCCGACCCGATCGACCGGGTGAGTGCCCGCCCCGATTTCCAGATCCTGGTGTTCCCGGGGCCCCGCGCCGCCAGTGCACAAGCCGTCAAAGCGGCGCCGCCTGCTTTCCTGGTGGCAGGTTCGCGCGACGAATGCTGCGCCGAGCCTACGGTCGCGCTTTATGAGCAGCTTCGCAAAGCCGGCGTTTCAGCCGAACTCCACATGTACGCCGATTCCGGGCACGCCTTCAATTTGGACGAGTCGAACAGAATCTCGATAATTCACTGGCCGGACCGGCTCCACGACTGGCTTCTCGACGGCGGTTGGCTTGACGATCGGAGCCGACGGCAGGCTGAGCCTCCCGGCACGAACACTGGTAAACGCCGTTAGCCGCAGCCGCCATGCCGGTTCCGAATGTGGACGCACGGGCTCGCGCTCAAAGGCAGCGCTCCACGATCCATCCGACGTAGAAGCTGTGACGAGCGCAGTGGAACATGTATGCTGAGATCCCTGCGATGCATTGAAAGCAGTAAGAGGGCTTCGACAAGCTCAGCCCGAATGGATCGCCGCGCTACGGCACCTCGGTGATTAAGCTTATCGGTTCCTCGCCCTTCGGCGGACGTTTTCTGGCTAGCCGTGGCAACAGCATCCGTTCGGGCTGAGCCCGTCGAAGCCGCCCCCTTCCTGCTGCTGGCGAACCTAGTCCAGGACTTCCAGGTCTCGTTCGGTCGTCACCTGCCATTCCGCCTGGAGCGGCTCGTAGCTCGACGGTTCAGCATAAGTAGTTCCTTTTCAGCGGTGGAGCGAGGCACCGTCCGGGTTGATGTGGGTTATATTCATTGCACCGTTCCTCCCTGGCGGTGCGATCAAAGGCAGAGCCCCCCTTCTCTGTCGCAGGAGCGCCCCGGCAGTATCTGCATCGGGGCGTTCTTTGCATCTGGCCTGTCAGCGCCGATAGGAACTGAGCGCGCAGCCCCTGCTGATGCAGCTGCGCGCAGCCGGAAATCGGGCAAGGCTGCAGCGCGCGCTGTCAGCTGATCCGGCAGGGCGTACAAGATCAATACAACCATGCTGCCGGACAATAAGGCAGCTGCCGTTAGGTCAGGGCAGAACCCCCATCGAAGCTTTACGACAGACATCCCGTTCGGGCTGAGCCTGTCGAAGCCTCCCCTTCGTGCTGGCGAGGCTCACAAACCTTCAGTCTTCTTGGCTCGGCTCAAGCGGCGGAACAGCATCAGCCGTTCCTCTCCAGCGGCAGAGCGAGGCACCGTCCCGCCTGATGTGGGTTATATTCATTGCACCGTTCCTCCCTGGCGGTGCGACCAGAGGCAGAGTCCCCCTCTCTGCCGCAGGAGCGCCCCGGCAGTATTCTGCATCGGGGCGTTCTTTGCATCTGGGCTGACAGCGCCGATAGGAACTGAGCGACCAGCAATAAGGCAGCTGCCGTTACATAAGTTCTGGGCGCAAAAGGATCGAGGGCTCCTCTGCCAATAGATCCCGTATGATCCCCCGAAATAAGCAGTAGGACAGCCATGCCGAAGGCGCGTACCGGCGCGACTCCAAAGGCGAGACCTCAAGGAGGAAGAATGCGGCTTCGACAAGCTCAGCCCGAACGTATGCTGTCGCCGCGGTCAGGGCAGAACCCCCATCGAAGCTTTACGACAGACATCC
>JADDQD010000159.1 GCA_016781555.1 Pseudomonadota bacterium | reverse complement strand
AGCAGAGGGTGTCGAGGCCGCACTCGCCTCGTTCTCCCCGCCTGCGAAACTCGGTTTCGGGGACGTTCCCGCCCCCGTTATGTTCAGCGCCGAATATCGTGATGGCGCGTGGGGGGCCGGTGAATTGCTTCCGTTCGGGCCGATCTCGATCCTGCCCAATTCGCGAACGGTTCAGTTTGCCGAGGCGGTCTTCGAGGGCATGAAGGCCTATCGCGCCCGGACTGCGCCTCCGCATCTTTTCCGGCCGCTCGACAATCATCGCCGCTTTGTCGCGAGCGCAACCAGGATCGGGATGCCACCAGTGCCGGAAGCCCTCTTCCTTCAGGGGCTTAGCTCAGTGGCGAGCATGTGCGCAGACATCATTCCGCAGCAGGAGGGAGCGTCGCTCTACATGCGCCCGACGCTCTTCTCCAGCGAAGGCGGCTACACCGTGTCCAATTCGAGCGCGTTTCGCTTCATGGTGCTCGCCAGCCCTTCCGCCCCTTACTCAAGCGGTGGAAACTCAAGCGCTGGAACAATAAGCGCGCGGATCGAGCGCCAGGATGTGCGGGCGGCGCGAGGCGGCGTGGGAGCCGCCAAGACCGGAGGAAATTACGCAGCGGCCATGCGCGCGACGAGCCGGGCGATCCAGCAGGGCTTCCTAGTGGCGCTCTGGCTCGATCCCATCGAGCGGCGGCTAATCGATGAATTCTCCGGCATGAACATGTTCGCCGTCATTGACGGAGAATTGCACACCCCGCAGCTGACCGATTCGATCCTTGCGGGTGTGACGCGCGATTCGATCATTGCCCTGGCCCGCGCCGAGGGCATGGTGGTGCACGAGCGGCCGATGCCGATCGACGAGCTGCTCTCGGACATAACCAGCGGAAAGTGCACCGAAGTGATCGCCACTGGCACCGCTGCCATCGTCACTCCCGTATCGGAACTGGGCGACGCAGACGGGCAAGTCTACCGCACGCGGGAGACAGGCGTTTCGGACCGGCTCCGAGCCCGGCTGCTGGGGATCCAGACGCGACAGGCATCGGATCCGTTTGGCTGGACCATCGATGTCCTGGATCTAGAGCGCTCGCGCATCGTGGCGACAGGATGAAGTGATTGCGCCAGATTGCGCCAGGTTGCGCCAGATCCTCTCAGGGTAGGAGGACGATGGCACCAGGACTTCGCCCGCTTTCAAGCACCCGGTGGGCCTCCCCGGCTTCCTCTAGTAAAAACTCGAGTGGCGCGACAGGCTGAATGAGGCCATCGGCAAAAGCCGCAAAGGTTTCACTGGCAAGCGCGGCGAGCAGATCAGGCGTGCGCGTATAGTGGAAGAGGATCGGCCGCGACAGCGAGAGAGATCGCGCTGCCAGAGTGGAGAGCGCGACCGGATCTACTGGACCGGAAGCTTGGCCATAGTTTACGAGGTGCCCGCAGAAGCTGAGCGCTGCCAGGCTCCCGTGGAACGTGTCGGCGCCGATCGCGTCGTATACGACCTCGACTCCAGACCCATTGGTAATCTCCTGGACCCGGAGTGCGAGATCTTCCTCCCTGTACAAGATTACATGCGTCGCCCCGGCTGCACGGGCGATCTGCTCCTTCGGCAGGCTGCCCACCGTGCCGATCACCGTTGCGCCAAGTTTGCTCGCCCATCGGCAAAGCATCTGCCCCATCCCACCGGCTGCAGCATGGACCAGAACAAATTCGCCTGCCTTCACAGGATGAACCCGCGTTACCAGCATGCACGCAGTTAGGGCTCTGAGCAGACTACCGGCCAGTTCGGAGTCAGTGATTGCGGTGACAGGTAGCTTCAGGACCAGGTCGGCTGGAATATTCCGGCGTTCCGCATAACTTCCATAACCCGGAGAGACATAGCCGACCCGTTCTCCCACTTCGAAGCGGGTTATGCTCGCCCCGACTTCTTCGACCACGCCGACAGCCTCTATGCCGGGCACGCCCGGCAGAGCCAAGGTTCTGTAGAGACCGGAGCGGACGTAGACGTCGTGGTAGTTGACCCCGACGGCGGTTTGCCGGACGCGAATATCATTGGGCCCGACCGGCGCGAGAGACACTTTCTCGACGCGCAATTGTTCAGGCCCGCCAGGTTGGGACAGGACCACGACCCGAGTGGATGGAGATGCTTTGTCGTTCATGACCGTTCGAATAACTTCCCGAAAATCGAAGTCTCGCTACAATTTCCTGTGCCCATTGTCCCGGGGTGCGCCAGTGACGCCGCCGCGCGGGACGAACGTCTGATTTCACGATCGGCTTCGAAGAAGGCTGGACGGCGGAGATTGGCGAAGGCGTCCGGCTCCTCTGGGAGAGGAGCCGGTGTGCTCACACCTTTGTTCCCTCCGCTAGGCGAGGGCGTCTTCCACGTCGACACCAAGATATCTGACGGTGTTCTAGATCTTGGTGTGACCTAGGAGGGATGCTTCCTCAAGTACAGCGGAGGTGTAAGTCGCTCATCGTTTGCTCGGCACGGCCTCCATCAGCAGCGAGAGTGCTCTGCGTAGGCTGTCACCACCTGGCCGAGCACCCGCGTAACGTCCCAGCCTCGCCACCACCAGATCATGCGACGGGATTATGATGGTGTACTGCCCGCCAGCTCCAGCCATGTAATAAGCATCTGCCGGTACCGGGAAGGTCTTGTCCCGGTTCAGCCAGAAAAAGCCGCCGTAGATCGGCCGACCGTCTGCCTCCCAAGAAGGTGCAGGGGTGCTGACGAAGCGAGCAAAACCTTGCGGCAGGATACGTTGACCGTTCCACATGCCATCTTGAAGGTAGAGGTTGCCGAGCCGGGCCCAGTCACGACCCGACATGAGATCCGCACCTTGGCTCAGGAAGTTACCACTCGCGTCCGTTTCGAGGACTGCGGACCGAATGCCAAGCCGGTCGAACAATGCTCGCTGAGGGAAGCTATGATAATTCTCGCCCCGCCTCTCAACCGCTAGCCGCACCAAGTAGCTGCCAAGCACCGGATCGGTGTTGCGGTACCGGCCGATCTTGCCGGGCGCCCATTGCTGTGGCCGGGTCGCTGCATAGGCAAAGGCATTGGGCGCAGTGTAGTAGTACCAATGGTCCGGCAGGCGCCCATCATAGACATATTCCGGATCCTGTTCCGCTCTGATGCGGAGGCCGCTCGACATCTGCATGATGTCGCGGATCCGTATGTTGCGCCGCGGATCGTTCGGCGACTGCCACTCGGGAATGGGCGCCGGCTGATCCAATGTGTAGTCGTCCTGCTGCATCAGGACACCGAGCAAGGTGGCGATGATGCTCTTGCCCATCGACCAGCCTTCAAGCGGCGTGTTCGAAGTCGCTCCGAGGCCATATCGCTCGCCGATCAACTGGCCCCGCCATGTCACCACGAAAGCTTGGGTAAGCGCGTCATCCGGCGCAAAGGCAGCATCCAGCGCGGCGGCGACTTTCGCTGCGTCATAGCCGGCGGACCTCTGTGCTGGGAGACGATCGCCCATGGGCCACATCGTCGATGAGCAGCAGCCACCCGAGGAGCCACGTTGCTTGGAGTGAAGCGCAATGGCTGCCCTTCTTCTGCGAGGACGACGCAGCCTTGGCTGCCCACCTGCCGTGCCACGCGCACGGGTCCAGCCGCCGCCTTAATGCGGACCTCCCGTCGCCGCCGGTCCACGACCGGCTCGCCGGCCTTGATCCTGTGCGCGACCGCAGCGAGTGCGTTGTTATCCCCAAGCGTCTGCCGCGCAACTGACGGATCCATGCCCGCGACGAACACCGCCGAGCACATCCGCTGCGCATAAGCCGCAGCATAATGACTGGGGACGCTCACTGGCGGCGGCTCCCACTGACCCGGCAGCTCCGCCAGGCGCGCCCGCTCCAGCATTGCCGCGCGCTGCCCAGCCGGATTGGTCGATTGCGCGGCCGCGGAGGTGCCCGCAGCGACGATCAAGAGGAACGCAGCTACGACTCTTTTCATATATCACCCCATTCGGACGAGCTCGCAGAGAAGGTGCACCAGGCATGTACTAGGGGCAAGCCGATTGCGCGGTGAGCTTGAGCCAGACTGAGGAGCCGACTACCCTAGCGGTAACGAATGTCCGCAATGTCTGAGCCGCATCGGCCCGAACGAATGTCCGCTTCTAGGATGCAGCGGTTTGTCGCTCAGCGACCGGGCTTGTCGCTTGGCGGACCTCCCTGTCCGAGGCCAACTCAGGAACCTGTTTGTGGCTGAAAGACACCACCCGGTGACGCGTCTTTGGTCCATCCCCAATGAACCCCCGCCCGTTCGAAGAACCGCCGGAGGAAACGCATTGTTATCCCGTCCGCGAGCTCTCATGCGCGCGGGTCAATGATGGCGAAGCCGTGCTGCCGGATGTACTCGGTGGGGTGCAGCTCGGGATCGGTCCGCCAAAGGAGGGCAGGGGCGATGGATCGGAGAGCCCGAATGGCAGCTTCTGGCTGCTTCGCAGACCGTCTGCTCTCGGGCGGCGGGAGAAGGAAAGCGGACCTTCATCTGGATGGTACGTTCGGCCGGCATCGCACCGGCTGATGTTGAAACCGCCCGGCAACGAAAAGGGCGGCTCAGATCCTGAACCGCCCCCTCGTTACGTTGCTCCTGCCGATTACAGCTTGAGGCTCGCCCGAGCGTACGGGTAGCGGCCGGGAACGTCGTGCGCCGTCTGCGAGAAGTTGTTGGATTCGCAGGTAGTGCAGCCGGGCGTCTTGACGTCGAAAATGTTGTTGACGCCCAAAGCGAAGCCGAAATTGTCCTGGCCGATGCCGAACCAGCGAAGCTGCATGTCGGTGTAGAAGACGGAATCCAGCACATTGCCGTCCCGCTCCTTCAGTTTGGAGACATAGCGGCCAATCACAGTCGCGCCGAAGTTCGTCCAATCCATGTCAACGATCCCGACCGACTTGAACTTCGGGAACGCCTGGGACGGAGAACCCTGTTCAGTGCCCTCGCGGCTGATGCGCTGCGTACCGCCCGCCGCTGGAAAGAACACGTCATAATTCTCAAGAAAGGTGTTGTTCCAGGTGAAGCCAAGCCGGCCAAAGCCGGTTTCGAGGCCCCGATAGGCAACATTGACGTCGATGCCGTCGGTTTCGATCGCGGCGATGTTCTGGAGGAAGCCGGCAATCTCGGTCAACGCTCCACCCGGTGCGCGGGTGACGAGCGCGCAAGCGGCCGGATCATTGCTGACCACGCAGTTGGTGATGGTGACGTTGGCGTTGACCGTTTGGATAGCGCCTTCAAGCTCGATCTTGTACCAATTGGCCTCGATCGAGAAGCGGGGCAGCCAGGACGGGCTGTAGACACCGCCCACGACCCAGGACTCGGACGTTTCCGGAGTGAGATTCTGGTTGCCGCCAACGATCACGGAAATCTGGGCGTTCGCCTGCTGGTAGCTGCCGTTCGCGGGAACGCCTGCTGCGATGCAGTTCTGGCGAACGGTTGCATCGTTGGCAAACCGCCGTGGCGCGGTATTGCCGGGGTGCGACGAGCAGGGGTCGTTTAGCACCTGGTCGAAGCGCGACTGCGTCCCGAACAACTCGCCGATCGAAGGCGCCCTGAACCCCTCGGCGAACGTGCCGCGCAAGCGCAGGTCCCTGATCGGCTTCCAGTTCACACCGCCCCTGAAAGTCGTCGTGGATCCTGAAGTCGAATAGTCGGAAAAGCGAACCGCGCCGCTGAGCTCGAGGAGGTTAAGGAGTGGCACTTCGGAAATCAGCGGCGCATTCAGCTCGGCATAAGCCTCCCTGACGTCGAAGCTGCCCCGGGTGGGACGCGCCGGGATGTCGGAGCTGAACCCGGCGGCGACCACCGGATCGGGATCGAACCGGCCCTTTTGCTCACGATACTCCAAGCCGACGGCGACGCCCAACGGCCCGCCCGGAAGTTCGAACAGACTTCCGGACAGGTTGGCGGTCGCATCGTAGAGGGTCTGCTTGCTGCTGTCATTCTGCTCGAACGTGACGAAATTGATCATCTCGGGCGTGATCGATCCGGCGCCGCCGAACAGGTTGAAGGGAACGCAAGGCGCGGTGCACCCACTTACCGGCCCGAGCGCCTGACGAAGAAGGCCGGAATGGATGTTGCCGAACATGTCCTGCTCGGCCTTGTTCCGGCCGTAGACGGCATTCAGGTCCCAGAACCACGACCGTTCGCCAAGCTGGAACCTGCCGTCGAGCGTCGCGACTCCGTAAGTGGTGTCGACCTTCTGGTTGAAGCGGCGCGGCCCACCTTCGAGAAAGCGCCGGAGAATGAATTGCGTGTTGCTTGCGTTGAGGTCGACGCCGAACGGGTTGAACGGGTTGGTCGCGCTGACGACGATGTTGCTGAGAACCGGCGTCAGGCCTGAGGCCACTCCGACGCCGAATGGGAGCGGCGCCGCCTGGTTCTTAGATTCGCGCCGGTTCCAGAGTGCCTTGACCGAGAAGTTGAGGTCGGTCGCCAGCTCGTACCGAAGGTTGCCGAACGCACCATATCTCTCCAGCGGAGTCTGTAGGAAGTTGAACGGTTGGAAGTTGAACCGGTCGGCCGGGCTTGCGAACGGCCTGAAATCCGCACGTGTCGGCGCCCGTCCAATAACGGGGGCCCTGAGGGTCAGGCTCTGACCGAAGACGCGGAAGAAGCCGTTCGGAATGAACCCCGAACAGGTCGCCACGCACGCCTCCGCATAGGGTTCCGGGAACGCAGAGAGAGCCCGAGTGCGGGAGAAGATCGGATCCTGCTTCACATAATTGGCGCCAAGGACAAGTTCGAATGGACCGGACTCCCCGTTGCCCCAGCTGAGCTGATAATTCTGGGTGAAGCCGTCGCCATCATCATAGCCGCCGATCTGGGCTGACGCCTCGACGCCGCGCTGCCTGCGCTTGGTGATGATGTTGACGACGCCGGCAATTGCGTCCGAGCCATAGATGGCCGACGCGCCATCCTGCAGAACCTCTATGCGTTCGATGGCGCTCGCGGGAATGGAGTTGAGATCGGTCGATCCGGGCACGCCGCTCGCGGACGCGCCGTTCACGTAGCGAAGCCCATCCAGCAGGACCAGGACCCGTCGGGAGCCGAGATACCGAAGGTCGATCTCGGCCGCGCCCGCGCCGACGCCTCCGCCGTCCGGCGGATTACCGAGATTGCCCGAATTGTTGAACTTGGCGCTGAGGCCGCCGCCTGAGCTCGGGAGCCGCTGGAGCACGTCGTTGACGTTGTTGAGGCCCGTCTTGGCGATGTCTTCCTCGTCCACGAAGATAATCGGAGCGTCCTGGCTCAGCGGGTCGCGGCGGATGCGCGAGCCGGTGACCACTACGTCCGCAGCAGCGCTCTGCTCGGCAGGCGGCGAAGCTTGGACGGCGGCTTCGTTGGATGGACTGGCCTGAGCGTCGGTGACATCGTCGGGCGGCAGCGTGCTCTGGGCAAGGCCTGGCGCCGAAGCAAGAAGCAAGACAAGAGCAACAGGCGCAACGCCGGCGCGAAGCATAGATTTCTTTTGCATGATGTGGATCCCGCTTGTTGCCGCCGCGTCTTCGCGATCGACCAAGAGAGATTAATCAGGTTGCTCGCCCGCTGACAAACTTGAGAAGAGACGCGAGTGGTTAAGCCGCGCAATTGTGACAATTTGGTCACAAGTCCAGGAACCCTGTTTCTAGCTGAAAGATACCGCCCGGTGACGCGTCTTTCGTTCGCCGCCCGAGGAACCCGCCCGTTCGAAGAACCGCCGGAGGAAACGCATATTTCCCCCGCAGCTCTCATGCGCGGGGGTCAATGATGGCGATGCCGTCCGGAGGCTGCCGGTCCATCGCGGTCAGCACAGGAATGGCGGCGGCAAGGGAAAGGCTCTCGCCGACAAGCCGGTCAGGCTGCAGCTTACCGGCGAGGATCATGGCCAGCATCTCGTCGTAGCGCCAAGCCTGCATGCCGTGGCTGCCGATAATCTGGAGTTCCTGGGCGATCACCTGCGCCATGGGTATCTGCGCCCGCGCTTCCTCGCCCAGCATCAAGCCGACCTGCACGTGCCGCCCTCGGCGGCGCAAGTTCGCAATGGAATTGAAGCAGGTCTCGGGAGAGCCAAGGGCGTCGATGGAGACGTGGGCGCCGCCGCCGGTAACCTCGCGAACCGCCT
>JADDQD010000049.1:697-8043 GCA_016781555.1 Pseudomonadota bacterium | reverse complement strand
TCGAAGATCCGGGGTGCGGCCTGCCGGAGAGCGCGCGCAGCATCTTCGTGATGATGATTGATAGTGTAAGGGCGCTCGACGCGCAGATCTCAGTGCTCGATCGCGAGATTGCAAAGCGTGCCAGGGAAGATGCGGTTGCCCGCCGGCTGATGACCATCCCAGGCATCGGTCCGATCACGGCAACTGCGCTGACCGCCTTGGCGCCGCCACCTGAGAGCTTCCGCAAGGGGCGCGACTTTGCTGCCTGGCTTGGCCTCACGCCGCTTCAGAGATCAACCGGCGGCAAGCAGAAGCTTGGCGCGATCTCAAAGATGGGCGAGCGAACGCTCAGGCGACTGCTGATCATCGGCAGCGCGGCGGTCGTGCTCCAGGCCAGCAAGCGTGGCGCTCCGGCCGGATCGTGGCTGGCGCAGATGATGGCGAGGAAGCCGCGGATGCTGGTGACGGTTGCGCTCGCCAACAAGACAGCGCGGATCGTCTGGGCCGTGCTGACGAAGAACGAGGTTTATCGAGCTCCGGCCGCAGCAATCTGAAGCTGCGGGCGTGAGGTTGTCGAAGGCGTAAGCGATCGAAGGAGGGTATGGCACAAGCGTCGGCGAGACAGGGCCGGAAGAACCAGAGCTTTCCACCGTGCTATCGAAGCACGCTTAGGGTGATTTGGATCCGGTCCGCGAACTCCCATACAGGCTCGCAGCCCACATCGCTGCATCAGAAGCCGAACAGATGGCAGCATCCGATCACGTGCCAATACGATCCAAAAAAACCGCTTGCGCCGATAGGGGCGTCCACAGATGGGAAGCGGACGTCCCCTCGGGCCCTTAATATCGAGCCGCTGCGACAGTCCGTATCAACTGCTGCGCGCACTGTTTCAACTCCGATTCCCAGCAGCTTCCGCCTCTAGCGGCCGACCTGCGCCCGCCGCGCTCCAGTTCCAAACGGTAGGTGATGCGGGTTCTGGCTCCCACGTCCCGCCAATCTACATGCGTGGGGATGATGACCTTCAGCGCTTCAGCAGTGCTTCCTGTGTTCACGAGGGAGAAGCGGTCAGACGTGCGGAACTCTTCTCGAACCGCAGCAGCAAGGCGCTGGGTCAGGCCATCGTCGCCCCCTGTCCATACCTCCACCAGAGTTCGTGGAGCGCCGGTCGCACTCGGCCGGTGCTGATCCTCCGGAAGCCCGCAAGCACTCAGGAACAGTGGTATAAGACCTGCGGCCAACGCTTTCATACGCAGAGCTTCGCACCGCCGATGGATGTCCGCAATGGGTCGAAGGTGGACATTCGGCTAGATCGCACTCGGCGATATTCTTTGAGTTTGCGCGCTAGTGACGTTCGCGCCTGGCGAGCTGCCGCATCTGTAACTCGGTCAGCATAGGTTCGGGCGTGGCGGGCTTAGCTCGTGGAGCCATCCTGCCGAAACGGCCTTGCTGCCACATCCGGGATCTTCGGGCGTGCCTTTGCAGACAAAGTGCCAAGCGACACAGCTCCAACTCGTATTCCATCCCTGCGCCCTGAAATGATTGAGGATGGGCAGGAGCTCGAACACGGCCCATCGGCCGCAGCGCCTGCACCTGATCTTGAGGTCCGCATCCCACTTGCAGAGGTCGGCTAGGTCATGTGGCCGGATGTTGTAACCCATTCGGGCTGCTTACGCTCGCCGGAACGATTCGGGAACAAGCGGAAGAATGCGTCGCGAATGAGCGCCTCAACGGTTCGTCGCAAATCGGCCGGATTCCGTGCATTTGCATCCGTTTCGTGGGACAATTCGCACAATGTTCCAGAGGGGGGATTGGCGATGCGCCCGAGCCTGCATCCTGTGCGGATGACCTATTATGAAGCGCCCGATCTAGCGGAGGAAGTTCGTGCTCTCGCGGCTGAGCTGCGGGTGACCGTCGCGCAGGCTCAGCGCCTCATCAACCGCAAGGGCATTGCCGCTCTTCGGGAGGCCGCATGATGGCCGATCCTGTATTCGATACCACGGCAAGCACTGCCGAGATTGGGGCTCATTACCTCGGCGGCAGCCCCGAAGCTGAAACCGAACTTCTCGCGCGGGCCGGCGCTGGCGAGCTCGAAGCGCAGCGTTTCTTTCTGACTGCAGCGACAGCCGCTTTCCTCGCGGAGGATGAAGGGCAGGAATCTTATCTTGCCGCTGCCGAGGTTTTTGGCCGGTTGGCTGCCGCTCGTGGCGCTGGTGAAGACCGACGCCGCCTGGCCAGCCTCCTTTCGCTGCAAGCCTCCCATAGCCGGACCATGATGCGCACGGAGTTTGCGATTGGCTGTGAGACGGAATGCCTGCTGATCCTCAACAGACTTGCCGATGAGGGAGACGAGGATGCCGCCAAAGCCGTTGGTGCATTCGCGGAGGAGTTTTCCGAAGAGGCTGTCAAAGCTGCGGCACTGAGCGCGAAGCAGGATCGGGCAACCGTCGTCTGCGTGGCACCGCCGCCTCCTGCTGTGGAGCCGTGGACATTGGACTGGACCAACCCGCTCAAGCCTTTCTCGCCGCCGACCACGCGATGGGGCCGCCTCAGGCTGTGGCTTGAGAATCGGGCCTGGGACACGCGCTTCTACTTCGAAGGTCTTTGGTACGCGCTCTGCCTGCTTGGCCGATCCGTGGTGGGCCGCTGAACGGAATATCTGGGGGGATAGTGGAATGGGTTTGTTTGGATCGGTCGGGCAGATGTTCGACGGCAAGCCGGGGTCACCAATCGAGGATTGGCTACGGCGGCAAGGAGGC
The DNA here is from genome assembly GCA_016781555.1 of Pseudomonadota bacterium. Classification (GTDB taxonomy): domain Bacteria; phylum Pseudomonadota; class Alphaproteobacteria; order Sphingomonadales; family Sphingomonadaceae; genus Allosphingosinicella. The sequence continues at coordinate 5,308 of JADDQD010000049.1, read as the reverse complement.
ATGGGGCCGGCCGCAACGCCAGGGGGCGCAAGTGACATAATCGTGACTGGTCCCGGCAGGGGCGGCTACGACCCTTTCACTCCGGGTGCCGGCATGACGGGCGCGACGCCTGGGTTCAATCCGAACGCTCCGCAGCCGCCGGGTTCGCTGGGGAGTCTTGTCCAATCCGGCTTGTTCCGCAGCGCGGGGGCGAACGCTCCTGCCGCCGTTGGGGACGGCTTCTCGCCGCAACTGCCGATTGGCGGTGCGGGGAATTACCCGCCGCCCGCGGCCCAGTCGAGCCCGCAACAGGCTCCCGTCGTGCAGGATATGTCTCGACATTTCGAGGCCGATCATGGGCAGGAAGGGCATCAGCACTCGGCTGACTACGAGGGCCACTACAGGATGCACGGTCGGCAAGCGAACGGGCTTTTTGCTGCAAAGCCGAAGCCGAAGCGTAACCTCGGGCAGAAGATCCTCAATGGCATCGGTGACTTCGCACTTAACTACTCTGCTAGTCAGGGCGATCAGAGGGCGCTGATGGTCCTCAAGGAGCGGGCGCTGGAGCGGCAGAGCCGCAAGGAGCAGGAAGCGGCGTTCCAGGATCACAATCGCATCGTCGGGTCGCTCATGCGGATGGGCATGACGGCCGATGAGGCAGAGGTTGCCGCGCTCAACACGCAGAAGCTGGGTGAGGAATACAACTCCCGCTTTCGCACGCGCGATGCCGCAGAGGGGCACAGCATCCGTACGCCGAACATGAACGGGACGGAACGGGTCTGGACCGCACCCAAGACATTCCAGCACGGCGCTGACGTGCAGATCCTCGACCCTCAGAGCCTTGGCAGCGGGGGAATGGGTGACTCTTCCTCAATGTTGCCTCCGCTGCCCTCGGTGCTCCCGCCAATGATGACGGGGAGCCAGCGTGCAGCGGGCTCGCGGGGTTTCTCGATGCGGACAGAGGCGGAGCAATATGCAGACACCATCGCAAAGCGCGGGACTCTCGAATGGGGCACTGCGGTTCGCGACTTCATCCTGAAGGGTGATGGCCCGACTGCCTACGGGTACAGGGACGATTTGCAGGACCAGCGGATAGCTTCGGACAACCGGAACACCGACGTTCGGGCGAATGCGTCGATCGCCAGCAGCGAAAGGGCTGCGGGGGCTTCGCGGTACAACCGTGACAACACTCCCGTTTCAAGGGTCGTGAATGAGCGCGGTGAGGTTGTCCTGACCTATGCGAATGGGCGTGTGCAGACGCTGCGGAACTCAAGGCCGATACCGACCACGAGGAACGGCGGCAGGCGTGCTGGGCGGGCCGGTGGTGGCGTTGCTGAGGGCACAGTGATCCGGAACCCGACGACCGGACAAACAATGGTCCGCCGCGGCGGGCAGTGGGTGGCGCAGCGCTGATGTTCGAGGATGATATTCCAGAGGGGTTTGAGGTTGTCTCGCCCGGGACGCCGCAGCCTGCTCCGCGCCGTCGCACACCAACGCAGCCTGGGAACTTCGATCTCGGGGGCGCTGCTGACTTCGGATCTCGCTTCGGCACGGTGACGAGCACCTACCGGACGCCGGAGCACAACCGCAGGGTCGGGGGCGCTGCGAACAGCTTCCACACGCGCTCCCGCGCCGTGGACATTGCTCGGGCTCGAGGTGTTCGCCATGCGGATATTGAGACGGAATATCGCCGGGCTGGTTATGAGCTGCTGGAATCGCTGGACGAGGGCGACCACAGCCACTTTGCCTTTGCACGAGGGCCGTCTGCGCAGCCTCAGTCGGACATCCCCGATGGTTGGGAGGTGGTTCCTGATCAGCCTGCCAAGCCTCAGGGCGTCATTGCAGCGGGGTTTCCTGGCGGCTCTGCGCCGGCTCCTGCGCCCGCCTCTGCGCCTGCCGGGAGAGACACAGCCTACACGCTGGAAGACTATCGAAACGCAGCACAGCCGGGCTATCGCAGCCAGGTAGACCCTTCCAAGAACGCTCGCTTGCAAGCCGCCTTCGATGCTGGCGCTACGTTCGATCAGCTTACGAAGATGGCCACCGAGCTCGGCATTCAGTTCGAGCATGGCAACACCGGACCACTGCGCGGGGCAATCGCCTGGCGCAACAAGCACGGCAAGGGCGCTCGGATCGTCCCTGAACCAGTGAAAGGCCCGCCGCCTCGCTTGCCGGGTCACAGCATCTCGGCGCTTACCACGCCTGATGAGCCGTTCGGGAAAACGATTCCCGAGCGCTTCGGCAATCTTGCTCGCGAGTTTGGGGAGCTGATCGACCATCCGTTCGCCAATCGGCTCGGCAATGAGGCTGAGACCATCGCTGAGTGGGCTCCGATCATCGGCGGGGCCTCGGCCATAGAAGAGGCCAAGACGGACTTTGGACAGGGCCGCTATGGCTCTGCTGCGGTGAATGCAGGTCTCGGTTCGCTGGACTTCATTCCTGCCATTGGGCCTGCGGGCCGGATGGTCGGTCGCACTGGTTCAACCACGCTCGGCAATGCTGTTGAGGCTGCTGGACGGGATGGGCTTCTAACGAGCGTCAACCGCGGCGATGGACCGACTGCGGCGCGCGTGTTCTCTTCTGAAGGGATAGAGGCAAGGCTTGCCAACCCTGCACAGCGTCCGGTGGATCGCATCGACGCCAGCCAAGCCCCTGCCGCGCCAGAGGTTGGCCCCTTCGGGCCAATCCATCGGAACCTTGCGAGCGACTATCCCGCGGCCCTCGCGCGTTTGCGGCAAGATCGGGCTGGCGAGGTGCCGGGGGCCATCAGGCATCCCCAGATTGGCCCAGTTGATCTCGTTTGGGGGAATGAGAGTTTCGGGCTGGCCAAGATCGTCGCCAAACATCCTGAGGTAGTGGACGACCTTCCCGCGATCGTGGAGCGGCTGCCGGTTCGGCAGATGCCGAGCGAAACCGGCAATCAGAAGTTCGTTCTGGAGGACGACGTTCACAGGGCCGTAGTCGCGCCCGACTTCAGTGGCGTTGAGAAGCGTTGGCTCGTCACTGCTTTCGAGAAGAAAGGCGCTCCGGGGGGTCTGACCACTCACCGTTCCCCCCTGTCGCCCGACGGGATGGTCTACGGGCGCGGAGCAGACGATAATATAGGCCGGCAGCGCGATTACATCAACGCTTCCGAGATTCCGCCTGGCTTTGAGATTGTCGATGAACCGCAGCTTGGGCGCACTCGTCCCATGGGTGAGCGTGCTTCGCCGGAAGAGATTGCCGCCATTGCGCGGGGCATTCGGCCCGAGGACGTGACGCCAATTCCTTCGAACGCGGTCGAAAGCTTGGACGAGTTCAACGCGATCGGTGACCCGCGCCCACTGCTTCAGGCTGCCAACGAGGCCGACGAGCTGGCGATGCGGACCCTGCCGAACGGGCGCAGCCGCCGCGGTCCTTTGGACCTCATTAGCTGGGTGCGCTCTCAGCCGTGGGCGCTCAGGGATGAAGGCGGCGAGCTTGCCTCAATGGGCATCAGCAATGCGGCGCGGAACTTGGACTTTGCGCGGGGCGAACAGTTCGCTGGCCGGCTGATCGACAACCAGAACGGGCGCAGCCTCGATGAAGCGGCGGAGCTGGCCTATGAAGCCGGTTTCTTCCCGAACCATACGTCCAGGCCATCGGTGGCCGAGTTCCTTGAGGCGCTGGACGATACTAACCGCGGCACCAACCGCGCATTCCGTCCCAAGGATCTGGACGAGATAGACCGCTTTGAGGCGGCGCGCGCTGACCGCTTCATGATCGAAGAGGCTGCACAGGAAGGCAGGCCGCTCGCTGGTGACATTGGCCGGCCGATCGGGCTTGATGATCTGCGGGCAAATGAGCCACCCGCGACCGCTTATGAGGATCTGCCAAAGGTCGGTGGGCGTGTCGGCAACATCAACCTTGAGCACGTCGAAACGCGGAACGACATTCGCCGGCTGCTGCAGAACGTGGAGTCGCGGTTCGGCGGGTTTGACGCGGCTCGCCGTGGGAGAATGAGCCAAGCCGAGACGGCTGCGCTCGCCCGCGAAATAGGCATGACGCCTGACGATCTCCTGAAGCGGCGCAAGGGGCAAGCTCTGAACGCCGAACAGGCACTTGCCTCCCGTCAGCTTCTCGCCAAGTCTTCGGACGAGATTGTCACGCTGGCAGGCCGGATGGGCGAAGGTCCCTCCGATGCGGAGCGGGCGGCGTTTGCCAAGGCGCTGGTTCGTCACGCAGCAATTCAGGAACAAGTCACGGCGGCCACGGCGGAAGCTGGCCGCGCCCTGGCTCAGTTCAAGATGGCCGCCCGGTCGAAGGATGCCGGGCAGCGCATCCATCGCACGATCGTTGACGGCCTGGGCGGGGATGGCCGGCTTGAGGATGTTGCCGCTGGCATTCTGAAGTTGCAGCGCGAGGGTGCGGACCCCGGCAAGATCAACAAGTTCGCCGCCGAAGGCATCAAGCCGCGCAAGTCCGACTATTTCGTTGAATATTATTATAATGCGCTGCTGTCTGGCGTCTCAACGCATGTGGTCAACACGGCTTCGAACCTGGCCACCCAGCTTGCACAGATTCCGGAGTTCGCAACGGCTGCGGCGATCGGTGGCGTTCGTCGCGCTGCCGGCAAGCTCAGCGGGTCTCAAGCTCGCGCCGATGCCGTGCTGA
>JADDQD010000049.1:0-664 GCA_016781555.1 Pseudomonadota bacterium | reverse complement strand
TTCAGGCGGCGAAGGAAGGTGCTGCGGCGTTCGCGAAAGTCATGCGGACGGGCGACCCCACGGACCCGCTGACCAAGTTGGAGCAGCGCCGGCACAAAGTCATTCCGGGTGCTGCGGGCTCAGTTATCCGCACTCCCACTCGCCTCCTGATGGCGGAGGATGAATTTTTCAAAGCCACGGCGAGGCGCTCGGCTATGGCAGGGCTCGCGGTGCGGAAGGCTCGGGGTGAAGGTCTCCGGGGCGAAGCGGCAAAGACCCGCATCGGGGATCTAATCGCGAACCCGACTGACGACATGATTGAGCAGTCGCGGGATTATGCCCGCTACCTCACCTTCCAAACGCAGCTCGGCCGGTTAGGGCAGCGCGTGATTGGGGGCACCGAGGATTATCCGATCTTCAAGCTTGTAGCGCCGTTCGTCCGCACGCCGGTTAACCTCCTCAAGTATGCAGTGGAGCGGACGCCCGGCGTGCAGTTCGCACTCAAGCGGGTGCGCGATGACTACAAGGCTGGCGGAGCTCGGCGCGACCTTGCCATTGCCAAGTCCATGATGGGAGCTGGTTTAGGTGCGGCGGTGATGATGCACGCCGCGAAGGGCACTATTACGGGCAGCCCTCCAAAGGACAACGGCAAGCGGGCGATGATGATGGCCGATGGCTGGCAGCC